>JAFSER010000034.1 GCA_017435645.1 Clostridium sp. | reverse complement strand
TGCAGCCTTGCAAGCTTCTTCGTCTAATGATGGGTGTAGTATGAATATAGTTTCGTACTTTCTCATCATTTTCACCTCCTCCCCTCGGACTTTGGCTGTGCTTTACACAGCAGGGATTACAATTAAATATTTTAACATTTATTAATATTATTTGCAATACATAATTTAAATTGTTATAAATTCACTTTTTTCTTAGCATCCTTTTGAAATTTACTTCTAGGAAGCATTACTATTCTTCCACATCCAGTACATTTTATCTTTATATCTGCACCTAACCTTGTTATTTCAAATTCTTTACTACCACAAGGATGTTGCTTCTTCATTTCTACAATATCACCTAAATCAAAATTCTCTAACATAAATATCCCTCCATTTTAATTATCTTTATTTTTAATAATTTGTGTCTTTGGATAAGGAATTTCAATATGCGCTTTATCTAACGCAAACTTTATATCCTTTCTTAGCTCTCTTTCTAATTTCCATTGAGACATAGGTTTTGATTTTCCTACTGCTCTTATAGTAACTCCAGATGCATTTAATGAAATAGCTCCTAAAACTTCAATTTCACCTCTTAAATCTTCTTTATTACTTTCCTCAAAATCTTTACAAGTTTTCTCTATTATTTTTATAGTATTATCTATATCTTCTTCATAAGCAATTTCTACATCTACTATAAACCTCATATCTCCCCTTGAATGATTTGTAACCTCTGTTATAGAACCATTTGGGAAATTATGTATATCTCCACTAAAATCTCTTAATACTGTGGATCTAATTCCTATGTTATCAACTACTCCACTAAATTCACCAATGCTTATATAATCACCAACACCATATTGATCTTCAAATATAATGAAAAATCCATTTATAACATCTTTCACCAAACTTTGAGCTCCAATACCTACTACAAAACCTATAGCACTTAAAACACCTGCTGAAACCTGAAATGTACTACCTATAATAATAGCTGCTGCTGCTATGTATACTCCATATTTTAATGTACTTTTTAATATTCCTCCAACAGTTAATGCTTTTTGCTTATCCATTGAAAAACTTAGCCTACTATTAGCTTGATTAGTAACAAATTTATCTATTAACTTATTTCCTATTTTTATAATTAAATAAACTGTTATTACTAATAAAATAAGTGATAATCCTTTTGTAATTATATCATCTACTAATAAAAAAATTTTATCTAAAAACTTATCCCAACTCCAGCTAAATGAAACTTTTCCAGACTCATTTACAGTTGTTGTTATTAACAGTAAATTATTCATCATTTATAACACCTCTATTTTATTTTTTTAAAAGCATTCTCTTCTTTTATATAGATGTTTTTATATATAATAATATTCCTATCTATTATTTCATCTATGTATATTTTATTCTCAATCCTAATACAAATACCACAACTTTGTGTTATTGCAGTTGGTGTTGGCATCATTTTAAAATCATAATTTAATTCTTTTAAATTCTTTTCTCCATTCATTGCCTCTAAAGTATTTTTAAAAACTATAATGTAATATTTCATATCTTTCTCCTTTACCTTTATTTATAAACTAATTATATTATATATATTTTTGTAAATGAAGATAATATATTATATAATTTTGTTATATTTAAACGCAGTTTATAAAGGAGTTAATTATGAAAAATGTATATTTAGACAATGCTAGCACTACTTTCCCTAAGCCAACTAATGTAACTAATGCTATATATAATTTTTTAGTTAATATAGGTGGAAATCCTGGACGTTCTAATCACTATAATGGAATGCAAGCTAATAGGTTATTATTAGAAGCTAGAGAATCTATAGCTAATTTTTTTGGCTTCGATAAAATAGAAAATGTTATATTCACAAACAATGTAACTACATCTCTAAATATTTTAATTAATGGCTGTGTAAGAAAAGGAGATCATGTTATTACATCTTCCATGGAACATAACTCTGTCATTAGACCTTTAATAAATCTAAAAAATAATAATATTATTGAGTTATCTATAGTGAAAGCTGATAAATTTGGTTTTATTAATTCAAAGGATATCGAAGTAGCTATAAAAAAAAATACTAAATTTTTAATTCTAACTCAAGCTTCAAATGTTACTGGAAGTATTCAACCTTTAAGCGAAATAAGTAATATATGTAAAAAGTATAATATATATCTTATTATTGATACTGCTCAAGGGGCTGGAGTACTTGACATTAACTTTAAAGATAATAATTTAGGTGCTTTAGCTTTTACTGGTCATAAAAGTCTATTTGGTCCTCAAGGAATTGGTGGATTTATAATTAATGATGATTTAAATAACATATGTAATCCGTATATTTTAGGGGGAACTGGTAGTCTTTCACACTCCTTAACTCAACCTGATTTTCTACCAGATAAGTTTGAATCTGGTACACTAAATATGCCTGGAATAGTAGGATTATTAGAGGGAATTAAGTTTATTAATTCAGAAGGATTGAGTACAATTTATGAGAAAAATACTTACCTAAGAAAATTTTTAGTTTCAGAACTTAGGAATATTAATAATATAATATTATACGAAAGTGAATCTAATATTAATAATCATACATCTTGTGTGTCTTTTAATTCTCCTTTAATGGATACAGCAGAACTTTCATTTACTTTAGATAACGATTTTTCTATTAAAAATAGATCTGGTTTGCATTGTGCTCCATTAGCTCATAAAACTATTGGTAGCTTTCCAAGCGGAACTATAAGATTAAGCTTAAGCTATTTTAATACTATTGAAGATATTAAATATACTATAGATTCTATTTATAAAATACTTAAATAATTATATATGAATATAAATTCTCCTTAATGTTAATAATAAGATATTAGGGAGGTTTTTTATGAACAAAGATATTTTTCCAATTGATTCCTTTTCACCAAATTCATATATAGATATAGGAAATTTTTTATTTAATAATTTATATAGTATTTATAATTCTGGAAGAGATATAATTTTTATTTGTATCGGAACAGATAGATGTACTGGTGATTCTTTAGGGCCATTAGTAGGATATAAAGTGAAAAAAGCATTATATAAGTATAATAATTTAAATATATTTATATACGGTTCATTAGAAACACCTATTCATTCAAAAAATATAGTTAATATTACTAATAAAATATATAACAACTTTACTAATCCTTATATAATTGCAATAGATTCCTCATTAGGACTTACTAATAATATCGGTAAGGTATTTATAGATAATGATCCTATTTATCCTGGATCAGCTGTTAATAAAGATTTACCTCCTATAGGTGATTTAAGTATTAAAGGTATTGTTAATATATCAGGTAGTTATGAGTTTTTAATTTTACAAAACACTCGTCTTTATACGGTGGTATCATTAGCTAACTGTATATCTAAAGGAATACTTTTATTTATTAATAAAGTATATAACTTAACTTAATTACTTTTTAAAATAGAATTTATTATAAGTTAACAATATGAAAATATATATTTTTATACTTTATATATTAAAAAGAAGATATTTACTATTTTTTTAGTATAATATCTCCCTTTTTACTTTCAAATTCTATTTATAATATATGTTTACTATTATTTTTTATTAATTGCCTCATTTAATACATGTATTTCTTCTTCTGATAAATCATATCTTGATATGCCCTTATCAACCGGCTTAGCATATGTAATACTATCTTGTCTAGAATATATTCCTGTTATTATAACACCATCATTATAAGAATCAAGTATAGCTATAGAAAAACTTAAATCGCTTCCTACATCAGCAAAAGCTTTATATCTCATTATTGCAACTTTATTTACACAACTTTTCATTTCTTCTCTTATAACTTTACACTCATCTATCGCTTTATCAGCCTTAACAACTGTCTTTTCTATTTCATCTAATTTTGAGTTTATTAATTCTTCTAAGTTTTTACTAGTAACTCCTCTCATTAACCTCTTATATCTTTTTTTAAGTTTCTTATTAGATATAATTAAGGTTATTATTATAATTAGAAGTACTAATATCGATGCTGATAATCCTATTACAATATAAGCTATATTTTGATTTATTATATTAATTAAGTTTTCCACTTCATTATACCCCTTTCTAAAAAATTAAAAAATATTAATAATGTTTCACGTGAAACATAAAATAACTTTCTATATAATGTTTCACGTGAAACATTATAAATTAATTATTTCAAGTATTCTTTGTAAATCCTCTTCAGAATAATATTCTATTTCAATTTTTCCTTTATTATTTTTACTACTAATATTTACTTTTGTTCCAAAGTAATTTTGAAGTCTTTCTGTAACATCTCTATAATAAGGATTAATTTCCTTTTTAATTTCCTTAGGATTTTTCTTAGCTTTTAGAAATTTTATTAGTTTTTCTAGTTCTCTTACTGATAACTTTTCATCTATTACTTTTTGAGCAATTTCACACTGTAATTTATCATCTGTAAGTGATAATAATGCTCTTCCATGGCCTTCAGAAATAACTTCATCTATTAAATATTGTTTAACAGTATCAGATAAGGACATTAATCTAATAGTATTGCTAATAGCTACTCTAGACTTTCCTATTCTTTTACTTAACTCATCTTGTGTTAAACTAAAATCAGATAATAACTTCTGATATGCAATAGCTTCTTCAATTGGATTTAAATCTTGTCTTTGTATATTTTCTATTAAAGAAACTTCTAAAACATCTTTATCATTTAAATCCATTTCTATTACAGGAACTTCCTTTAAGCCTAATAGCTTTGATGCTCTCCATCTTCTCTCTCCTGCAACTATAACATAATAATCATCTTTTTTGCTTACTATTATAGGTTGTATAATACCATGCTCTTTTATCGATTGTGCTAATTCAGCAATTTTATCGTCATCAAAATGTTTTCTAGGTTGTTCATTATTGCTTTTTATTAAATTTAAAGAAATTGAAGATGGCTTGTTTTCTTCTTTAGAATTTATATCATTTGGTATTAGTGCTCCTAAACCTTTTCCTAATGCTAATTTCTTGTTCATACTATCACCTACTTTTATTGCCTAGTTAAAAATTCATTAGTTAAATTTCTATATGATTCTGCACCTTTGCACTTTTCATCATATAACATAATTGGTAGTCCAAAACTTGGTGCCTCAGCTAATCTAATATTTCTTGGAATAGTTGTATTATATACCTTTTCTTTAAAGAAGTTTTTAACTTCAGCAAAAACCTCATTACTTAAATTAGTTCTATAATCATACATTGTCATTACAACGCCTTCAATTTCTATCTTTTTATTTAATGATTGCTTTACTAATTTTATAGTATTTATAAGTTGACCAACACCCTCTAAAGCATAAAATTCACATTGTATAGGGATTAAAACTGATTCTACCGAAGTCAACGCATTAATTGTTAAAACTCCTAAAGAAGGTGGGCAATCAATTAATATAAAATCATATTCATCCTCAACTTCCTTTATCTTATTAGCTAAGATAACTTCTCTACCTTCTTTTCCTATAACTTCTACTTCTGCCCCAGCTAATTCCATAGTAGAAGGAGCTATATATAAATTTTGAATAAGTTCACTTTTAAGAATAACATCTTTTAAAGGTGTATCTGATGTTATAACATCATATATAGACATTTCTAAACTACTTTTATCTAGTCCTAATCCACTAGTTGTATTTCCTTGAGGATCTATATCTATTGTTAGTACCTTATATCCTTCCATTGCTAAGTATGCACATAAATTAATATTAGTTGTAGTTTTTCCAACTCCACCTTTTTGATTGAATATACAGACTTTCTTCATGTAAAAAGCTCTTATTTAGAGCTTTCACCCCCCTTCCCATAATAATATTATATATACTTTTATATAATATTTAAAGAATAACATAATAAAAAATGAAGAAATCTTATATGCTTTGATTAAAATAATATAAATCAAATAATATAATATCTCTTCATTATTATACTCATTACTAAACTTAATTAAAATTATATTACAACTACTTCTTTGGTATAGATACTATAATTTGTACTATTTCTTCTTCTTCTTTTACTTTATATTCAGCTGGTATATTAAATTTATCAAATATTTGTTTTATAGTATTAACATATAGCTTAGAAGGAAAAATACTTTTTACTTTCTTTGAATCCTTCGCTGATAATTCTTCTCCTGCTAATTTTAATAGTTCTCTATTTATTAATTCTTCTGTAGCCTTAACATTTAAAGAATTTTTAATAATCTTATCTACTATCTTAAGCTGTAATTCTTCATTAGGTAATGATAGTAATGCTCTTGTATGTCTTTCTGTTAATTTATTTTCTATGCAAGTCTCTCTTACTTTTGAGCTAAGCTTTAAAATTCTTAATTTATTAGCAATAGTTGATTGTTTTTTCCCCATTCTCTTTGCTAATTGATCTTGAGTAAACTTATGATCATTAATTAAGTTATAATACGCTTCTGCTTCTTCAATAAAATTTAAATCTTCTCTTTGAAGATTTTCAATTAAAGCTATTTCTGCTGATTCTACATCGGTTATTTCTATAATATTACAAGGAATGACTTCAAGTTCTGCCATTCTTGCAGCTCTCCATCTTCTTTCCCCTGCTACTAATTCAAAATTATCTCCTCTTTTTCTAACCGTTATTGGCTGAATTATCCCATGCTCTTTTATAGATTCAGATAACTCCACTAATGCTTCTTCATTAAAAAATCTTCTTGGCTGATAAGTATTCGGAAATATTTGATCCACCTTCACATTACTAATTTCTCTATTCATCTTCACCCAACCCATCCTTATATAATTAGTTACATCTAATCTAATAAATTTTAAATTCTATTTTATTTGCCCATTTCCTTCTTTTATTTACAAATTTTCTAAATAGAAATTAATAAAATATGTTGATATTTTATATTATCAATTATTGTTATAATATATTATCTAATTATTACTACTTTTATTATTAATCTTTTATTTTATTGGCTTTTTATTTATTGTCCCAGCTTTTCTAGGATACGTCTTTGAACACTTATTAATTTTCTTTATTTCTACTATATTATGCTTTAAATCTGACTCTTCAATATTAACTTCTATAATATTTTTTAATTCTCCACCTAATGTTGAAATAGCCTTTGTTCCCTCTGATATTTCATTTTCAATAGCTGGCCCCTTTAATGCTACAAAATATCCATTAACTTTTACATATGGTAAACAAAATTCTGATAAAACAGCCATATTAGCAACTGCTCTTGAAGTAGCTACATCAAATTGTTCTCTTAATTCATTCTTTCTTGCTCCATCTTCTGCTCTTGAATGAATTGTAACAACATTTTTTAATTCTAATTTTTCTACAACATTATTTAAAAAGTTAATTCTTTTGTTTAATGAGTCTAATAATGTTACATTCACATTTGGATTCATTATAGCAATAGGCAATCCTGGAAAACCAGCTCCCGTTCCAACATCTATTATAGTTTTTGCATTTTTTACTGCATCTGATTTAAAAGCCTTTATACAATCTATAAAGTGTTTTTTTACAACATCCTCATCTTCCGTTATAGCAGTAAGATTAATTTTTTCATTCCACTCTTGTAAAAGTTTCATGTAAGTTATAAATTGATTATATTGATTTTCAGTTAAATCAATTCCTACTTCTGATGAAGCTTCCTTCATTAATTGAAAATATTTCATATATTGTTCCTCCATATCTATTTCTTATATTGATGTTCTAAGTAAATTAATAATACTGAAATATCTGCTGGAGAAACTCCTGATATACGAGAAGCTTGACCTATGCTTATTGGTCTTATATTTGATAACTTTTGTATTGCTTCTGTTCTTAATCCCTTAACTTCTTTGTAATCAATATCTTCTGGAATTAATTTTTTCTCAAATTTCCTAAATTGATTAACTTGCTCAAGTTGACTTGTTATATATCCTTCGTATTTAGTTATTATATTAATCTGCTCTCCAATATCTTCACTATAATTAGGTCTTTCTAAATCTAACTCGGCTAAATTAAAATAATCAAGCTCAGGTCTTTTTATCAATTCATAGAAGCTAATTGGTTTCTTTAGTTCAACAGATCCCTTAGAAATTAATAAATCATTATTTTCTTTTTTGTTTGTAATCTGAAGTTCCTTTAATCTTTTAATTTCACTTTCAACATTATTCTTTCTAGTAATAAATCTCTTATATCTCTCTTCTGTTACTAGTCCAGCTTTATATCCTATTTCAGTTAATCTAAAATCTGCATTATCTTGTCTTAATAATAATCTATACTCTGCTCTAGCTGTCATCATTCTGTAAGGTTCATTAGTTCCCTTAGTTACTAAATCATCTATTAAAACTCCAATATATCCATCTGATCTAGTTAATATTATAGGATCTAAACCCTTTATTTTTAAAGCTGCATTTATACCTGCTACTAAACCTTGGCTAGCAGCCTCTTCATATCCAGAACTTCCATTTAATTGTCCTGCTCCATATAAACCTTCAAAGTTTTTAAATTCTAATGTAGGTTTAAGTTGTGTTGGATCAATTGAATCATATTCAATAGCATATGCTGTTCTCATTATTTCTGCATTTTCAAGTCCTGGAACTGTTCTTAACATAGCTATTTGAACGTCCTCTGGTAATGATGATGACATTCCACCTATATACATTTCTTGAGTGTCTTCACCTTCTGGTTCTACAAACAACTGATGTCTTTCCCTATCAGGAAATCTCATTACTTTATCTTCTATAGATGGACAATATCTTGGTCCTACCCCCTCAATAAGTCCATTATACATTGGTGATCTATCTATATTATCCCTAATAATCTTATGAGTTTCTTCATTAGTATAAGTTAACCAACATGAAACCTGATCTCTTGTAATATCATCACTTAAGAAAGAGAAAGGAACTATTTTTTCATCTCCAGGTTGTTCTATCATTTTTGAAAAATCAACTGTTCTCATATTAATTCTAGCTGGAGTTCCTGTCTTAAATCTTCTAAGCTCTATCCCTAAATTAATTAGTGATTGTGATAATTCATTTGCAGCAGCTAATCCATTAGGGCCACTATTATATGTTACATCCCCTACAATTATTCTAGCTCTTAGATATGTACCTGTTGTTAATATAACTGCCTTAGAACTAAAATAAGCTCCATTTTTAGTTAATACACCTTTTACTTTTCCATCTTCTACATCTAACTCTACTACTTCTAATTGTCTTAGAGTTAAATTTTCTTCATTTTCTAAAACACTCTTCATTCTGTATTGATATTTCTTTTTGTCTGCTTGTGCTCTTAATGAGTGTACTGCTGGCCCCTTTGATGTATTAAGCATTCTTGACTGAATAAATGTATTATCAATATTTACCCCCATTTCTCCACCTAATGCATCAATTTCTTTAACCAAATGTCCTTTTGCAGTTCCACCTATATTAGGATTACATGGCATCATAGCTACAGAATCAAGATTTGTAGTACAAAGTAATGTTTTTAATCCCATTCTTGCTGATGCTAATGCAGCTTCACATCCAGCATGACCAGCACCAACAACTACTACATCATATTCTCCTGCTTTATATTTCATATTTCATCTTCTCCTACTTTCCACAACAAAATTCTTTAAATATCTTATTAACTAAATCCTCATCTAATTCTGATCCTGTTATTTCACCTAAAGCTTTTAATGCTGATGTAACAAATATTGAAATTAAATCTAAATATTCATTATTATTTAATCTAGTAAGAGCTTCATTACAATTTTCTCCTGCTCTTATTAAAGCTTGCTTATGTCTAGAATTTGAAATTACTAAACTCTCACTATCTATTTTACCACTAAAGAACAGATTCTTAATCTCATTTTTTAAGCCATCAATTCCAACATCTTCTTTAGCTGATATTTTAATTACACTCTCAAAATCTTTTAATATTTTATCATCAAGTTTATTAGCTAAATCAATTTTATTTAAGATAACTATAGATTTTTTATTCTTCACAACCTCAATAATTTCTTTATCTTCATTATCTATCTCTCTAGATGTATCTAAAACAAGCAGTACTAAATCAGCTTCTGCTATTTTCTCTCTTGATTTTTCTACACCTATTTTTTCTACAACATCTTCTGTTTCTCTAATTCCTGCTGTATCTATAATTTTAACTGGTATTCCATCTAGATTAATATATTCTTCTATTACATCTCTAGTTGTACCTGCTATATCCGTAACAATAGCTCTCTTCTCTTTTAATAAAACATTTAATAAAGAAGATTTTCCAACATTAGGCTTACCTACTATAGCTAGGCTTAACCCATCTCTTATTATCTTTCCTTCATCCGCACTCTTAAGTAATATATTTATATCTTCTATAGCTTTTTCTAAACTTTCATTTACTCTTCTAGGTATACTTGGGTCTATTTCTTCTTCGTCCTCAGTAAAATCAACTGCATATTCAATTAATGCTAAAACATTTAATAGATATTCATTTAACTTATTTATTTTTTGAGATAATAAACCATTACTTTGCATTAATGCTGACTTCATAGCTAATTCAGTTTTTGCTGTTATCAAATCCATAACAGCTTCAGCTTGAGATAAATCTATTCTTCCATTTAAAAAAGCTCTTTTAGTAAATTCACCTGGTTCTGCTAATCTTGCTCCTGCCTTAATAACAGTTTCTAAAACCTTATTAGTAGATGTAACCCCACCATGGCAATTTATTTCAACTATATCCTCAGCAGTAAAGCTTCTTGGACCCTTCATATAGCTAATAATAACTTCATCTATTAATTCACTAGTATCTATATCAATTATATGGCCATATCTCATAGTATAAGTTTTCATATCTTTAATATCTTTACCATTTTTAGGTTTAAATATCCTAGATACAATACTTAAAGAGTTTTCTCCCGAAACTCTAATAATAGCAATTCCACCTTCGCCAATAGCTGTAGATATAGCACAAATTGTATCAAATTCTTTCAACTTCAAACCTCCTTGTCTTGACTTAACTAAGCCTATGTTATAGTATAACCTTTTAACTAATATTCATTTTACAAAACTATTTATAGTAAGTCAAAATATATATTTTCTTTAAGATTATTTCCTAAGAAATAAAAAAATAAGAAAGCAAATCGCTTTCTTATTTTTATTTTTTAATATCTACTACAACTCTTCTATAAGGCTCCTCACCTTCACTAAAAGTGCGAACATACTTATTATCCTGTAAAGCTGAATGTAATATTCTTCTTTCATAAGGATTCATTGGTTCTAATCTATAGGCTCTCTTTGATTTAGATACCTTATAAGCAGTTTTTTGAGCTACCCTAATTAGAGTTTCTTCTCTTTTTTTTCTGTAGTTTTCAGTATCTAAAACTACCTTTTTATAAGGAATATCATGATTTTTATTTACTACTAATGAAACTAAATATTGAAGAGCATCTAAAGTCTCTCCCCTATATCCTATAATTATTCCCATCTTAGGACCTGTTAGATTAATATAAATAATATCATTTTCTTCTTTAATTCTTATTTCTGCTTGTACTTTCATATTATCAAGTATACTTCTTAAGAATTTTCTAGCTTCCTCTTTATAATCTCTTTTAACCTTAACTAAGATTTTAGCTGGCTTAGTTCCAATAAGATTTAAAAATCCCTTAGATCCTTCCTCTAAAACTTCATATTCTACTTTATCTTTAGTTAGTTTTAAAGTCTTTAAAGCATTTTCTAATGCTTCTTCTACAGTTTTACCTGTCATCTCTAATGTTTTCATACCCTTATCACCACCTAATAATATTTAATTATTATTTCTTTTTCTTAGTTTTTGGTGTAGCTTTTTTTGCATTTTCTATTACTTTATTTTTTGCTGTTTCTTCTAGCTCTTGTTTTTTCTTCATCGCTGGTAAATAATTTAAGAAATATGTTTGAACTCCTTGAATCACTCCACCAATTACCCAGTATATAACAAGAAGTGAATTAAAGTTAATAGCCATGAATCCCATCATACCTGCCATAACTAAATTCATTGTACCCATGTTCATTTGTTGTCCATTTGGATTTGCTGACATAGATTTTGTTAATAATAAACTTGGTAAGTATGTTGATAAAAACGATAATATTGGTAATATAAAATATGGATCTCTTTCAAATACGTTTGGTATCCATAAGAATGATGGGTTAACTACTGAATCAATATTTATATTCATAAATACATAATAAAGTGCAAATAGTATTGGTAATGGTAATAATGTTGGAAGACATCCTCCAAACATACTAACATTATTATCTTTCATACACTTTGAATATTCTAAGTTCATTTTTTGATGATCATTAGCATATTTCTTTTTAATAGCCTCTAATTCTGGTTGAATCTCTTGTAATCTTGCATTAGATCTATTCGCTTTAATATTTAAAGGAAGAATTAATAATCTTATTATTATAGTAAATAATGCAATAGTTAGTATATACGATACTCCACTTGGTTCCATATTAAATAGATTTAATATTATATCATGCATACCTTCAAATATAACTGTTAAGAAATTAGTTATTGGTTGTAAAATTTTCATCATATTTAGTGGTAACCTCCTTATTTTAACGGATCATATCCACCTTTCGCAAATGGATGACACCTTAAAATTCTCTTTATAGCTAAAAAACCACCCTTTAAAGCCCCATATTTAGTTATTGCTTCAATAGCATATTCTGAACATGATGGAACATAAATACAAGTTGGTGGTCTCATAGGCGAAATATATTTTCTATATAAATGTATAGATTTTAACATTATTTTTTTCATTTCTCATATAGGCCTGCCTTTGAAAAAAGTTTTTTCATTGATTGCTCTACTTCTAAGAAACTCTTGCCCTTGATAGAACTTCTTGCAATAAAAACAAAGTCATATCCAGTTTTAATATTTTGTTGGTTTAGTCTATAGCTTTCTGATATCAATCGTTTACTTCTGCTTCTAACAACGCTATTTCCTACTTTTTTACTTACGGAAATTCCTACTTTATTATAAGTAGAGCCATCACTTGATTTATTCTTTCTATTATTATATATATAAATAACTAATAAATTATTAGCTAATGACTTCCCTCTTCTATAAACTAATTTAAATTCATTATTTTTTCTTAATCTGTACACCATTAGAAATTTTAAACTCCTTTTTTCTGATGCTGCAGAAAAAAGGCCACTATCTGCGGCCCTTATGCTGTTAATCTTTTTCTACCTTTTTGTCTTCTTCTCTTAAGAACGTTTCTTCCAGATGAAGTTTTCATTCTCTTTCTGAATCCGTGTTCTTTTTTTCTTTGTCTCTTTTTTGGTTGGTATGTCATGAACATTTCATTACACCCCCTTTTGATATTCTAATTTCTATAGTAAAAACTATAATTTCTATTTTTAGATTTACCTTATCATTATATATATATCATCTTTTTATGTCAATAGACTATAATTTTCAAGTTATGTTGATAAAATTGAAAATTATCTATTATTATTTGTGGATAACTTATTGAATACTGTATTTAACTTATGTTATTATAAATACGTATTGTGAATAATTCTGTTTATAAGTATAGTTATCCACAGTTGTGGATTAAAATGTGAATAACTTGTTTGATTTTTCTATGCTTATATAATAGTTTAATATAATTTTAGCTTATATATTGACTTTTACTCATGTTAATAATGTTGAAAACTGTACATAATTATATTGTGGATAAATCTATTTGTATTTTTTTATCAACATAATTATTAACATGTTAGTATTTATATTATATTTATTAACACTTCGTATAACATGTTAATAAATATGTTAGTACTATGTTATTAACTATTATTTTTTATATTAAAATTTTTTTTATGGAGGATATAAAATGAGTAATGATCTAAAATCATTATGGGAAAAAACATTAAATATTATTAAAGGTGAAATGAGTGAAGTAAGCTTTAATACTTGGATCAAAAGCTGCGAACCTATTTCTATATCTTCCAATACTATAAAAATTATGGTCCCTAATTCTTTTACTCAAGATATATTAGATAAAAGATATAAGGACTTAGTTGTAAACTCTATAGAAGCTGCATGTGCTAAGGTTTACGATGTAAATTTTATAGTTGAATCTGACCTTCAAGAAGTTGAAGAAAAGGAAGAAAAAAATCCAAAGATTACAGATAAATCGGCAGTTAACGTTAATGATGAAATGTCTAGTACGTTAAATCCTAAATATACTTTTGACTCCTTTGTCATAGGTAATAGTAATAGATTTGCTCATGCTGCATCTTTAGCTGTTGCTGAAGCTCCTGCCAAAGCATATAACCCTCTATTTATATATGGGGGAGTTGGTCTTGGAAAAACTCACTTAATGCATGCAATAGGGCATTATGCTTTACAAAATAATTCAAATGCAAAAGTAGTATATGTCTCTTCTGAAAAATTCACTAATGAGCTTATTAATGCTATTAGAGATGATAGAAACCAAGAATTTAGAGATAAATATAGAAATGTAGATATACTACTTATTGATGATGTTCAATTCATTGCTGGAAAAGAAAGAACTCAGGAGGAATTTTTCCATACCTTCAATGAATTACACGATGCAAATAAACAAATTATTCTATCATCAGATAGACCACCAAAAGAGATACCAACTCTAGAAGATAGACTTCGTTCAAGATTCGAATGGGGCTTAATTGCTGATATTCAAGCTCCTGACTTTGAAACTAGAATGGCTATTTTAAAGAAAAAGGCTGATGTAGAAAAGTTAAGTGTTGCAAATGAAGTAATGGTGTACATTGCTACAAAAATAAAATCAAATATTAGGGAACTAGAAGGTGCATTAATTAGAATCGTTGCTTATTCATCATTGACTAATAGACCAATAACAGTGGAATTAGCAAGTGAAGCTCTTAAGGATATAATATCAAATAAACAAAATAAAAACGTTACTATTGATGTTATTCAAGATGTAGTGGCAAGCTACTTTAATTTAAGAGTCGATGATCTAAAATCTCAAAGAAGAACAAGAAATGTAGCTTATCCTAGACAAATTGCTATGTATTTAAGTAGAAAGCTTACTGATATGTCTTTACCTAAAATAGGTGAAGAATTTGGTGGTAGAGATCATACAACTGTAATCCATGCTTATGAAAAAATATCTGATAACCTAAAAACAGATGAAAGCTTACAACATACAGTAAATGATATTACTAAGAAGCTATCTCAAAATTAACTAACAGATGTACATAAGTATATTGAATTATTTGTGGATAAGTATTAAAAATAGCATTAGTTGTTAATACTGTGGATAAGGTATTTGTTTTTTGCTTTACTTATCCACAATATTTTTTTATTATTTTTTTAGTATTTTAGAGGGCTCGCTATGCTTATCAACATATTAACAGCCCCTACTACTATTATTATTATAATTTATCTATATATTTTATCTATATATATGATTATTTCTGTTGATATTATATGTTTATAAATTCAAGGAGGTTTTTATATGAAGTTTATATGTGAAAAACAGAAGTTACACGAAGGTATATCAATTGCTAGTAAGGCTATAACTGGTAAAACAACTATGCCTATACTAGAAGGAATATATATAACTGGAAAAGGAAACAGTTTAACATTAATAGGGTCAGATAAAGATGTATCTATTGAAACTAAAGTTGAAGCTAACATTTTAGAAGAGGGGATGTTAGTAATAGATGCAAAAATATTTGGAGAAATAATAAGAAAACTTCCAAACTCAGAAGTTACTATAGAAACATTAGAAAATGATATTATGCAAATAACTTGTGAGAAATCAACGTTTAACCTAGTTTACATGAATGGTGAAGATTATCCAACAATACCAGAGATAGATGAAGAGTTATCAGTAGAGGTTCCTCAAAATATATTAAAAAGTATGATTAGGGGGACATCATTTGCTATAGCTCAAGATGAAACAAGACCAATTTTACAAGGAATTTTATTTGAAGTAAAAAATAGAAGTTTAAATCTTGTTGCATTAGATGGATATAGATTAGCTATAAGATCAGAGTTTTTAGACAATGATAATAATATACAAGTTGTTATTCCAGGAAAAACATTAAATGAAGTTTCTAGAATATTAGAAGATAGTGATGAAATAGTAAAAATAACTTTTACTAAAAATCAAATTTTATTTAATCTAAACAATACTAAAGTTATATCTAGATTACTAGAAGGAAAGTTCGTAGATTATATATCCTTCCTTCCTCAAGAACATAAAATAACAATAGATGTTAAAAAACAACAATTACAAAATTGTATTGAAAGAGCATCATTAATGGCTAAGGATAGTAATACAAATTTAATAAAGTTAGATGTACAAGAAGAAAATATTATAATAACCTCAAATTCTCAATTGGGAAAGGTTAGAGAAGAAGTGGGGATTAATTTGCAAGGAGACTTAATTCAAATTGCATTTAACTCAAGATATTTATTAGATGTACTTAAGAATATAGAGAGTGATGATATAATTTTAGAAATGACTTCTAACGTTAGTCCATGTGTTATCAAGTGTAGAAATACAGATAATGCTAAATATTTAGTTGTACCAGTAAGGTTATTAAGATAGGAGGATAATGCATAAAACCTGTATTTATATGCATTTAATTGGAAATGACTGAGATAAAAATCAATACTGAATTTATTAAATTAGATTCATTTTTAAAGTGGTGTGGAGCAGCTTCATTAGGATCTGAAGCTAAGATGTATATTTTAGATGGAATGGTAACAGTTAATGGAGAAATTTGTACTCAAAGAGGAAAGAAAATTAGACCAGGAGACTTGGTAGAATTTAATGGAGAAGAGTATAAAGTTATTTAATCTCTGTAAACCTAATAATTACTTTTATTCCTCTAATATGTTATAATAAAAAAGGTGTTACGAATGTATATTAAGAAAATACAAATATTAAATTATAGGAATTACAAATCTTTAGATATAACACTTGGTAAAAATGTGAATGTATTTATGGGGGATAATGCCCAAGGAAAAACTAATATTCTTGAGGCAATTTATTATTGTGCATTTGCTAGATCTCATAGAACTTCCAAGGATAAGGAGCTTATTAATTGGAATGGAGAAAGTGCCTATGTAAGTGTATTAGTTGGAAAAGAAAGATTAGATAAAACAATAGATATTAATATACTTAAGGATGGAAAAAAAGCTATAAAAATAAATAAAATTAAAGCATCTAAAATTGGTGAGTTATTCGGAAATTTTAATGTTGTTATGTTTTCTCCTGAGGACTTGAAAATAATTAAAGACTCTCCAGGTGTAAGAAGAAAGTTTATTGATATGGAGTTATGTCAATTATATTCAAAGTATTACTATCACCTTGTCCAATATAATAAGGTTTTAAATGAACGTAATATTCTTTTAAAAAATAGAAGTGTTGATAAGGATATTTTAGACATATATGATATACAATTAGCTAACTTTGGTTCTCAAATTATAAAACAAAGAATTAATTATATTAACAAATTAAATTTTTATGGGAATGATATACATAAGGATATATCTTCAGGAAAAGAAAATATAAAATTTAAATATATAAGTACAATAAAAGATTTAGAAAAAATAGAAGAGGGATTTTATGAGGCTCTAAAAAAGAATAGAGATAAAGATATTGAAAAAGGATTAACTAGTATAGGCCCTCATAGAGATGATTTTACGGTGCTTATTAATAATATTGATACTAAGAGCTATGGTTCACAAGGTCAGCAAAGGAGTGCTGTTCTTACAATTAAATTTTCATCTTTAAAGATAATTAAAGAACTAACATCAGAATATCCAGTATTATTACTTGATGATGTTTTGTCAGAATTAGATTTTAATAGAAAAAGATATATTTTAAGTACTATAGGTGAAATACAAACTATAATAACATGTACAGGAATTGAGGACCTTACAAACTATTTAGATAATAGTTCTAGGGTTTTTAAAGTAAAGAATGGTGAAATCCTAAATTAAAGGAGGAATTCTTATGTTTTTACACTTAGGAGAAAATGTAGTTGTACCAGTAAAAGATGTTATTGGTATATTTGATTTACAAACTACAATGTATGGATCAGATACAAGTGCATTTTTAAGAATGGCAGAGGAAGATGGGTTCGTAGAAAGGATTTCTAAAGAGAAACCTAAATCTTTTGTTATAGCTGAAGTTAATAAGATGAGTAAAGTTTATTTATCTCCAATATCTTCTGCAACTTTAACAAAAAGAACAAATATAGACTATAATCCATAAATCCAATTTTTAATCTTCATTAGGTTAAAATTAAAGTTCATAATAAGGAGTAGATTATGTTGGAAAATAACAAACAAAGCTATGATGAAAGTCAAATTCAGGTTCTTGAAGGATTAGAAGCGGTTAGAAAAAGACCAGGTATGTATATAGGATCTACAAGCTCTAGAGGCTTACATCATCTTGTTTATGAAATAGTTGATAACAGTATAGATGAAGCTTTAGCTGGATTTTGTAATGAAATAACAGTTTCAATAAATAAAGATAATTCAATAACAGTTGTAGATAATGGTAGAGGTATGCCAACTGGTATACATCCTAAAATGGGAAAATCTACAGTTGAAGTAATAATGACAGTATTGCATGCTGGTGGAAAATTTGGAGGCGGTGGATACAAGGTATCTGGAGGATTACATGGAGTTGGTGCTTCAGTAGTTAATGCCTTATCTGAATGGTGTGAAGTTACTGTATCTAGAGACGGATTTTTATGGCAACAAAAATATTCTAGAGGAAATGTTTTAGGTGAATTATCAAAAATAGGGGAAACTAATGATCATGGTACAAAAGTTTCTTTTAAACCAGATGCTGAAATATTTGAGGAAACTGAATATAACTTTGATATATTATCAAATAGACTAAGAGAGTTAGCATTTCTAAATAAGGGAATAAAAATTATATTAATAGATGAAAGAGATGAAGGAAGAGAAGATACTTATTTCTACGAAGGAGGAATAAAGGAATTTGTTAAGTACCTAAATAGAAATAAAGAATTATTACATCAAGAACCTATTTATGTTGAAGGTGAAAAGGATGGAATAATGGTAGAGGTATCACTTCAGTATAATGATAGCTATACTGAAAATTTATATTCTTTTGCTAATAATATAGATACTATAGAAGGTGGTACTCATTTAGTAGGATTTAAAACTGCATTAACTAGAGTAATAAATGATTATGGTAAAAGATTTAATCATTTAAAAGAAAATGACAAGAACTTATCTGGAGATGATATAAGAGAAGGTTTAACTGCTGTTATTTCAGTTAAAATTACAGATCCTCAATTTGAAGGCCAAACAAAAACTAAATTAGGTAATTCAGAAGTAAGAAGTGTTGTAGATTCAATAGTGGGAGAAGGAGTTTCTATTTTCTTAGAAGAGAATCCTAATGTAGGAAAAATTGTTATTGAAAAAGCTCTTATGGCTGCAAGAGCTAGAGATGCAGCTAGAAAAGCTAGAGAGCTTACAAGAAAATCTGTATTAGAAAGATCAGCCTTACCTGGTAAATTAGCAGATTGTTCATCTAAAGATCCATTAGAATGTGAAATATACATAGTCGAAGGGGATTCTGCAGGTGGATCAGCTAAACAAGGTAGAAATAGAAGATTCCAAGCAATATTACCTTTAAGAGGTAAAATATTAAATGTTGAAAAACAAAGATTAGATAGAATATTAACTGCAGATACAATAAAATCTATGATAACTGCATTTGGAGCGGGTATTGGTAATGATTTTGATGAAAGTAAATTAAGATATAACAGAATAATAATTATGACAGATGCTGATGTAGATGGTGCGCATATTAGAACATTACTATTAACATTCTTCTTTAGATATATGAGAGGATTGATAGACGGAGGTCATGTATATATAGCACAACCACCTTTGTATCAAGTAAAAAAGAATAAAAAGGAATATTATGCTTATTCAGACGATGAGTTAGAAAAAATACTTTTAGAAATAGGTGGAAAAGATAGCTCAACTAATATTCAAAGATACAAAGGTTTAGGAGAAATGAATGCATCTCAATTATGGGATACAACAATGGATCCAGAAAAAAGAATATTATTAAAAGCAACTATAGAAGATGCAATTGCAGCAGATGAGATATTTACTATTTTAATGGGTGATAAGGTTGAGCCTAGAAGAGATTTCATTCAAAAGAATGCCAATAAAGTAAGTAACTTAGATATTTAATGATAAAGCGAGGTGAAATACATGAGCTTAAATGAAGGAAAAGTTATAGAAATAGATATTAATAAAGAGATGAAGAGATGTTATATTGATTATGCTATGAGCGTAATTGTTGGGCGTGCTCTTCCAGATGTTAGAGATGGATTAAAACCAGTACACAGAAGAATACTTCACTCTATGAATGATTTAGGATTATCTCCAGAAAAGGGTTATAGAAAGTGTGCTAGAATAGTTGGGGAAGTTTTAGGTAAGTACCATCCACATGGTGATAGTTCTGTATATGATGCTCTAGTTAGAATGGCGCAAGATTTCTCAATGAGATATATGCTTGTAGATGGACATGGAAACTTTGGATCTGTAGATGGAGATAGCGCAGCTGCTATGAGATACACAGAAGCTAAAATGAATAAAATAGCTGTAGAAATGTTAAGAGATATAAATAAAAATACAGTAGATTTTATTGATAACTTTGATGGTGAAGAAAAGGAACCTGTTGTATTACCATCAAGATATCCTAATTTATTAGTTAATGGATCATCAGGAATAGCAGTTGGTATGGCGACTAATATACCTCCTCATAATTTAGGAGAGGTAATAGATGCAACAGTAATGCTTATAGACAATCCAGAAGCAACAGTATTAGAATTAATGACTGTTGTTAAGGGACCAGATTTTCCTACTGGAGCTACTATTATGGGTAAAGCAGGAATAAGAGCTGCTTATGAAACAGGAAAAGGTAGAATAATAGTTAGAGCAAAAGCTGAGATAGAGGAAGAAAATAATAGACATAAAATAATTGTTACAGAAATTCCATATCAGGTTAATAAATCTAAGCTTATAGAACATATAGCTGAATTAGTTAAAGATAAAAAAATAGTTGGAATATCTGATTTAAGAGATGAATCTGATAGAGAAGGTATGAGAATTGTAATTGAGCTTAAAAAGGATGCAAATCCAAATGTTATTTTAAACTTATTATATAAACATACTAAAATGCAAGATACATTTGGGGTTATAATGTTAGCATTAGTTAATAATGAACCACAGGTATTAAATTTAAAACAGGTATTAGGTCATTATATTGAATTCCAAAAAGAAGTAGTAACTAGAAGAACTATTTTTGAATTAAATAAGGCTGAAGCTAGAGCACATATTCTTGAAGGTTTAAGAATTGCTTTAGATAATATAGATGAAGTTATTAATATTATTAGATCATCAAAAACTGGAGAAATTGCTAAAAATACTTTAGTAGAAAGATTTAGTTTAAGTGAAAAGCAAGCTCAAGCAATTTTAGAAATGAGATTAAGAAGATTAACAGGCTTAGAGAGAGAAAAAATTGAAGAAGAGTATGCTGAACTTATGAAACAAATAGAATATTTAAATTCAATATTAAAAAGCGAAGAAAAATTATTATCAGTAATTAAAGATGAGTTAATAGAAATAAAAAGAAAATATAGTGATGATAGAAGAACATCTATAGAAAAAGTAATAAACGAAATTGATATAGAAGATCTTATACAAGAAGAAGATGTAGTAGTTACATTAACTCATTCAGGATACATTAAGAGAATATCTGCGGATACTTATTCAGCTCAAAGAAGAGGAGGAAGAGGAATACAAGCAATGTCTACAAAGGAAGATGATTTTGTAGAACATGTTAGTATAACTTCAACTCACTCAGATGTTTTATTCTTTACTAATAGGGGTAGAGTATATAAGTTAAGAGCATATGAAATTCCAGATGCAGGTAGAACAGCTAAAGGAACTAATATAATTAATCTTATTGCAATAGAGCCAGATGAAAGAATAGAAACTGTTCTTACCATTAGTGATAATGTAAGTGAAGGATTCTTATTTATGGCAACAAAACATGGATTGGTTAAGAAGACTCCATTATCAGAATTTAAAAATCTTAGGAAAAATGGACTAATAGCTATAAATCTAAGAGATGGAGATGAATTACTTAAAGTAAAGGTTACTCGTGGAGATGCAAATATAATAATAGTAACTCAAGATGGTAATGCTATAAGATTTAATGAATCAAATGTAAGACCAATGGGAAGAAGTGCTTCAGGAGTAAAATCTATTAATTTAAAAGAAAATGATATTGCTGTTTGTATGGATATAGCAGTAAAAGGTGAAGATTTATTAGTTATAAGTGAAAATGGTTTTGGTAAAAGAACTCCTGTAACAGAATACAAGGTACAAAAAAGAGGAGGAATAGGTCTTATAACTTATAAACTATCTGAAAAAACAGGAAAGGTTATTGGAGCTACTGTTTGTAAGGAAGATGATGAGCTTATGCTAATAAATACAAGTGGTGTTGCAATAAGAATTAATGTTTCAGATATATCAGTAACAAGTAGATCTGCTATGGGTGTTACATTAATGAGAACATCGGCTACAGAAAAAATAGCTGCAATAGCTAAAATATCAGGATGTAATGAAAATAAAGAGCAGCAATTAGAATTGAAAGAAAACGAAATTAATAACGATAATTTAAATTAAAATAAATAATAAAGAATATTTTTAATAGATATAGTAAAGAATATAGCTTATTTATGTTTAGATACATAAGCTATATTTTTTTATTAATAGGCATAATAAGTTAAGAAAAACAAGTAATCTCATCCAGGCGTATCAATAATAGAAAAGGATAGAAAAGATAAGATATAAGAAGTAATTACAATATAATTATAGTATATAGCACTTAAATGTAAGTGTATAAGTTATTTTTAATGATAAGATAAATATCGTTCCCGAGAGAAACACCTCGAAGGAAATAAAAAAACTTATAAAAAGTTGTTGACAAACAACAAAGCAAGTGATAAGATAAGGAAGTCGCTTGAGGGCGGCGAAGAAAATGGTCTTTGAAAATTGAACAGAATATAAGTTAAGTATAAAACAAACCAGCAATTCTTTTAAGTCTTAAAGCTAAATTAAGTTTAGCATTTTAAATAAGACTC
>JAFSER010000033.1 GCA_017435645.1 Clostridium sp. | reverse complement strand
TTTTTCTTTTCTTCTTTTCCAGCTCTACAATTACTACAACAAGTTTCATAATATGCTTTTTGGAAATCAACCTCTTCACTATTCGATATTAATTCTAATATTTTATTTGGATTTATCCCTTTAAGCTCCTCTATTTCATCATTAGCAAAATACTCTAAATTATTTTCACTTAAAATATATTCTTTGTCTTCAAATTTAAATTTGTATTCCATATTATCGTCCTTTCAAGGATTATAGTATTTACATTATAGCACAATTATCTATAATCTAATTAATATTTCATTAATTTCTTCACTTATCTTAATTCTTTCTTTATAAATCCAATTAAAATCAAACTCTAAGTTGAATAATTTGCAGAAGGAATAATATATATTTATCTTTTGATAATATATTTCTAATTCATCTAAGTTACCTTTATAACATTGAGGCTTAGTTATAATTTTATTTTTTATCATAAATAATTCTTCTACATAATCTAAAAATATATTCATAAGCTCATCTTTAGATATATCAAATGGTATTTTTAATAAATTCCATTGCACTTCTTCTTTTAACTTATATTTTTTTATTCTATCTAAAATTATTAAATACTCATTTATATCCATCTTTCTATAATATTTTATATCATCTTTTCTTGTTGCCCACAAAGCTAACTTTTCATTTAAAGGTAAGTTCCTAATATTTAAAATCGCTTCAGAAGGTCCTAAAACTGCTTTTTTTATTATCTCATCTCTCTCTTCTAATCTTTCCTTAATAAACTTTTGATTTCCTCTTACTGTAGCTACATATCCTACTTCATAAATTCCCTTTCTACCTGCTCTACCAGCTACCTGTTTCACTTCCTGTGATGTTAAATTCCTTATTTCTTCTCCATCAAACTTTTGAATATCTAAAAATATAATTCTTTTTATAGGTAAATTTACTCCCATTCCAATGGCATCTGTTGTAATTAGAATCTTATTTTCTTTATTTATAAACATCTCATATTGCTTTCTTCTTACCTCTGGAGGCAAATCTCCATAAATTATACTTGCTTTTATTCCTTGATTAGAATATTGTTGTGCTATTTGTAATACCTTCTTCTTAGAAAATACAACTATAGCATCTCCTTCTTCAGTATTATTATAGGAAAAATTAGACTCTTGAACCTCTAATGGAATATTCCTTTTATATTCTATAACTTCATAATCATCATTACAATCAGATAAAATACTCTCCAATAATAACTTAGCATTTAAAGCTCCACATATATGAATTTCATTACATCTTAGTCCTAGCAAAGCTCTAGTCCATGCTGCTCCTCTTTGTGAATCATCTATCATCTGAATTTCATCTATTATAGCAATATCATACTCCTTTTTTAAGTTAATCTTCTCAATAGTACAAGATATATGTGTTGCACCCTCTTTAATTATTTCTTCTTCACCTGTAAGTAAGTTACATATTATATTACAATTATTTAATTTTTCATAATTCTCTAAAGCTAGTATCCTTAATGGTGACAAGTACACTCCATCTTTAGCTTCTTTTAACCTTTCCATTGCTGTATAAGTTTTCCCAGTATTAGTATCCCCTAAATGAACATAAATTTTTCTTTTTATATTCCTTGCTAATTTATATTCATCTTTTGGGTTTTTAGGAAAGTTTTCTTCAAACTCCTTAGATATTAATTTAGGTATATGTTGTTTAGTAAGAACTGTCATAAATCCTGAATTAATAAAAAAATTATAGTTCCCCCTAATTACTTGATAAAAGTCAAAATCAGTATTATTCTTTTTATTATAATCCTCTAATAATCTTTTAGATATATTTTCTAATAGTTCTTCATATCTTTCTCTAATTTCTTTATAATCTTTAAAATTTTCATTTTCCATTTCTATTAATAATCTTATTTTTTTCCTTAAGGAGGATTCTTGCTCTATTAACGCTCCAAGTTTTGAATTATAAGCAATTTCTTCTATATGACTTATTTGAGACTTTAATTTCTTAAATTCTCTTTGCATTACATTTTTCTTCAAAAGACCACCTCTATACAAGCTTTATTGAATGATTTAAAATCAATTATTATTTTTTCTTAATTTTTGCATTTTAATTATTATTTCTTTAATTATATCATTATCAATACATCTGTTTCTATTTTCTTATATAATATAATGCAATACTTGTCATTATTTTATTAAACAAATTAATATCTCTTATAAATTTTTATTTTTTTATTATTTTTTTAAGGATTAATTAATATTTTTATTGTATAATTCTATATGTATTTACCTTTAACTATTTAACGGGGGATGATTTTATTAATGGGTCAAAAATATATTTATTTAGTATTTTCTAATACAGGAACAATACTATCTAAATGCATTAACTATTATACAAAAGATAAATATGTACATGTTTCTTTAAGTTTTGATGATTCATTTGAAAAAATGTATTCATTTGGAAGAATATATCCAAGCAATCCTTTTATAGGAGGACTTATTCAAGAAAATATTAAAGATGGGGTATACAAAAGATTTCATAATAGTAAATGTATAATTTATAGAATAGACATAACTGAAAATCAATATTATATGCTAAAAAAAGAACTTAAGTTATTTTTAAAAGATCAAAAAAAATACAGATATAATCTGCTAGGTCTAATCGGAGTGATTATTAATCGACCTATTAAAATAAGTGATAATCGATACTTCTGTTCTGAATTTGTATCTCACTTATTAATAAAGAGCAACATATACAATACAAATAAACTGCCTGGTTTAATAAAGCCTAGTGATTTATTAAATATAGATGATAAACAATTTATATATGAAGGTCTAATTTATAATATTGATAATACTTTAAAAAATTCTCTATAAAATTAAGATATGCTACCTATTAATTATAAAAAGGCGCATATCTTAATTTTATATCTACATATTAATATTAGCATTATTTACATTTTCCCTTAAAAAAATTGATTTTATCTTAGTATAAATATTAAATAATTTAGGAAAACTTTCTTTTTCTTCAGAAATAAACTTATGCTCACACATTTTTATAATAGGCTCAATAATATTTATTGTATCTTCATATCCTTCTCTTATTCTATTTTTTTTAGCTTCTTCATCTAAATTTAATGTTCCATTTAATAATTTTTCATTTAAATTTCTAGGATATAATTCTAGAATATGAGTATTTGGATATAAATCTCTATCTATTCTTGCCTCCTTCGATAATAATACTACAATAATTATATCACACCCTTCTCCATATACTGGTTGAATAGGTGTATTGTCTGATACCCCTCCATCAATATATTTTTTCCCCATAACTTCAGTAGCTTCATATATCAATGGCAATGATGCTGATGCAAGTACTATCTCTTTAGCAACCTCTTCAGTATAGTCATTCAATTTGAAATATTTTATATTAAAATCTGATAGCTCAGTACATGCAGCATAACATATTTTATTATTATTTTTAACTTTTTCTATATCTAAATACTTATTTATAATTTCTATAGCGCCTTCTTTTGATACAGCACCTTCATCTATTTTTTGATTCAAATATTTTTTTGCAAGGTTAATACTTTTAGCACCTATAAATAAACCTATTCCCTTTTTTAATAAATCAAATTTAGTTGTAGGTACTATTTTATCCATTGTAACTTCTTTCCATAGGTCTTCTGCTGCCTCTATATCATCTTGCGCAAATAAAACTGCATTAAAAGCTCCAATTGAAGTTCCTGAAAATACATCTATATACTTATGTATTTTTAATTCTTTTAATGCCTTCCAAACACCTAACTCGTATGCTCCTTTTCCTCCTCCTCCTGATAAAACTAATCCAATCTTCATAAATACTCCTTTTTATACACTTTTTTATTAATATATATGATAATTATATATCTTTTGAGATTTTTTTACTATATTTTTATTTTTTCTATTTTTTATTATAGAATAATACAATATCTTATGATGTATTATATTATTCTATAATAAAAAAGGTTTATATAGTATTTTATACTATATAAACCTTTTTCTTAATTAAATTACTTAATTGAGTTTTTTGCTAATTCAACTAAATCAGCAAATGCTTTTGGATCATTGATAGCAATTTCAGATAACATCTTTCTATTCATATCAATTCCAGCTAATTTAATTCCATTCATAAATTTAGAATATGAAAGTCCGTTCATTCTTGTAGCTGCATTGATTCTAGCTATCCAAAGTCTTCTAAAATCTCTCTTCTTTAATCTTCTTCCAACATATGCATTTCTTAAAGCTCTTATTACTGATTCATTAGCAGTTTTAAATAATCTGCTCTTTCCACCATAATAACCTTTTGCAAGCTTTAATACTTTTTTATGATTCTTACGAGCGTTAGTTGCTCTTTTAACTCTAGCCATGTTTAATCCTCCTAAAAACCTCTATATTATAGGTATGGTAATAATTTCTTCATTGCTTTTTCTTGAGTAGTTGAAACATAAGAAGTTTTTCTTAAGTTTCTCTTTCTCTTTGAGCTTTTCTTAGTTAATATATGACTTTTAAAAGCCTTAGCTCTTTTTAATTTTCCAGTTCCAGTTTTCTTAAATCTTTTTGCTGCACCTCTGTGGGTTTTCATTTTTGGCATTATACTAATCTCCTCTCAAGTTATGCTTTTTTAGGCCCTAAAACCATTGTCATGTTTCTGCCTTCATGTTTTGCTGCTTTTTCAACTACACAAACATCTTCTAACTTAGAAACAAAATTGTCTAAAATTCTTTTACCTATATGTCCTAATTGTGCTTCTCTACCTTTAAATCTAACAGTTATTTTTACCTTATCACCATCTAATAAAAATTTTCTAGCATTTTTTGCCTTAATAGCTATATCATTTTCTTCAATAGTTAAGCTACATCTAATTTCTTTGATGTTAATAACCTTTTGTTTTTTCTTTGCTTCTTTTTCTTTTTTAGCTTGCTCGTAAATGTATTTTCCTAAATCCATTACCTTACATACTGGTGGATTAGCATTTGGAGAAATCATTACTAAATCTAATTCCTTCTCATCTGCAATTTTTTGAGCATCCCTTGTTGGAATGATACCTAATTGATTTCCTTCTGAATCAATTAATCTAACTTCCTTAACTCTTATAGCTTCATTACAAGTAAAATCCTTACTTATATCAAGTCACCTCCAAAATATTATAAAACACATAAAAAATAGAGGACATATCTGCCGTCCTCTAGTACGTATAAAAATCTAGTTAATGTAACTAGTAATTATTACAAAACTAACTTACCCTACTAAGCCTTGCCGTAAGGTGAGAAACGGCTGTTTCTACTTAACACATTTAACATTTTAACACTCCATTTTTCTTTTGTCAATTATTTTATAATTTTATTTGATACTATATTTTTAATGTTTTATTACTTTATATATATTAACTTATGTAGTTATTTTATTCTATACTACCTTTAAAATCTAGTATTCCACCTCTTAAATTATATAGCATATTAAAGCCCTCTTCTTCTAAAAAGTTACAAGCAACAGAACTTCTTACACCAACCTTACAGTAAACTAAAATCGGCTTATCCTTATGGTCTTCTAAGGCTTCTACTTCCCATTCTAACTCTTCTAAAGGTATATTTATAGAATTACTTATTCTAGATTCCTTAAATTCACTAACTCGCCTTACATCTACTATTAATAAATCTTCTTTATTTTTTATTAAACTTTCTGCCTGGCTACTATTTATTGATTTAATACTCATTTTTTCTCCTTCTAGATATATTTTTAGAGCTGACTAATACTTCTATGATGTTATTGCTATTAGTAATAACCATAAATCATTTATCAGCTCTACTTATTTTAAATAAAATCTTCAATTCTTATTAAGCTATTTAGTTTGTGTACAGAATCTAAATTGCACACATTTTCAATTGCCTTATTTAAATTGCCTTCTTTACAATTATGTGTTACTAATACTAATGTTACTCTATTTTCATTTGTAGTGTCCAATCCTTTTTGTATTACTGAACGTAAGCTTACATTTTCTCTTCCAAAGATAGAACTTATTTCTCCTAAAACTCCACTTCTATCTGAAACTGATAATCTTATATAATACTTACTTTGAATCTCATTAACACTTAGAATTTCCTTTTTCCATAAATTATTCTTTACTACTGGATTTATGTTTGTTTTGTTTACATCACTCTTTAACATTGATACTATGTCTGCTACTACTGCACTTCCTGTAGGTAAGTCTCCAGCACCTCTACCATAAAACATTATATCTCCAACCGCATTACCTCTTATTAATACAGCGTTAAAGGAATCATTAACATTAGCTAATGGATGATTTTCAGGTATCATAGTTGGATGAACTCTTAACTCTAATCTACCATTATTATCTTTAACTATAGCTAATAATTTTATTACTTTTTTAAATTCTTTAGCATATTCCATATCAACAGCTTCTATTTTAGTAATTCCTTCTCTAAAAACATCTTCTATTTTTATTTTAGTACCAAAAGCTAATGAAGATAGTATTGCCAATTTATATTGAGAATCATAGCCTTCAATATCAGATGTAGGATCTGCTTCTGCATATCCCTTATCTTGTGCTTCTTTTAAAGCTTCTGAAAAACTTAACTTTTCATAGTCCATTTTAGTTAAAATATAGTTAGTTGTACCATTTACGATACCATATAATCTTTCAATCTTATTAGCTGTTAAATTTTCATTTATACCATTTATTATAGGTATTCCACCTGCTACACTAGCTTCGTAATTAAACATTACACCTTCTTTATCTGCTTTTTCAAACAACTCATCTCCACCTGTTGCTAATAGCATTTTATTTGCAGTTACTATATGCTTTTTCTTTGACATAGCAGATATCATATATTCTCTAGCAGGTTCTATTCCTCCCATTACTTCTATAACTATTTTTATTGTTTCATCTTCAATAATATCATTAAAATCAGTAGTTAAAATATCTTTAGGAATTTCAACCCCTCTATCCTTATTAACATCTTTCACCAATACTTTGGCTATTTCTACTTCATAACCGGATCTCTTCATTATTTCTTCTTTATTGGAATTAAATATCATCCAAACACCACGACCAACATTGCCAAGCCCCAATAAAGCAATTCTGACTTTTTTCATTTGAATTCCTCCTTATCAAAATTTTATTTTTATTATTTATTGCTATTATACATATTATACTATAAATTTAATTTTTTTCTATTGTTTGTATAAAAAATAAGATACATATTATTTTGCTACACTTTATAATAAATTAGCTCTTACAAAATAACATGTATCTTTTTATTAATTAATATTATCTTTTACTTGTATCAAATGGCTCCCCTGCTGCCTTTGGTGCTTGAGTAGATTTTGAGAAAATTACTAAAGCTACTAAAGTCATTATATATGGGAAGGTCTTTAAAACAACACCTGGTATTTGAGATAATGATGGTATAACCTGAGAAACATTTGCTATAGTTGAAGCAAATCCAAAGAATAATGTTGCTCCTAATATTCCAAGAGGTTTCCATTGACCAAATATCAATGCTGCTAGAGCAAGATATCCAAGTCCTGCTACACTTCCATTAAACTCTCCTGAATATGTTAATAATATTATTGCTCCACCTAAAGCTGACATACCTCCAGATATCATAACTCCAATATATCTCATTTTAAATACACTAATACCTGCAGCTGCTGATGCTTGTGGATGCTCACCACAAGATCTTAATCTTAACCCAAAACTTGTCTTATATAATACAAATACACTTATTAATAATATTGATATTACTAACCATGTAGTTGCATAAGTTTTAGTAAAGAAAAGTGGCCCTAATACCGGAATATCTGATAGTATCGGAATATCTTTTGGGATAAATCCAGTAGAAACTCTTATATTACCACTACCTGTAAAATTTCTTGCTAAATAAATAGTTAAAGCTCCTGCTATCATATTTATAGCTGTACCACTTATAACTTGATTTGCGTTTAAATTAATACTTGCAAAAGCATGTAATAGTGAAAATAAAACTCCAACTAATACTGCTACTAATAAGCCTATCCAAAGAGCTCCTTCAACTCCATTTTCCTGAAGTTTAGAAACTGTTAAAGCTCCTGCAAAGGATCCAACTACCATAAGACCTTCTAATCCTATGTTTATAACCCCACTTCTTTCGCAGTAAAGAGCTCCTAATGCTGTTATTAATAATGGAATAGTATATGCTATTGCATATGGAAAAACTTGTTCTATTATACTCCACATTATTCTCCCACCACTCTTTCATCTGAAGTATTTTCTTTAATTGATTTATTTGATAATTCTTCTTTAGTTTTTTTTCCAATTGATTTATATTTTTTTGTTTTTTTAAATTTCTTTATAAGCTTATCCATTAATATACTTGTAGCTGCAAAGTAAATGATTGTAGCCATTATAGTATCCGCTAATTCTGGTGGTACCTTAACAGCTGCATTCATAAAGCCTTTTCCAACATATAATATTCCAAAGAATATTGAAGAGAAAACAACACCAATAGGTGTACTTGCTCCAAGAAGTGCAACAGCTATACCATCAAAACCTTGGCTTGGCATTACTCCAATTTGCATTATAGTTGCATTACCTGTATATTGAATAACTCCAGCAAGTCCTGCTAAAGCTCCAGCTATCATCATAGATACTACTATATTTCTATTAACTGGCATACCAGCATATTCTGCACCAAATCTATTAAATCCACCAGCCTTTAATTCATATCCTAAAACTGTTCTATTTAAAACAAACCAAATAATTAATACTGCTATTAATGCTAGAAAAATTCCTAAATTTATATAAGATCCCTTAAATATTTTTGAAAGCCATTCTACTCTTAAAGTAGCTGCATCTGATAACATTTTTGACTCTGTTTCTAAGAATTCACCTTTAAAATATTGTGGCACCATGTAATAAACTATCCAATAAGCAGTCCAATTCATCATAATAGATGATACAACTTCATTTACGTTAAATTTAGCTTTTAAGAAACCTGGTACTACAGCCCATAAAGCTCCTCCTAAAATACCAACTAAAACTACTATTGGTACTAATATTAACTTTGGTAAATCTAAAGTTAATCCTACAGCTATAGAACAAAATCCCCCAAATAACATTTGTCCTGGAGTTCCTATATTAAATAAACCTGTTCTAAATGCAAAAGCTACTGAAAGCCCTGTTAGCATTAAAGGTGTTGCTGTAGCTAAAGTATTACCTATTCTTTCTAGATTCATCAATCCACCTTTAAATAAATATGTATATCCTTCAACAGGATTAAATCCCATAACTAACATTAATATAGCACCTGCAAGAAGTCCAAGCAGTACTGCCATTAAGGATTTTATACCTTCATTTCTTTCCATTACTTTTCACCCCTCTTTATTCCTGCCATCATTAATCCAACTTCATTTTCATCAGTTTCAGCGGCATTAACTATTCCTATAAGTTCGCCATTATTAACTATAGCAATTCTATCTGAAACATTTAATACTTCATCTAACTCAAGAGAGACTAAAAGTACAGCTTTTCCACTATCTCTTTGTTCCACAAGTCTTTTATGTATATACTCAATTGACCCTACATCTAATCCTCTTGTTGGTTGAACTGCAATTAATAAATCAGGATTTGATAAAATTTCACGTCCAATTATACCTTTTTGTTGATTTCCTCCTGATAAAGATCTTGCAATTGATTTTCCACCTTCTCCTGATCTAACATCAAAAGTTTCAATTATATGATCTGAGTATTTTTTAATTTCTTCTCTATTTATAAGACCATTCTTAGAAAAAGGCTTGTTTTTATAAACCTTAAGCACCATATTATCTTCCATAGTATAGTCTAAAATAAGACCCCTTTTATGTCTATCTTCTGGAATATGAGCTATACCACTATCTATTCTTTCTCTTATAGATTGTTTTGTTATATCATTGCCCTTAAAGAAAATTTTACCTTCTTCAACATTTCTCATTCCAGTAATAGCTTCAACTATTTCATTTTGACCATTACCTTCAACTCCAGCTATACCAACTATTTCGCCTTTTCTAACATTTAAACTAAAGTTCTTTAAACCTAAGACTTTTTTATTATTTTTTACTGATATATTCTCTAGTCTTAAAACTTCTTCTCCTGGATTAGCTTCTTTTTTATCAACTTTAAATGATACTTCTCTTCCAACCATCATGCTAGCCATTTCAGCTTCTGATGTTTCTTTAACATCAACTGTGCCTATGTATTTTCCTCTTCTAATTACAGTACATTTATCAGCTGCTTCTTTAATTTCCTTTAATTTATGAGTAATTAAAATTATAGATTTACCTTCTTTAATAAGATTCTTCATTATCTTTAATAAATCTTCTATTTCTTTAGGTGTTAAAACTGCTGTTGGTTCGTCAAAAATAAGTACTTCTGCATTTCTATAAAGCATTTTTAAAATTTCAACACGCTGTTGCATACCAACAGAAATATCTTCAATTTTTGCGTAAGGATCCACATTTAATCCATAAGCTTCTGATAATTCTTTTATTCTATTTGCTGCAGTTTTAATATCTACAGCAAGGAATTTTTTAGGTTCTAAGCCTAATATTATATTTTCAGTTACAGTAAAGTTCTCAACAAGTTTGAAGTGTTGGTGAACCATACCAATTCCTAAATCATTAGCCACATTTGGATTTGATATTTTAACTTCTTTTCCTTTAACTTTTATTACTCCAGCCTCCGGACTATACATTCCAAATAGCATTCCCATCAATGTAGATTTACCTGCTCCATTTTCTCCTAATAGAGCATGAATTTCGCCTTTTTTAAGCTGTAATGTAATATTATCATTAGCTACAATCCCTGGAAATTCTTTACGGATATTAAGCATTTCTACTACATAACTCATGAACATCCTCCCTTTTTATTCATTTGTTTATATTATGTTTTATCATTAAGTTATAATTTCCTAACATAATAAAAATAGAACTCTTGATTTTTATTATACTTAGATATATAAAATTAATTTATTAAATCGCCTTGTTCAGCCTTAATTTCAATTTCACCATTTTTAACTTTATTATATATTTCATTTACTTTTGCAATAGTATCTTCACTTAAGTTTGGATTATTTTCTGGAAGTCCTACTCCATCATTTTCAATATTAAATGTTAAAGTTTCTCCGCCTGGGAAATTACCATCTAATTCTGCTTTAATCATATCAAAAGCAACTGTATCTAATTTTTTCATTGCTGATGTTAATATTACTGATTTTTCTCCATCATATTTACCATCTTCATATTGGTCAACATCTGCACCTATTACCCAAGCTTCTTTTCCTGCTTTAGCTCTAGTTGTTGCTTCAGTTATTACTCCAATACCAACATCTCCAGCTGCTACAAATATCGCTCTAACACCATTATCATACATAGTAGCTGCTATTTGTCCTCCTGCTGTAATATCATCAAATGTACCTTGATATACTATATTTTCTGCTTTAAGGCTCATATTTGTTCCTAGGTTTTCATTGGCATATTTAACACCTTGTTGGAATCCCCAGTTAAATCTTTGAACTGAAGGTATTTCCATACCACCTATAAATCCTAAGTCACCTTCTTTTAATTCAAGCGCTGCTGCAATACCAGCCATAAATCCTGCTTCTTCTTCTTCAAAGAATATAGAAACTGTATTTTCTTCAACTGTTTCTACTCTCTCAGCGCCACTTTTACCATTATTAGGAGAACCATCGATAATTACAAATTTTGCGTCTAAATATTTTTCTTGTGCGTTAAATATTGCAGTTTCAAATTTGAATCCTGGTGCTACAATAAACTTATATCCTGTATCGTAAAGATTACCTATTTCCTTCATATAATCTGCTTCTGTTGTTCCTGCAGGAATTAGATAACTATTTTCAATACCTAACTCTTCATTAGCCTTTACAATCCCCTCCCAAGTGCCTTGATTAAAAGACTTGTCATCAATTGTTCCAGAATTAGTTACCATTCCTACCTTAAGATTTGATTCTGATGTTCCTGAATCATTCCCACATCCTACCAAACCTATTAACATAAATGCAGATAATACTAATGCTAGTGCTTTTTTCTTCATATAAATCCTCCTAATCTTTAGTAAATTAAATTTTATCCTTCGAATTTTCAAAGAAATTATACAATATATAGTACATAATTTCAACAAATAATATATCACTTTAATATAAATATAACACTTATTTATTATTAATCTCTTTTTAATAATAATACTTATATTTTCTTATAATTCATTATTTTATGTAATATAGATAATTTAATAGTTAAAATAACGATAATTTTATGTGTTCTTATGATATCTAAATACTTACTTCCTCTAAATATAAGTATTAACAAAAATAAAGATAACTAATCTAAAAAAATATAAATTTTATACTTATTTCAATATATCTCTATATTGAAGAATTAGAAATGAAAATTTTCATAAATTCAGTTTATTTTTTATCAACTTATCTATTATATATTATGGATAAAATCCTAAAATAAAAAAATAACCACTAGAAATATTAAATATCTACTGGCTACTTTTGTGTGATTTTTCAAAATTATAATTTTAAGTTATCTCATTTATGTAGTAAACTAATAAATTCTCTATTAAAAACTATTAATTAAATTTAGATAAAGCTTAATATAATAGCTATTACAATAGCTGGTAATAAATTTGACACTTTAATCTTTGTTACACCTAACATATTCAATCCTAAACCTATTATTAATAAACTCCCTACAGCAGTCATATTATTAATTGCAGTATCATTTAAATAATTAGCTAAAAAGCTAGCTGATATTACTATTCCACCTTGATATATTAATACAACTATACTAGAAAAAAGCACTCCTATACCTAAAGTAGATGCAAAAATAATAGAACTTACTCCATCTAATGCAGATTTAGCAAATATAGTATTGTGATTATTATTCAAGCCACTTTCTAATGAGCCTACAATTGCCATAGCTCCTACACAAAATAATAATGTAGATGTTACAAAGCCTTCTGCTATTGATATCTTTTCTTTTCCATTATTAAATCTTTTTTCAATTTTTTGTCCTAGATTTTCAAGTCTCTTGTCTATATCTATAGTCTCTCCTATAAAAGCACCTATTACAATAGCTAATATCATTGTTATTGTACTTTCAGTTTTAAAAGTTCCTGATATTCCGATGTAAATTACACATAAAGCTAAACCGCTCATTATAGTATCACTTATTTTTTTATTTATTCTTCCTCTAAGGAAAATACCTATACAAGCCCCTATAATTATAGTTAAACAATTTACTAACGTCCCCAACATAATACCACCTCAAATTTAATTACTTAATTGTTAAATTAATCTGTATATAATTTTACAATAATAAAAGTAAATTTTGAATAATTACATTGATTAAAGTAAATTTAAGCATATCTTTAATAAAGGGGTGCCTTTTGACACCCCTATTCTATAACATAGTAAATATTACAAAATTATTTAATTAAGTCACCTTGTTCAACGCTTACTTGTATTTCACCAGTTTTTAATAAGTTATACACTTCATTAACCTTAGAAATAGTTTCTTCGCTTAAGTTTGGATTGTTTTCTGGAATTCCTACACCATCATTTTGTACATCAAATGTTAATGTTTGCCCTCCAGGGAAATTTCCTTCTAACTCTGATTTAATAATATCAAAAGTTGCTGTATCTATTTTTTTAATAGCTGATGTTAAAACAATAGACTTACCATCTTCATATACTCCATCTTCATATTGATCAACATCAACACCTATTATCCATGCTTCTTTTCCTGCTGCTACTCTTGCTTTAGCTTCATTTATAGATCCAACACCAACTCCACCAGCTGCAACAAATATAGCTTTAACACCATTATCATACATAGTAGCTGCTAACTGTTGTCCAGCACTAACATTATCAAATGAACCTTGATATACTACATTTTCACTTTTTATGCTCATATTAGTTCCTAAGTTTTCATTAGCATATTTAATTCCTTGTTGGAATCCCCAGTTAAATCTTTGAACTGAAGGTATTTCCATACCACCTATGAAACCTAGGTCTCCTTCTTTTAACTCAACTGATGCTGCAACACCAGCTATAAATCCTGATTGTTCTTCTGCAAAATAAACTGATACAGTATTTTCTGCAATCTCTGAAACATATTCATCTCCTGATTTACCATTGTTAGGAGCTCCATCAATAATTACAAATTTTGCATCATTGTACTTTTGTTGTGCTGAATATACAGCTGTTTCAAATTTGAATCCAGGAGTAACTACGAATTTATATCCAGTATCATAAAGGTTTCCTATTTCCTTCATATAATCTGCTTCTGTTGTTCCTGCTGGCTTTAAATAATTGCTTTCAATTCCTAATTCATCATCAGCCTTTAATATTCCTTCCCAAGAACCTTGGTTAAATGACTTATCATCTATTGTTCCTGAATCAGTAACCATACCAACCTTTAATTTTGATTCTGCTTTTTCAGAAGTACTACCACAACCTACTAATCCTGTTACCATTAATGCTGATAATACTAGTGCTATAACTTTTTTCTTCATTTGAAGTCCTCCTAATCTTTAGTCATTCGTAACTATATATATCGAATTTTTACATTAATATTACACTATATTATTCGTTATTTCAATATTTTTTTTATAAAATTTTATATAAAATTTTATTTGTTTTTTTTAATATTCGTTATTATTTATTAAATTAGTATTTCCTTTATTATTTTTTATATTTAAGTACTATACCTTAATATTGTTCTTAAAAAGCTTTTTATAATATTATGAATAAAATTTGAAATAAATTCTAATTAATTTTATAATAAAATCTTTATCAGTAATTTCGTAAAATTTAATGCTTTATTTTTATGAAATCATTGTTTAAAGGATTTTATTTTTGTATAATAAATTAAAACTATTATTTTTAAGGAGTGTTTTATTATTGTTTGGATATGTAACTCCTCTAAAAGCTGAATTAAAGGTTAAGGATTTCACAAGATTTAGAAGCTATTATTGCGGCTTATGTCTTCATATAAAAGATGAAGTTGGAAATCTACCTAGAATGACTTTAAATTACGATATGACATTTCTAGGAGTTCTTTTAGATGCCTTATCAGCAAAGGAAACGAATTTTGAGTTAAAACGTTGCTTAGTTCATCCTATAGAGAAAAAAACTGTAGTAATAAATAATTCTGCCCTAAAATATGCTGCCGCAATGAACCTTACACTTTATTATTATAAAATAAGAGATGATATAGATGATGATAATAATTTTAAAAGTAAGGTATTAGAAAAAATATTATATCCTTATCAAAAAAAAATAAGTACATCATTAAAAGAAATAGAAAACAATATAAAAGATAATCTGAATAATTTAAGAGAATTAGAAAACAATAAAAACTTTACTTTTATAGATGAAATATCTCATCCATTTAGTGACATAGTAGGCTCTATTCTAAAATATTATCCTGAAGAACTAATTGATGATAGTTCAGAATTAAGAGATAATCTCTATAATTTAGGATATACTTTAGGAAAATGGATTTACTTAATAGATGCCTTAGATGATCTTGAAAAAGATATAGAGGCTAATAAGTTTAATCCTATTAATTTTCTCTATAATAAGAACAATCTTTCTTACAAAGATCTTCTAACTCATATTAAAGATAGACTTGAATTTAGTATTTTAAATTCATCTTATAATTGCAAAAATATTTTAGAAATATTGCCATTACAAAAAAATGAAGATATACTTAAAAACATTTTAGAATTAGGAATGATGGATAGATATCTTTCAATTCTTAATAAAGCAAGTGAAGATAAAAGGAGTGACAAAAAATGAATCCATATGAGGTTCTTGGACTAAAACCAGGCGCAAGTCAAGAAGAAATAAAAAAAGCTTATAGAAATTTAATGAAACAATATCATCCTGATAAATATGCAAATAATCCACTAAAAGATTTGGCTGAGCAAAAAGTTAGAGAAATTAATACAGCATATGAAGCTCTTACAAAAAACTCTAATAATTATAGTTCAAATTCCTATAATAGCTCTAATAATTACAATAATTCAAGTAGCTCTTATGACCTATCAGAAATTAGAAGACTTATTCAAGTTAGAAATTTCATTGAGGCAGAAAAAAGATTAAATTCTATTCAAAATAGAAATGCAGAATGGAATTTCTTATATGGTGTTGTATTGGTAAACAAGGGTTGGTACGATGCAGGTGTTAATTATGTTCAAACAGCTGTAAATATGGATTTTAACAACCTTGAATATAGACAATATCTAAATTATCTTCGCCAAAGAACTCATGGTTATAGTAACAATTATTATAGAACTACTGGTAATTCAAAAAATACCTGTGATTGCTGTTTAGACTTATGGTGTTTAGACTCATTATGTGAATGTATGGGTGGCGATCTTATAGGCTGCTGTTAAGATAATATGAGGCGGTGTAAAAAATGAAAGCTAAAGAACTTACCTTAAGTGCTATTTTAGTAGCACTTACAATAATTATTTTATATATAAATTTATTATTACCTATAAGTACTATTAGTATATTAACTGTAGCATCTTTATTAATTCCTATATCAATAATAAGAGGATCAATTAAAAGTGCCATTTTAGTATATTCAGCTTCATCTATTATAGGATTTTTCTTACTTCCTATAAATATAATTCTTTTATATGTATTATTTTTCGGTATTTATGGAATAATAAAATTCTTTATAGAAAAACTAAGAAATATTCCAGTAGAAATATTTTTAAAAATAATATTTTTTAATATAGTTTTATTTTTATCTTATTTTGTATTTAATACATTTATAAAAATACAAATAACCAAATTACCTATTGGATTATTTTTTATTATAGCCCAAATTGTTTTTTTAGTTTTTGATTACGCATTAACATTATTAATATCTTTTTATTTAGAAAAAATTCATCATAAGATATAAAAAAGATGTATATGTTATCTACGGCAAAATATTTATAATGAAACTATAAAAAGGTATTACATCTAATGATGTAGTACCTTTTTTATACTACTTAACTATATCTGCAATTATTTCCATAACTGCTTCTATAAATTCTCCAATTATATCTAATCCTATTTTTTTACCTTTATCTTTTCTTTTAACAATCTTTTTATTATTTTTTTCATAGTCAGAAACATCCTCAACTTCATATTCCTTAATTTCATCAACTTTATAATTTTGAAATTCTCTTTGAAGCACTGGATCAGAATTATACAAATATGCCTCTCTATAATTTTTCACTTCTCTATAAAGTACTTCATTCTCTATCTTATTCAAAATAAACACCCCAATTTAAATTACTCTTCAACTAATTTTACCATTAAAAATGCTTTTTTAAAATATAATAAACCTCGTGTTTATAGTTAATTTTATAGCTATACCTAAAATTCTATTAAATAATATTATTTACTATTTAAAATTATCAAAAGAAATATTATCTTATCTAATTTCTCTTCCAAATGGCATTAGAGACAATTTAGCTAACTTTAATGCTTGAGATGCAAATGGGATTCCAACTATACTAATACTTAATAAAAATGCGCTAAATAAATTCATTATGCAAAGATAAAAGCCTCCTGTAATAATCCAAATAATATTTAATATTAAATTAGTCCCAGTATCCCTTCTCCAAATTACTTCTCTTCCAAATGGTGCTAATTGTAATTTAGCTATCTTAAAGCATTGTATTCCTATAGGTATTCCTATTATTGTACAACACCAAACTACCCCAAATATAAACCACATAATAGAATTAATAAATCCTCCAAAAATAAACCAAATAATATTTCCTAAACAAGACATCTAATCTTCTCCCTGCTACTTCCTTATATTCCTTAACTGTATTAATGCACAATTTTCTACTACATTAATATTATTCTCCTTACAAAAATTTATAATTTCATCACTTTCAGCACCTGGTTGTATCAATATATTTTTTATACCTAAAGCTTTGGCTTGATACAAATATTCAATACCACTTTTAGGATTTATACATAAATCTATAGCATCTATATTATGTGGAACTTCTTCTAAAGATTTATATATTTTTTCTCCACCTTTTGGATGTACTCCACTAACTGTGTACCCTATAGAATTAAATTTTTCTAAAATTTTATAAGCAAACTTTGATTTATTCGCAACATCTCCTATTACAACCCAATTTTTTAATAATATTAATTCATTTATATCCATTTATTTCTCCTTATTTTAATGAATTGCTATACTAATTCTAATTTATACTTTACTTATAATATATACAATTATAACTTTTTCATCAACAAAATATATTTTCATTTAACTTTACTAAATGTTGACTTATATTCTAATAAACTATATAATTGACTATATTAAAATTATATATTTTGCTATGATTAGGAGTAGTATTATATCTTTTATACTTAAGAGAGCTGTTGTTTGGTGTAAAACAGTGTATAAACTATAAGAACTTACCTATGAGCTTACTTGTTTAGAAGCAAGTACGGGGATATCCCTCGTTATAATATTAAGTGAGAAAATTTAATTTTCTAATAAGAGTGGTACCGCGAATATATCCTTCGTCTCTTAATCGAGATGAAGGATTTTTTTATTATATTGGAATTTTTAAAAAGTTTTTATAAGAACTTATTAATTTCCTATATTATTTATAAAACAATTTTGAGGAGGAATAAAAATGGCTAAATACGGAACTTCCATTGATAAAAAATGGCAAGATAAATGGGAAGAAACTAATCTATACAAGTTTGATCCTAATAAAGATGGAGAAAAATTATATGTATTAGAAATGTTCTCTTATCCTTCAGGAAGCCAATTACACGCAGGACATTGGTTTAATTATGGACCAGTTGACTCTTGGGCAAGAATGAAAAGAATGCAAGGATATAATGTTTTCCAACCTATGGGCTTCGATGCTTTTGGACTTCCAGCTGAAAACTATGCAATAAAAACTGGAATTCATCCAAAAGATTCAACTGATAAAAATATTGAAACTATGGAAAAGCAATTAAAAGCTATGGGAGCTATGTTTAACTGGGAAAATGAAGTTATAACTTGTAATCCTGATTACTATAAATGGACTCAATGGGTATTCTTAAAACTATATGAAAAGGGCTTAGCTTATAGAAAAAAAGCTCCTGTAAATTGGTGTCCATCTTGTAATACAGTTTTAGCAAATGAACAAGTTGTAGAAGGACTTTGTGAAAGATGCTCAACTGAAGTTACTAAAAAAGATTTAACTCAATGGTTCTTAAAAATTACTGACTATGCAGATGAACTATTAGAAAAATTAGATACTTTAGATTGGCCTGAAAAAACTGTTGCTATGCAAAAACACTGGATTGGTAAATCTACAGGTGCAGAAGTAACATTTAAAGTTAAGAATTCTGATTTACAATTTGATGTATTTACAACAAGAGTAGATACTTTAAATGGTGTAACTTATGTAGTTTTAGCTCCTGAAAATCCATTAGTTGATAAACTTACAACTGAAGAAAATAAAAATTCTGTAGAAAATTATAAAGAAGAAGCTAAAAAGCAATCTGATATAGAAAGACAATCTTTATCTAGAGAAAAAACTGGAGTGTTTACTGGTTCTTATGCAATAAACCCTATAAATAATAAAGAAGTTCCTATTTGGGTTGGAGATTATGTATTAGCAACTTATGGAACTGGTGCTGTTATGGCTGTTCCTGCTCATGATGATAGAGACTTTGCTTTTGCTACTAAATTTAACTTACCAATAGAAAGAGTTATTACTAGCAAAAAAGGCGAAGAAGTTGAATTACCTTACTGTGAATATGGTAAACTAATAAATTCTGGGGAATTCGATGGGCTTACAACTGAAGAAGCTAAAGTTAAAATAGTAGAAAAATTAGAAAGCCTTGGTTTAGGTTCTTCTAAGGTTAATTACAGATTAAGAGACTGGTTAGTTTCTAGACAACGTTATTGGGGTGCTCCAATTCCTATGATTCATTGTGAAGATTGTGGAACTGTTCCTGTACCTGAAAATCAATTACCAGTAGAACTTCCATATAATGTTGAGTTTGCTCCAGATGGTAAATCACCTCTTGCTAAATGTGATGAATTTATAAATACAACATGTCCAAACTGTGGAAAAGCTGCTAAGAGAGAAGCTGACACTTTAGATACCTTTGTATGTTCTTCTTGGTATCAATTAAGATATCCAGATAGCAAAAATTCTGAGAAAGCTTTTGATAAAGATATAGTAAATAAAATGCTTCCTGTAGATAAATATGTAGGTGGCCCTGAACATGCTTGTATGCACTTATTATATTCAAGATTTATAACTAAAGCTTTAAGAGATATGGGTTACCTAGACTTTGATGAACCATTTAAATCATTAACTCACCAAGGCTTAATTCTTGGCCCTGATGGATTAAAAATGAGTAAATCTAAAGGAAATACTATTTCTCCAAATGATTATATTTCAGAATATGGATCTGATGTTTTCAGAATGTATCTAATGTTTGGTTTTGCCTATGTAGAAGGTGGAGCTTGGAGTGATGATGGCCTTAAATCTGTTGCTAGATTTGTAGATAGAATTGAAAGATACCTTGAAATTGCTATTGATGCAATCAATAAAGGTGAAAACAATAAAACTACACTTGATAAAGCTGAAAAGGAATTAAATTTCTGGCTTCATAATGCAATAAAAGGAGTAACTGAAGATGCTGAAAAACTTCAATTCAATACTGCTATTGCTAGAATGATGGAATTTGTAAATGCTTTATCTAAATACTTACAAGAAGATACTAAAAATTTAGATTTCCTAAAAAATACTTGTAAGGACTTCTTAAAAATATTAGCACCATTTGCTCCTCATTTTGCAGAAGAAGAATGGAGTAACTTAGGCTTAGAGTACTCTATATTTAATCAAGCATGGCCAAAATTTGATGCAAGTGCTCTAGTAAAAGATGAGGTTGAAATTGCAATTCAAGTTAACGGAAAAATAAAAGCTAAAATTAATGTTTCAACAGACTTAGATGAAGAAGGTATAAAAGCTGCTTCATTATCTAATGAAAATGTAATAGCTTCAATTGAAGGAAAAAATGTTGTTAAAGTAATAGTTATTAAAGGAAGATTAGTAAATATAGTTGTTAAATAAGTATACTTGCTAAGTATTAAATTCATAAATTTAAAAAAATTAATATTTAATCATACAAAAAGAGAGTATTAAACACATAAATCTATTAATACTCTCTTTTAATTTAAAGTAAATAATTTTTTAATTTTCTTGAGATAACACTAAAACATTGTTATATTAATTTTTTATTTTAATATCTATTTTTTAAAGTAACCTTATTCTTTCTAGTAAATTTAACTCATAAATTTCATCTTCTGACCTCATATTAATATTTTATATATAGTTATTTTTTATTAATTATTAGTACTTTCTTCTCCAAAAACTTCTAATTCTATTATTGAATATCCTGCTGTATTTCCTTTATTAATACCTTGGAATTTTACATATCTTGCTTCTTTCATATCAAATTTAATACTATTTTCTGTTTCAGTATTTCCTTTAACATGTCCTACTTCTTCAAAGCTCTCTCCATCTATAGAAGTTAAAATCTTATATTCACTTGGAGCATTTTCAAATAAAATTTCTACTTCATTAATTTCCTTAGCCTCTTTTAAATCAACTAAAATCCATGAATCATTACTATTTCCAGATGTCCATTTTGACTCATTATTTTTAGAATTTCCATCAATAGCTTTCCATTCCTTTGTATATAAATAAGCATTTGATGACGAATATGCATCTGCACCACAAGCATAATTTAATCTATACTCCTCTTCTCCTGCTATCCACTCATCAGGCATTACTGTATTATAAATTTCTATATTATCCATTTCTCCTTTTAAATTTTCTCCAATTTTCTCTAATGGTAATACAAAAGTAGTGTATAATTCTTGTCCTGATAATATATTGTTATTATGATCTCTATATGAATGTAATTGTTCTATAAACTCACCATTTACATATAAAAATAAGGCTTGGAAAGTTCCAACAATAGTTATATTAGTATTCTTACCTTTTTCTAATTTATAATTAAAATCCTGTTCATAAAAACTTCTCCTAATTGCTAATGTTCCATCTTCCTTAATCTTTAACTCTCCATCTACACCTGAGAATAAGTTCATTTCCTTTCCAATTTCATCAAGCTTAATATCAAAAGATGCAGTATATGGATATGCTATTGATGTTAATGGTGTTTCCAAAGTAGTTTCTCCATTAAATTTTAATACTTCATTATTATCTACTTTTACAAATTTACCATTATTAACAGTACCATTATATTTATTTAAACTTAAATCATTAGCATTATCTTTTTCAAAATCAAACTTTAATACTAACTCATTTTCACTTTCTACTTCCCTTGATACAGTAGTATTAGGTCCTTCTTTTAAAACATTGAATGTCTTCATAAATTTTAAATAATCTTTATCACTCTTTGTACCAGCCCAAGTTTTTTCACTTAATGTTGCAACTGCAGGTAATAATCTTTCATGTAAATCGGCTTCTACTATACCTTCCATAGATTCATCACCCCATATTGCCATTTTTCCACCTAATAATTTTGGTTCTCCACTAGATAATTTAACTGAACCAAAATCTGTAGGCTCCCAATTATTATATATATTTTGAGTATCCATAAAGTCCTTATGCCATCTTGAAGGAGTTATATAAGTATATGGTTGTGGTACATTTACTACATCATATCCTTCATTAATTCTAGCAACAGGATTTTCCCAAGTTGTATTCCAAACATCTATTACAGTTCCCTCTGGAAGCATAGTTGGACCTGAATATGGATTTAAAGATCCCCAAACTCTAGGTGTTTTACCTTTATCTATAACATAATTAGCCAATTCTGCTGCATACTGTCTAAACTTATCTCCCACTCCTTGATCATATTCATCTATTCCTAAATGAACTGTTTCTCCTGAAAATACTGGATTTTCTCCATCTATAAACTCATCTAATAAACCTTTAATAAGCTCTTTTCCTAAAGGATTATCTATATCTATATGATCAAACCAGTATTTAGTTGAATGAATAGGTGTACCCTTCTCCATCATATATTCAGTAAATGTTAAAGAATGGGCAGGACTATCTATTTCAGGTATTACTTCCATTCCATAATCATTTGCCATATCCTCTAAATTTCTATATTCATCTTGAGTATAATAAGGATCATTTAATTCATTATTACTTGGCTTTAAGCCTGGATGATTTTTTGATTCTAATCTAAAGGCATTATAAACGCCCTCCCAACTTTCTGGATTATTATAATCTCCAGGAGCCCATTGATTATCATTTAAATGAAGATGGAATTCATTTAATTTATACCATGATAAAATCTTTGCGTAATCGCTTACAAACTCCATACTCATAGGCATTCTCGCTACATCTAACATAACTCCTCTTATTTCATATTTAGGATAATCTCTAATTACACCACAAGGAATCGTATTGTTTTCTGCATCTTGCCATAATATTTGTAGTAGTGTTATTGTTCCATAAAGTGAGCCAGTATAATTATTTGCTTTTATACTTATACTATCATTAATTGTTGTAAAATATCCTTCATCTCCTAAATTATAAGTATCTTCTTTAAGAGATTCTATATATATGTCTCCTGGCTTAACATCTTTTTCTGTTCCACTTATAACCTCTAACTCAAATCCAACAAAATAATTTAAATCTTCATTAAATAACTTAGCCACCTTATTTAGATCTACATTATTTACATCATTTAATATAATTCTTGAGGATTTATTTAAAGTAAAGCTTCCATTTAATCCATACCACTCCTGCAATCTAGGTATTACTGATGGTTCTTCATTAGGAACTTCAACATTTTTAAATATTTCTGGATATAAAGTTGCTTTTCCTGGTACTACTACATCTATATTTTTTGTATAATTATCACTTTCATCATTTTCTTTATAAACCTCTAATAATATTGATACCTTAGTATCGTTAATATTATATTTTGTTATATTACCTTCTTTATCTACTATATTTTCGAAATCTGTTCCCTTGATTCTTATCCCAAAGCCCTCTGGCATTTCTGGTAATGTTATAGAAGTATCTTTAATATCTATTGTAGATAAAGATTCTATGGAGTCTATAACTTGTTTACAAGTTAAATCAACTTTAGGAATAACCTTTTCCCTTCCCATTACTTCTATTTCCCTTATAGATACATTATTGTATGAATCTTCGTTTCTTTCTTCTATTGATATTTTTAAATATTTTGCCTTCTTAGTTTCATCAAATTTTATATTATCTACTTTATTTAATTCCTCAGTAGAATCATTATTTATACTTTTTACATCTTCCCAAGCTTGTCCATCACTTGATATTTGTATATTATAATTTTTAGCAAAGGCTTTCTTATACCAATGTATATTAATACTATCAATTTCGACTTCACTTCCAAAATTAATATTTATCCAATGTCTCTCTTCTTCTTTAGCTGGTATACTTATTGTTGGTGTTGCCCATCTTGAATCATCACTTGTCTTATCACCATCTACTACTTTATCAGCAGTCCATAAATCACTATCATTTTCCACTGCTGATGCTGATACAGATTTCCCCTTAGCTATATTCCCTTCTTTCATTTCATATCCAAAAACTTGAAACTCTCTTATGCTAACTGATTTCCATTGGTTTCTTTTTGTTATTAAAACTCTAATATATCTTGTTGATATATTATCTATTTTTATATCATTAATTAAATTACTATTAGCTTCATCTTTTCCTTCTGGATTAGTTACTGTAGTTATATCCTCCCACTCAACAGCATCATTAGATTTTTGTATTTTAAATACAGTTCCATAAGCCCAATTTTGCCAAAGTATTTTTACATTTTCTATTACGTATTCTTTTTCTAAGTCTACATATAACCATTGACTATTTTCATCAGTTACTTCTGCACTTGACCATCTTGAGCTTTCATCAGTATAACTGCCATCTACTGCTTTATCCCCTGTTAACTCTTCTGTTTCAACTCCAGATACCTCTACTTTTTTCCCTAGTGCAATATTATTTTCAATATTAACAGTTTCTGCACTAGCATATTTAGTTTTATTGCTAGGAATAATTAAAAAGATATTTGTTAATACAAAAATAAAAACCATTAATATAGAAAACCTTTTCAAATTCTTCAATTTTGTCATTATTATCACTCCTTATTATCACCTCATTAATATCTATTCATTAGTTATTCAAATATACTTCCTATGTTCACACTAATTAAAATCCTATTTTTAATCTTCACCTCCCTTAAATTTATTTTTAATTCATAAACATACTTATAAAAACTTTGAATATTGCCTATTTATATGCCACATTTATTGAAATTATAATATCTATTTATTTTGCACCTTTATATGTTTATATAGTTACTTTTAAATGAATTAATAAAATTAATCTACTTTAAAATTCTATTAATTTATTTTACAAACAATAACATAAATATTATACACAATTTTTGTTATATTTTACCATATTATTATAAAAAAAATAGGTATTTATATTACCAAATAAATAAACTATTATCTAAATTAATAATATAAATACTTAATAAATCTTTTATGTCATTTATTCACATTTCTTTCTTAATGTAAAATATAATAAAAATACTGAGATTATACTAATTAATAGTCTTATATAATTTTGTTGTATATTTATTAAATCATAGCTAATTAATGCTTCTAAAGCTATAGATGGAATTTTCCCAAAGAAAGTTGCTATGGTAAAAGTTAAAGCATTAACACTACTTATAGCAGCTGCTAAAGTAATAAATCCTGAAGGTATAAAAGGTAATAATCTTCCTTCAAAAATTAAAAATCCTGTTTTTTTACCATTTCCTTCTACTATGAGCTTTAATAATTTATTTTTATCTTTTATATTTTCTAATCCCCTTTTAAAACCAAATCTATATATAAGAAAAGTTATGTATCCACCTATAACTTCTCCAGCTAAAGATATTATAAATCCTTTTATAGGTCCAAAAAAGGCTATATTTGCTCCTGTTACAAAAACAGATGGAACAACACCTAATAAAGCTATAATAATACTTAAAATTAGTGAAATCGGTATTGAATATATAGTAAACTCCTGAAATATACCTATTATATTATCTATATTAAACACCGCTCACTTCTCCTTTGTTAATTAATATATTATTACTTTTAATTTTTTAGTTAGCTTAGTAATAATTTTTGTAATTAATATATCTATTGTTAATTTTAATCGTCAAATACAACCTTAAATTTTGATAATATATCACTTACTAATTTTTCATCTAACTGTTTATAGTAATCTAATAAATTAGCCTCTTGCAACTCTTCAAATACTTTTTTACTAATTTCCATCCATAACTCTGGAATATATACCCATACTATTTCGTTATACTTACAACTTAATAGAAAATGCTCCATTCCCCAAAATAAATATTCTTTAATATTATGAAGCCTATTTAAAGCTACATAATCTTCTACTACTCTTTTTTCTAACTTATATTCATAAATATCTACAAAGAAGTAATCAAAATAATTGCTATCTGCTTTAAAAGCATCTTTATTAATTATTTTTATTTTTTTATTCTCATCAAAGTTTGAATAATATAAATCTATTACATCCTTTTCAACCTCATAAACTATTACTTCTTTAACACTTGGTTTCTTTGCTAATTCTTGAGCTACAAAACCTAACCCTAAACCAACTACACCCACTTTTCCCTTTGCATACTTTATAAACATGTAGGAACTTTGTATTTCTAATGGAGATATTCTCATCCAAATATTATTAGGACCATGTAATTCTAATATAGTATGATTAATTATCCCTTTTTTTCTATACATATAGCCATCTATATATTCGCTATTATTAGCTTTTTTCTTAATTTCAAAATTCCCTTTTTTTCCTATATCTATACATTGATTATATTCTTTTATTTTTTTATTAATATAATTATTATCATAAAGCTTCATATATAAATCCCTCCCTTCTATTATCTATAAAGTTACTTACATTCTTATTATATTTCTACTGTAATTCATTTACAATAGTTATATATTAAAATCAATATATTTTAATATATAACTATTGATATTTCAAGTCACTATGTTATACTAATTATATATTATCGATTAAATAGAAGGTGAAAAAAATGGATAAAATTTTAATAAGCGAAGAAGCATATAAGGAATTTAAAAATTTCTTAGATGAAAATGAAGTTGAGAACTATAATATTAGAATCAACTTAGCTGGATTTGGCTGCAGTGGTCCTGCATTTAACATAGCTGTTGATGAAGCTAAAGAAGGAGACATTACACAACAAGTTAATGACATAACTTTTATAGTTGAAGAAAAATTAGTAGATGAATTCGGTGGATTCAAATTACTTTCAACTGAAGAAAATAACGGTAGAGGATTATCTTTAAAACCAGTTATTGAAACTGAAGGTGGTTGTGGATCTTGTGGCGGAGGATGTCACTAATTTACAAATTAATAAAATAGTCTAACAAGATCTATTTTAAAACTATAATTTCAAAAATTATAAAGAGAAACTCAAAAATAACCAGTAGATATTTAATATTTCTACTGGTTTCATTATTTTATTTATATAATTTTTTATTAAGTTATTTCTAATGTATAGATTAATAAAATTTAATATTCTCTTTAGCTATAATATTTATTTAATATTACCAAGCTATTATTTCAGCTCCATCTTCTGTAACAAGAACAGTGTACTCCCATTGTGCAGAATATCCTCCATCATCAGTATAAACTGTCCATTCATCATCTGCATCTACAAAAACTTCATAATCACCTTGATTTATCATAGGCTCAATAGTAAATATCATTCCTGGAACTAATACCATTCCTTCTCCTTTTTCCCCAACATGAGCTACAAAAGGATCCTCATGAAATTGTAAGCCTACCCCATGTCCTCCAAAGGCTCTAACTACTGAAAATCCATTTTCTTCTGCATGCTTTTGAACTGCTTCAGCTATATCTCCTAAGAATCCCCAAGGCTTTACTGCTTCAAAACCTTTATCTAAACATTCTTTAGCAACTCTTACAAGTTTTTCATCTTCCTTAGATACATTTCCTATCATAAACATTCTTGATGCATCTGAGTAATATCCATTATATATAGTTGATACATCTACATTTACTATATCTCCATCCTTAAGTATAGTATCTTCACTTGGTATACCATGACATACTACATCATTTATAGATACACAGACACTTTTAGGAAAACCTCCATAGTTTAAAGGTGCAGGTATAGCTCCACTCTTTACAGTAAAATCATGAACTAATTTATTGATTTCTTCTGTACTCATACCTTCCTTTATATTTTCTGCAACCAAATCTAAAACTGCATTATTTATCTTAGCACTTTCTTTTATTTTTTCTATTTGCTCTTTATTTTTTATTATATCTCTAGATGGAACTTCATATCCCTTATCCTTTAAAGCTTGTAACTTCTCATCAAACTCCAAATGACATTTTTTATATTTTTTTCCACTATTGCACCAGCATTGGTCATTTCTATTAAAATTCATATATCCTCCTTAACTTCATGTTATTTTAAACAAATATTTTTTATTATTACTATTTCTATATTTAATATATCATAAATAAATAAAAATGAACTAATTATAATTTAACTTTTAAATAAATAAAGACTGTCCTATAAAGGCAGTCTAAACTTAGCATTATTCCTTAAATATAAATTCATAATCTGAATGATCTTCTATAATATTATTAATTCCCTTTAGTATATCTATCCAATATACATTCTTTATGTAAGTTAATTCTCTGTCTTCTACATCTATATCACTAAGATTAGTTTCATTGAAGTCTATGTAAAAATTATTTAAATCATTTGTTATATTATATAATTCATAAAAATTTTGCAATCTATTCCCTGTTAATGAAAATTTATCATTATTAGTTCTCATCTCATAATTTAAATATTCATAAAGTAAATTTTCTATTCTAGAATAAACTTGTGTTGGTACATCATCAGTAATTTTCGATTTTTTATTTATAGATATTATATCTTCACTTCCATATGCTTTATAGCTCAACCAAAGGTTATTAAATTCCTTTGAAATTGTACTATAATTTTTATATAAAGACAATAATTCTTCATTATTAATACTCTTAGCCTTAATACATTGAACTAGCGTTGTTAATGAGCTTTCATTTCTTCTTCTGATCTCTTCAATATTCTCATATGTTTCTCTTCCAATTATTATTTTATATCTCGAATTCATCACCGAAGTGTAAACGTTTGTAAGTAAACTGATGATTAAAGCAATAATAATAATTAAAACACTAGTGTTTCTACTTATTCTAAAAGATTTCATAAAACACCCCCATACTTTAATAATTATATCATAAAATTATTGCTTATGCTAGTATTGTTAATCTAATTGATAAAAATTCTTAATAATAGGAGCTTACGCTCCTATTAAAAAACTATTCTTCCATGTTCTTGTTGATATTCTGATATCATTTCTACCCCAGTACTTCCACCTTCTCCTTTTTTTACATTTATAGAAATTCTCTTTATTTTCCCATAAGGTTTTTCTAAGGATAAATTTTCATCTCCTATAATAACCCATATTGTATTTGGTTTATAAGGCTTAACCTCTAGCATTTTTTCTCCAACACCATCAGTAAAATATATAAGAATAGAATTTCTTAATTTATTTTCTTTAATGTATTTAAATACTGGTGAAAACTTTGTGGAGCCATTTTTTGAAGATCTCTTTTTTATATCATTTTTAGATCTTATTTCATATATTTTTCTTATTTCATTATCACATTCTATAACAGTTATTTTATTAGTTCTACTTTTAGTAATTTCTAAAACTTCTATTAATATTTTTCTAAATTCTTCTTCACTCATAGATGCACTTATATCTAAAGCAACTATAATTTCTGGCACATTATTAGGTAAAGTCCCTCTTAAATCTAATCTTTCCGGCTGTCTTCTATTCCTTCTCATAACAGTTTTCTTCTCTCCCGCTCTCAGAGATGGAATGGCTTTTTTTAATTCATCTTGCCATGATATTTCTGCTTTTTCTGTATATGAATTAATAATTTTTAGTATTTCTTCTGGTCCCTTTCCATTATAAGAACTAATAGCTGTTTTTTTAGTCATATCCTTTATAGAATCTTCATTTAAATCACTTTCTTCCCATATATCATGAGCCTTAGAAATATCAATTATATCTCCAATTTGAATATTTTCATTCTCCTTAATAATATTCGATAACTTTTCTTTAATTGACTTTTCAATTTCCTCTACATAGCTTTCAATTGACTTATCTTCCTTTAAATTTACTCCATATTCCTTATTTACTCTATCTAATTTATAACTTTCCATAGGAAGATTTTTAATAAATTGATTTATAGATATATCTAAAGCTAAGTTAACAGCACAATTACTGTATTTTTGCCTCAACTCTATTTCTCTTTGATGATGTCCATACATTATATGATATATTTCATGCTTAAATAAACTTTGCATTTCTTTCTTAGTGCAATTTAAAAATAATATAGGATTAAAATACATCTTAAATCCCTTCATTGTAGGAACTGTTGCTAATGGCCAAGTAATATTAAACCTAATACTTCTTTGTATCTTAACTAAAAATTGTCCAAAAAAGCTATCCTCACCTTCAAGCATATCAACTATTGTTCTTTCAACTAATGAAAAAAATTCTTTTTCAAAATAACTGTTGCTTATCTCTAAATTTTCTTTAATGTTATAAGCTTCTTTTAATAAAATATCTCTTTTTTCATCAAATATCATAAAACTTCATCCTATTCATAAATATTAAAAAAAGATTCTAAGAACATATCTTCATTTAATAAATCTTTATAAATATTCTCATTTAAATCTGATTTTACTTCCTTCATAATTCCAAGTCTTAAATCTTTAGGATAGCAAGTTAATAAATCAGAAAATAACTTCCTATTTACATCTGTATTATTTTCCCCTAAATATCTTATAGCATTTTTTGCTAATATATATAACCTTGAATGGCTTTCTTCTTTAATTTCATTCTTTACCTCAACAGGTAATATTATATATGAGAATAAATCATCTACCCTTATTAATGGGTTCTTTATATTTTTTATATAATTAATAAAATCAGTGGCAATACTAATTCCTATATTTCCTTTTACTACATTATAAAATATATCAATTGGATATTTTCCCTTACTTTTCAAATAAACATTATAAGACTTAGCTACTCTTTCCCAGCTTCTAGGAGTTGCCTTTATTGATTCATTTGAATTAGTTACATTTAAATATTCAGGAAAATTAGATAAAAACTCTATAATATGACTATGAACATTAACTTCTGAACTCATTGCCCATTTTATCCATTCCTTAATATCAGAGCTTAAATCAATCCAAACAAATCTATCTTCTTGAGCATTATCCATATCTACAACTTGATAATCAGTATCTTCATAGCCATCATATTTATTAGATGGATTCATTGCTGCTATTATTTTAACCCTTGAATCTAACTTATATCCATTAATTTCTCTATTTAAAATTAAGTTCATCAATTCCTGCTGAACTGCATGCTCACATCTATTTAATTCATCAATAAATAATAAAACTCCATCATAACTATTATCAACTATAGCTTTTTCAATTTCTATTAGCTTATAATGAGTTGCATATCTTGTTTTATCATTTTCAACTATTGGAAGTCCACCTATTTCCCCTTCTTTAAGTAAATTAGCATCAATATTTACTAAATAATATTTTTTTTCGTTACATATCTTTTTAACTAAAGATGTCTTTCCTATCCCTGCGTCTCCTATAATTAAGGGAACACTTCCAGATTCTAATACTAATTCGGTTGTTTTAATTGCTTCAGAAAATTTCATTTTTTCACCTCTTTATCTTGAAAGTTTATAATCAACTAATATCATCTTGGCATTTTTACTACCATATTCTCTTATAAAATTGATTTTATCCATTTCTAATATTTCTAACTCTAAATAATCTTTGATATATTTTTCATCTACACTTTCTTCTTTGATCTTTTCCATTAATATATCAACAACAAATTCAACCTCTATTGAATCATATACATATTTAACAACTTTAATATTGTCACTAATTAATAACTTAAGATCTTCTAAGGTAAAATCTATATAATTAATAGCCTCTTCATTACTTTTAATAGCTTCTCTTCTTACTGCCAAAGTTGGTTTATCTATAAACTTTATAGCTGCCCAATATTTATTGACTGCTGCTAACTGTACATTTTCAGATGGGCTTTTTATATACTTTATCGAATCGTAGTCCTTATTTACTGCCTTTAATTGTATTTCTTCACTTGGATTTTCTATAAACTGAATTGCCCATCCTTTTGCATTTACTGCTTCAAGCTTTATATTTTCAGTTGGATTTTTAATATATTTTAATGAGTTCCATAATAACTTAACTGCTAATATTCCATTATCCTCATTTAACTCTTCTATATACTCAACTGATAATGGATTATTCTTAATTGCTAATTCCTTCATATAATTTGTTGGTTCTTTTATATACTTAATTGCTAATCCATTTCTTTTAAGTGCTTCAATAATGATGTCTTCACTAGGATTCTCTATATATCTTATATATAGTGGATTCTCATATATCTTTTTTAAAACGCTATTATCCATTTATTTTCCTTCCTTAAAATTGTATATTTTTATTTTTTAAATTATTTACTTATTTTCAAATACATTATACACTAATAAAAAATAAAATAATATAATTATTATATAATAATTATTCTTATATTCTATTTTTAAAATATAAGTTAATTATATTTCTTATTTTGTATTATTATTTTAAATTTATAAAATAAAAAGCTCCAATAGGAGCTTTTTATCTAAAGTTTTTATATTATGATATTTATTATTTTACATATATACGTTAATTATTATCAAAACATCGTTATAGTGTAATGGGAATTCCTATTTATCATTTTATATGTCTCTATTAATTATGCTTATGATTTCTTAAATGATTTTCACAATAGCACTTTTTACCTGTACATTTAGAACAATATCTAAATTCCATCTTAGGATTATCCTTTTCTGTAATTCCACATACTTCACATCTATGGAATACTTCAATCTCCTTAATCTGCTCTTGGAATTTTTGTTTTCTTCTATAATTAACAGCTCCATTCTTCGTTCCCATAATAATATCTTTTCCAAAGAAAATGAAGAAATTAATTAAAGGAATTAGAGTTAGTACTTTACCTGCAATTGAATCTGCTGAAAAGAAATTAATAGCTATTACAACACAATCAAAAATTGCTATATACTTTATCTTTATAGGCAATATATATAATAATAAAATTTCAAAATCAGGATAAATTCTAGCAAAAGCTAAAAATAAAGAAAGATTTATATATGTTCCTGTTGCTTGTAGTCCAGTTGACATAGAAATTATTATAGTAGTAATAATACCAATAAAATAATATATATTAAACTTAAACTCTCCCCACTCCTGTTCTAATCCACTACCAGCTAAATAGTAAAAATACATAGAAAATATAAATGAAATAATAGAATTATCCGTTGGTACAAAAATAAATGTTATTAATCTCCAGACTTCTCCTTGTAAAACTTTTTCTCTATCTAATATTAAACTATTAATAAGTAACATATTATTGCTTAATACAGTAAATGCATATACTAATACAGTTCCTAATATAACAATTAGCATTAAATTTCTAATATAATAATTTCCTATTTTTCTTTCTAATTTATTTAATAAATTCATCCTCAAAGTTTCCTCCTTTACATTTAGTATACTAAAATAATACATTTATACTTAATTAAAATACTACTATTTAGTTTATCTTAATAGTCAAATAGTATCAACCAATTTTTCTCTTACATTTATTTACATTTTTTATATGTATATATATAATATTATTATGTTAATTAATAATATGGGGTATAGATATGGAAAATATTAAATTTGATTTAGAAACCAAAAGAAAATTATTATATAAACGTAAAAGAAGAAGAAAATTAATTTTTAGAATAACTCTTATATCCTTTTGTATTTTATCACTTTCTATAATTTATCTTATTAAAAATAATTTCTACTTTACTAATAAAGTCCCATTAACTACTGGTAAATCTAATAATATTATTATTTGTTTAGATCCTGGACATGGCGATTGGGATTCTGGTGCTAAGGGAAAATCTGGTATTATGGAAAAAGATATTGTTTTAGATATAGCCTTAGAGCTTGGAAATTTATTAGAAGATAATAATATTAAAGTTGTTTATACTAGAACCAACGATTCATTGCCATGGATAGAAACTGCTAACGATAGTTTAAAAGAAAGAATACTAATATCTAAAACTCTAAAAGCAGACTTATTTATTTCCTTACATTGTAATAGCTCTGAAGAAAATCCAACTTCTAAAGGAGTTGAAACTTGGTATAAAGCTAATGATGATAATAGTAAAAATTTAGCTAATTATTTGCAAAATGCATTAGTTGAATTAAATTATACAGAAAATAGATCTATAAAAACTTATGAAAATAAAAATGATGCTTTTGCAGTATTAGAATTAAACTCTAATATTCCTGTTTTATTAGAATTAGGTTTTTTAAGTAATATAGATGATGAAAAGTTCCTGTCTTCTAAAAGTGGAAAGAGTAAAATTGTAAATGCATTAAATAAAGCTATATTAAAATATATAGAAGATAATAAATCTACTATATATAGCCATCAATAGCCAAATATAAACTATAAAGAAATAATATTGTTCAAAATTCGTTATTTCTTTGTAGTTTTTTGTTAAATATCGACATTATTAGTCATAATATTCTTTATTTTCCGAAAAATATATTGAACAAATAAATACTTTATAATATAATTAGCTTGTAAAAAATAGAGTTTCTTATATTAAATTTAAGTATTTATTTAATAATGTTTTCATTATTACTGGTATTATATACGCTTTATGAAAACGTATACTATAGAGTTATTTATAAATAAATGCTGGTATATAATTTATAATTAAATAATAATTAAGAGTTTAAATATATTATTTTATAAGTTCTTTTCTAATTATTATTATCTATTTAATATATATATTTTATTTTTATTATAAGAAATTCTATGTTTTTAATATTATTCCAGGGGGGTTATCATGAAAAAATTACTTTCAAAAAAATTACTTTCAATGTTTTCTTTACTACTTTTCTTATGCTTAAATGTAAATATGCTACAAGCTAATGCTTCAACAGACTCTGATGCTATAACTGTTTTTGATAGAACAGCTAATAAGTGGGATGCAAAATATTTTAGAATACCTAGTTTCCAAATCCTAGATAATGGTACTATGCTTGCCTTCTCAGATATTCGTTATAATGGTGCTCCAGATCATGGATTTATAGACATCGGAGTGGCTAAAAGTACTGATGGTGGACAAACATGGGATTATCAAATAGCTATGCAAAATGATCGTGTAAACTCTACCTATTCTCGTGTAATGGATTCCACAACAGTTGTTACAAATACTGGTAGAATAATCTTAATTGCAGGCTCTTGGAACCAAAATATTGCTTGGGCTAGTGGTAGTACTATGAGAGATGATTGGTCTGTTCAAATGGTTTATTCAGATAATAATGGTGAGACTTGGTCTAATAAAATTGACTTAAGAAAAAGTAATAGAGTAAAAAATGTACCTGAAAATTTACTTGCTTGGTTAGGTGGTGTTGGAACAGGAATTGTAATGGAAAACGGAACCATTGTAATGCCTATCCAATTCACATTAAGAGAAGGAAGTTCAACAAACTATTATTCATCTATTATCTACTCAACAGATAATGGTGAAACATGGACTATGGGAAATCAAGTTCCTCAAAAAACAACCTCTGAAAATATGGTAATAGAATTAGATGGTGCTTTAATTATGAGCACTAGACATGACTATACTAGTTATCGTTCTGCATATATATCTTATGATTTAGGTGAAAACTGGGAAGTTTATGAACCATTACATAAAAAAATCCCAACTGGAATAGGTGCAGGCTGCCAAGGTTCATTTATAAAAGTTACTGCAGCAAATGGAGATAGAATAGGATTAATTTCAGCTCCTAAAAATAATGTAGGTAACTATGTTAGAGATAATATTACTGTTTATATGATTGATTTTGATGATTTATCAAAAGGAATTATGGAGGTAACTGTTCCATATCCTAAAGCTGGTAACAAAGATGGTGCTGGTTATTCTTCTCTATCATT
>JAFSER010000032.1 GCA_017435645.1 Clostridium sp. | reverse complement strand
TTTAAATGGCGACTCAGAAGGGGCTCGAACCCTCGACCTCCGGCGTGACAGGCCGGCACTCTAACCAACTGAGCTACTGAGCCAAAATTGGTGGAAACAACAGGGATCGAACCTGTGACCCTCTGCTTGTAAGGCAGATGCTCTCCCAGCTGAGCTATGCTTCCATGTTTGGTGACTCCTAGGGGAATCGAACCCCTGTTACCACCGTGAAAGGGTGGTGTCTTGACCGCTTGACCAAGGAGCCTTATTACTTTTTGTCTTGCCGTTTTCCCGGCGAGCACATTAACTATAATACATAAATTTTAATATAGTGTCAACACTTTTTTTTAACTTTTTTTTTATTTTTAATTTAATATCTCTAAAACTGGCTAAAATACATAGATTACATATTATTTATACAATTTTAACTTGTTATTTATTTTGTATAAATATATTATAATTTTGTTATAAAAGACTAAAATAATAAATATTAATTTTTAAGGAGTTTTATTATGATTTATCATGATTTAATTATAGTAGGTGGTGGAGCATCAGGTTTAATGGCTGCAATTACTGCTAAAGATTTTGGTTTAGATGTTGCTATAATAGAAGGCACTGATAGAATAGGTAAAAAAATATTAACTACTGGTAATGGTAGATGTAATATTTCTAATAAAACTATTTCTTTCCCTTACTTTTCATATCACAGTGAAAATTCAGGCTTTTTTTCTAAGGTTTTATCTGAATTTAGTGTTTCTGATACTGAAAATTTTTTCTTTTCATTAGGACTTCCTATTGTGGAATTAAATAACGGAAAAATGTACCCTAAGTCTCTACAAGCCTCTTCTGTGGTTGATATATTTAGATTAGCTATTGAAGATAGAGATATTCCTTTATATACAAACTGCAAAGTTAAAGATATCCACAAGAATAAAAATTTTAAATTATCCACAAATAATGATGAATATAAATTATTCACATGTGGAAAATTAATTATTGCTTGTGGAGGAAAATCTGCAATTAAAACTGGATCTGATGGATCTGGATATACTCTTGTTAAATCATTAGGCCATTCATTAATTAAAACTACTCCAGGAATAGTTCAACTAAAGCTAGATAGTACTTATTTAAAAGCTATATCAGGTGTAAAATTTGATGGATTTGCTACCTTACTTATAGATGGAAAAGTTTCAAGAAAGGAATTTGGGGAAATATTATTCACTGATTACGGCATATCAGGTCCTCCTATACTTCAAATTTCAGGATATGCATCTAAAGCTTTACTTAACAATAAAAAAGTTGAAGTTGTAATAGATATGATGCCTAATGAAACTATCTCTGATGTTGAAAACTTTTTAGAAGGACACTTTGCTATGTTCTCTCATAGACCTGTTATAGATTCTCTTATTGGTATAATAAATAAAAAATTAATTCCTACTGTCCTTAAGGCTGCAGGAATTGAAAACCTTCATATTCCTTGTTTTGAGTTAAATTGGCAAAACAAAAAGAATTTAATTAATATATTAAAGTCTTGGAAATTTATTTGTACAGATACTAATGGTTTTAATCAAGCTCAAATTACCATAGGTGGTGTGGATACTAAAGAAGTTAATCCTTCTACACTTGAATCAAAATTAGTTAAAGACTTATACTTCTGTGGAGAAGTTCTTGATGTTGATGGAGATTGTGGTGGTTTTAATCTTCAATGGGCTTGGAGTTCTGGGTACGTAGTATCAAAAAATATAGCTTATAATTCTAAATAAAATAATAAAGGGTATATTAATACTTATTATTTACCTTCCATTTAAGTAATTAATAATATAATATACTCTTCTTTATATTTTTATATAAAACTATAAATTTTCTTTCCAACATCCTATTAATTTTGTTAATTCTTTTCCTTCATTATTTTCTATTTTATGTATAGAAATTAATGAACCTTCTTCTAGTTTTTTAACTTCTGTAATAACTTTTACTTGATCTCCATATTTACATTCCTTCTCAAATGTAATCTTTATCTCATGTAATGAATAATTATTTACTATATCTTCTGGTAATGTTTCTATAGCCCACTCTATATACTTAGTATTATTTACATGATTATTTGAATCTATATCTGCATATCTAACTTTAAACTCATCTTCATAATCAACTACACTAGGTTTTTCTAATCTAGGTATCTTAAATTCAGATTTAATATCTTCTCTAACACCGTATATTTCATACTGGTCCTCTGGTATTCTTATCATTCTTCTTTTTTTAAGGTCAATTAATAAAAATATAGCATTTGCGTTTACAATAACATTTCCATTGCTATCTTTAATTCTATAATTTCTTAATGCATAATACTTTTTAAAGCCAATAGCTTCTGTTTTTACATTAAGTTTTTCTCCATAGACTGGATTTCTAAAAATTTTAATGTGATAATTATAAAATACCCAAGTCATATTATTATCCATAAGATATTTTATTCCTGATCCTAGTTCCTCAGAATGTTTTGTACCAATATCAGATAATATATTGATTATTGTAGACATATTTCCCTCTAAATTCTTATCTACATCATAATAATGTAATTCATATTCTTTTTTATAAGACTTCCCCATGCTACCTCCTGTATCAAATTAAAACTCTGTATTAATACAGAGTTTTAATAAATATAGTTATAATTTAATTATCACCTAAAAAAGTTCCTTCGTCAAAAGATTTTGTTCTATCAAAAATAAATACAATTGAGCATGCATAAGTAAAAACTATTGCTATAACCTGTAATACTATAGTTGATGCATATCCAACTATAGGTATCAATGCAAATATTCCTGAAGCAAGTCCAATTGCTAACATTATAGCAGATATTGTAGATGATACAGCAACTGTTTGTCCAAAATATCTACCTTTAAATAAGGATAATACTTTTCCTATAGCCTCTCCTATTTTAACATTATTTATTATATACATTGAATTTAAATAATTCATAATAGGCATAAGTACAAACATTATTACAATTAAGCTAGGTATTGTCATAATTAAAGCTATACCTAATGTAATTATTCCTGTAACAACTATAGCTACTAATACTACTACATATATTAAAGCAATAGCAACATTAGTTAATAAATTTAATCCTATTAATCCCCATTTTTTACTCCATATATATTTAATTGCTTCTATCCAATTAACTTCTTTATTTTGATTCGCATCACCTAATATTTTAGATATAACTAAACCTCCAAACCAAATAAAAATAGACATAATTATTGATACTATTGATGCAAACAAAGATAACTTAAGCACTTCATATAGTAATCTAAAAATATACTCTTCTTCACTATAATAACTTAATCCTGTATAGTAACTAGAATCCATAATTAAAAACTCATTATAAAGAAGTTCTTCTAAGCCTTTATTAATAAATATATTTGAAAAAATTATAGATATTATACTGGCTGGTATTATAAATATTAATGCTACTTTTAATATACTACTCCAATTATTTACACATAAATTATATGCTCTAGATACTATCTCTACACTCTTCATCTCTCTTTTTTCATTCATTTGAAATCCCCCTTTTAATACATATTTTATATACTTATTTATATTTTATCATATTTTCCCAACTTATTATATTCTTATAATTTTAGTTTTTTAATTATTATTCTAATTTAGAGTTAATATATATTTTTTATTAACTCTAATTTATAAAGAAATAATTATTAAAATAATGTCTGATCCCAAAACTATAATTATGAAGATTTTCAAATAAAAATTAGCTAAAAAAGTAATACTACATATTCTAATAAAAAGAGACTATCTTTTTTAGACAGTCTCCATTATTATTTGAATAATTATAATTCTTTTGTAACTCTAATAGTTTGATCTCTCTTTGGACCAACACCAACTATAGAAATTTTAGTTTCTGTAAGTTCTTCTATTCTTGATAAATACTTCTTTGCATTCTCAGGTAATTCCTCATAGCTTCTTGCTTCTGCTACTTCATCTCCCCAACCTTCAAATTCCTCATATACAGGTTCGCATTTTGCTAAATCATTTAAGCTTGCTGGGAAATAATCTATAACTTTTCCATTAAATTTATATCCAACACAAATTTTTAATTTATCTAGTCCTGCTAAAGTGTCTATCTTTGTAACACATAAAGAAGTTAATCCTGATACTCTAACTGTAGTTTTTAATATAACTATATCAAGCCATCCACATCTTCTTGATCTACCTGTAGTAACTCCATATTCATGTCCCTTTTCTCTTATCCACTCACCAATTTCGTTATCTAACTCTGTTGGAAATGGTCCCTTACCAACTCTTGTAGTATACGCCTTTGCTATACCAACTGCATTAGTAATCATATTAGGTCCTATACCTACTCCATTAGCAACTCCACAAGCTGTTGTATTTGATGATGTTACATATGGATAAGTTCCATAATCTATATCAAGAAGCATACCTTGTGCTCCTTCAAATAATACAGTCTTATCTTCTTTTATCTCGTTATATACTCTTACAGAAGTATCTTGAACAAATGGTTTTATTCTTTCTGCAAGAGCCAAGTATTCATTTAATATTTCATCATAGTTTAATTCCTCTCCATCAAGGACATTAACTATGTATTTATTCTTAGCTTCTATATTTTCCTTAAGCTTTTCTCTAAATACATCTTCATCTATTAAATCGCAAACTCTAATTCCTGATCTTTCAAATTTATCAGTATAACAAGGTCCAATTCCTTTTCCTGTTGTTCCTATGTCATTCTTTCCTCTTGCTTTTTCTTTTAGTTTATCTAATATTTTATGATATGGCATTATTACATGAGCTCTATCGCTTATAATAAGTTTATTTGGTGTAACACTAACACCTTCGCCTTGTAAATAATCTATTTCTTCAAACAATGCCTTTGGATCTACAACAACTCCATTACCTATGATATTTAACTTATTATCATATAATATTCCTGATGGTATTAAGTGAAGCTTATATTGCTTATCACCTACTTCAACAGTATGACCTGCGTTATTTCCTCCTTGGAATCTAACTATTACTTCTGCTTCTTCTGCTAGGTAATCAGTCATCTTACCTTTTCCTTCATCTCCCCATTGTGCTCCTAAAACAACAAATGCTGACATCAGTTCGCCCTCCCGCTTAAGGCTTCATAGCCTTTATTAATTGATATCTAATCTACAAATACAATATTAACAAAGTGAGTTTAAACTTTCAACATTATATCGAATATTTTTTTGCATTATAATTATATAATTCGTATAATTAGTATATAACTATATAAAAAGGAGTATTATTTATGAATATTTATGAGGAATCTTTAAAATACCACGAAGAGTTAAAAGGTAAATATCAAATAAAATCTAATTGCAAAATAACAAATGAAAAAGATTTAAGTTTAGCATATACCCCTGGTGTTGCAGAAGCTTGTAGGGAAATACATAAGAATCCTGATAGCGCCTATATTTATACAAGAAAATGGAATACTGTAGCTGTTATTTCTGATGGAAGTGCTGTTCTTGGTTTAGGGGATATAGGCCCATTAGCCTCTTTACCTGTTATGGAAGGAAAATCTATTTTATTTAAGGAGTTTGCAGATGTAGATGCTTTTCCATTAGTTTTAAATACTAATAACATTGATGATATAGTAGATACTATTGTTCGTATATCACCTTCTTTAGGAGGAATTAATCTTGAAGATATATCTGCTCCTAGATGCTTTGAAATTGAAAAAAAACTTAAGGAAAAGTTAGATATTCCTGTTTTCCACGATGATCAGCATGGTACTGCAATTGTTGTATTGGCAGGATTAATTAATTCACTAAAGCTTGTACAAAAAAATATAAGCGATATAAAAATAGTAATTAATGGTGCTGGCTCTGCTGGTACTGCAATATGTAAATTACTTATTTCCTTTGGAGCAAAAAATGTAATTGTATGTGATAAACTTGGAATTTTAAATAAAGATATGCATAATTTAAATGATTCAATGATGGAGCTTGTTTCTATTACAAATAAGGAAAATTTAAAAGGAACATTAAAAGATGCTTTAGTAAATTCTGATGTATTTATCGGCGTATCTGCACCTAATTTAGTAACCAAAGAAATGGCTATGACTATGAATAAAGATTCAATTATATTTGCAATGGCTAATCCAACTCCTGAAATCTTTCCTGAGGTTGCAAAAGAAGCTGGAGTAAAAATAATTGGTACTGGTAGATCTGATTTTCCTAATCAAGTTAATAATGTATTAGCATTCCCCGGAATATTCAGAGGTGCCTTAGATATAAGAGCAACTGATATTAACGAAGAAATGAAAATTGCTGCAGCTCATGCAATTGCAAATTCAGTTTCAAAGGACAAGTTAAATTATGATTTTATACTCCCTAAGGCTTTTGACTTAAATGTACAAAAATCAGTAGCAGAGGCTGTTAAAAAAGCTGCTGTAGATTCAGGTGCAGTTAAATCAATTTAATTAATAGTGATATATTAAAGTTTAGTAATACATCTAATATAATATTTATTTTTATATAATGATTTTCTTATAGGGCTATTTATTATTATTATTCATAGAATTTTAAATTAAATAAAAGTAGAGCTTAAATATTTAAACTCTACTTTTATTTAATTATATCTTTTTTTCTTTAAATATTTTAATTTTTACATATTTTTAGATCTTTCAGCGCATTTTTCTAATGCTTTTATTACTGTACTTCTAAATCCACCATTTTCAAGTTCTATTACTGCATCTATAGTTGTTCCTGCTGGTGAGCAAACCATATCCTTTAATTCCCCTGGATGCTTCCCTGTTTCTAATGCAAGCTTTGCTGAACCTAAAATAGCTTGTTCCACCATATTATAAGCCTTCTTTCTAGGAATACCTAACTTTACTCCTGCATCTGCCATAGCTTCTATAAACATGAACACATATGCTGGAGAAGAACCACATAAAGCTATAAATCCATGAAAATCTTTTTCATCTAATAGTTCACATTTACCAAACATATTAAATATATTTATAACTTCATCTAATTCATCTTCAGTAACATTTTTATTTGGACAAATAGCTGATATAGCTTCTCCTACTAAAGCTGGTGTATTAGGCATAGTTCTAACTATCTTTTTTTCATTACCAAACCATTCTTCCATACTTTCTATAGATATTCCAGCAGCTATAGAAATTAGAATAACATTATCTTTAATACTATCTTTTATCTTTAAAGAAATATCCTTAAAAATATTTGGTTTAATTGCTAAAAATAATATATCTGACTCCTTTGCAACCTCTAGTATATCTAAGCTAGTATTTACATTAAATTTATCTTTTATATTATTTAATGATTCTTTACTTTTAGTTGTAACATATATGTCTTTTTTATCAACCTTCTTAGATGATAATATCCCTTCTAAAATAGCTTTGCCCATATTGCCACAACCTATAAATCCTATTTTTTTATTCATTACCTTCACTTCCTTTATTAATATTATTTATAAATAAATTTCTTATTATTTTATTTTTTATTATTTTGTCCATTATATCAATAGCATAGCTTTATTTATAAATAGCAAACTATTAATAAGGAGGTATTAACATGATTATTCCATTATCTTTTGAGAAAAAAAATCCTACTATAAAAGTTTTTAATAATAAGACCTTCTATGATATTCATATATTTCTTGATGGCTTAACTAAAGATAATATAACATTAAAATATATAAATAATTTTTTGATTTTAAACTTAACTCTAAAAAATAAGTATAATGATGTATTGAATTTTAAAAGAATGCTATATATAAATAATATAGATATAAATACTATCCAAAATTATGTACAGGCTAATTGTATATTTTTAAAGATAAATAAAATATAAAATTTAACTACATATATTTATTACTTAATTTTTTTATTTTAAATTTAGGGCTGTCTTATTTAGACAACCCTAGTTATTAATCCTTATATTGTAATTCTAAATTGGCAAATTTACTGTGAGACCCAATCCATGCCATCTTTACTGTTCCAACTGGGCCATTTCTTTGTTTTGCTATTATACATTCACCTATATTTTTTTCTTCTGTTTCTTTATTGTAATACTCATCCCTATATAAGAACATAACAACATCAGCATCCTGCTCTATAGAACCTGATTCTCTTAAATCTGACAACATAGGTCTATGATCTGCTCTTTGCTCTGGAGCACGTGATAACTGAGATAAAGCTATTACTGGGCATTCCATTTCTTTAGCAAGAGCTTTTATAGATCTAGATATTTCTGATACCTCTTGTTGTCTACTTTCACTTCCAGAGCTACCACTCATCAATTGAAGATAGTCGATTAATATCATATCTATCCCATGTTCCATTTTTATTTTTCTACATTTAGATCTCATTTCCATAACACTAAGACCAGCTGTGTCATCTATATATATTTTAGCTTTTGATAAAGGACCTGTAGCTCTAGCTATCTTTTCCCAATCTTCATCATCTAAATTACCTGTTCTAAGCTTTAACATATCTACATTTGCTTCAGAACATAAAAGCTTGTATGCTAATTGCTCCTTTGACATTTCTAATGAAAAAATAACTACACTTTTTCCCTCTCTTAATGCTGCATTTTCTGCAATATTTAATGAAAATGTTGTTTTTCCCATAGAAGGTCTAGCTGCAATAAGCACCATATCTCCTTTTTGAAAACCTGATGTCTTTGCATCTAAGTCTCTTATACCAGACCCAACACCTGTTATAGAACCTTTATTATTAAATAGCCTCTCAATCTCCAAGAAACCTCTTTCTAATACATTTGCTAATGGTTCATAATCATTTGATCCTTGTTTTTCTGCTAAATCAAAAATTTTCTTTTGAGCTAAGTCTAATACCTCATCTACCTTATCTTGCTTATTATAACTTTCTTCTATTATATTAGTAGCTGATCTAATTAATTTTCTTAGAGTCGACTTATCTTCTACAATATCTATATACGCCTCTAAGTTAGCAGTTGTAATAACAGAAGAACTAATTTCTGATACATAGCTTACTCCACCTGCTTTTTCTAGTGTATCTGTTGATTTTAAGTATTCTAATAAGGTTACAATATCAACAGCCATATCCTTAGAAAACATTTCTCTAATAGCTTTAAAAATTACCTTATGTCCATCTCTATAAAAGTCTTCCTCTTTTAATTTTTCTAAAGCTTTTGCTATAGCACTTTTATCTATTATCATAGCTCCAATAACTGCCTGTTCTGCTTCTAAGCTTTGAGGTAAACTTCTCATTATCGGTGTATCCATTATGTAACCTCCTTCCTCTCCATAATACATATTATAATAAAATTTCTATTATTTATAAATATATTATATGTTTTTTATTTTTCTTAACTTATATAAGGTAAACCAATTAAAAATTTATTATACAAATATATTTTCTCCTTATACTTTAACTTATGTAAATTTTCATTATATTATTAAATTTTTAATTTTAAAGGCTGATAATATCAATTGATTATAACCTATTATTAATAAGTTAATCTCTAAACAATACTACCAGCCTTACTTAAAGTTTATTTTTCAAAAACTATATCTATTAATTCTTCAATTCTACTTATAGCTTTAACTTCTATATCTTTTAAATCTAATGGAACCTCTTTTTCATTGTCCTTAGGAACAACTACAAGTTTTATTCCTTTTCTTCTCGCTCCATATATTTTTTCAAATATTCCACCTACAGGCTTAATATGGCCTCTTAGTGATATTTCTCCTGTTATTGCAACATCTTGTCTAATAGGCTTCTCTAAAAGAGCACTTATTATAGATATAGTTATTGCAGCACCAGCTGATGGTCCATCAATTCTTCCTCCACCAACAATATTTACATGAATATCATAATCCTTAATATCCTTATCTGTAATTTTTCTTATTACAGATGCTGCATTGAATACAGAATCCTTTGCCATTGAACCTGCTGTATCATTAAACTTAACTGTTCCCATACCAGGCTTTTTAGATTCAAATGCAACTGCCTCTATTTCTAATGTAGATCCTAAAAATCCACTTACACCTAATCCATAAGTATGACCAATTTCATAGTTATCTACATTATCCATTCTTTCAAAAGGAGTGTATCTTCCTATTGATATTACTTCTTCAACATCCTTTAAAGTAATTACCTTACTTTCCTCCTTAGAATTATATAATGAATATCCATATGCATCAGCAAGTATGTTAACAGCCTTTCTGCCCTCTATAGTATATCTACTTATAAATTCTGATACTCCATCTTCTAAGTCTACATCTAGCTTTTTAGCAGCATTATCTATTATTCCAATAATATCTATTGCCGATAAAGGCTCAAAATATACTTCAGTACATCTTGATCTTAATGCTGGATTAATCTTTCCTGGCTCTCTTGTAGTAGCTCCTATTAATACAAAATCTGCTGGAGCTCCCTTTTCGAAAAGATATTTAATATATCCTGGAGTATTTTCATCATCCGGATCATAATAAGAAGATGAATATTCAACTCTCTTATCTTCTAAAACCTTTAATAATTTATTTTGAAGTATTTCGTCTAACTCTCCAATTTCATCTATAAACAATACTCCACCATGAGCTTCAGTTACAAGTCCTGTTTTAGGTTCTGGAACTCCAATTTCAGCTAAATCCTTCTTACTACCTTGATATATAGGATCATGAACTGAACCTAATAAAGGATTTGTAATTTCTCTTGGATCCCATCTTATAGTTGTTCCATCAACTTCTATAAACTTTGATTCCTCATCAAAAGGTGTAAAAGCTAACTTCTTCGCCTCTTCCAAAGCTAATCTTGCTGCTGAAGTCTTACCTACTCCTGGAGGTCCATATAATATTATATGTTGTGGGTATGGCGATGACATCTTTGAAATTAATGACTTTATTGCCCTCTCTTGACCAACTACTTCATTAAAGTTTTCTGGTCTTAAAAGGCTCATAACATTTTTATTAATTTTCTTAGCATCTAATTGTTCTAACTTTTCTAGCTTTTTAGTAGTTTTTGAACTTTCAGGCCCTTTTTGTTTTCTTAGGATTGATAATTTAATATCATCCATAAATTTATCTTGTCTTTCCTGAAGTGCTTGCTCAACCTCAGACTCTATTTTATTTTGTACATACTTTCTTGCTATATTTTCAGATATATAATAAATAGTATCTTCTAATATATCATGTAATTCTCCTTCATCAGGTACAACCTTAGCCCCTGTTCCATCTGAAGCAATTACATTTAAAGCATATATTCTTTCGCATATATTAGTAGAGTTTATATACTTTTGTAGTTTAAATCTTACGATTCTAGCTCTTACCGCTCCCTCATCTAATACATTTTTCAATATTTCATTTATAACATTGGCCTTAGCATCTAAAGATAGCTCACTTTCTAATAAACTCTCTATATTCTTTTCATCGTAAGTCTTCAAACTTAATCCTCCTTACTGTTTCTCAACAATAATAACTTTCATCTTTGTAGATACTTCTGGATATAATTTAATATCTATATTATATGTTCCAGCAACCTTTATTGTATCCATAACTATTTTTTTCTTATCTATATTTAACTTATATTCCTTATTTATTAATTCAGCAACATCTTTACTTGTTATAGCTCCAAATAATCTTCCATTATTTCCTTTTGCTTCTATTTTTATTTCTTTTCCTTTTAATTCACTAGCTAGCTTTTGTGCTGCTTCTATTTCTGCTAACTTTTTCTTTCTTTCATTTTCTTTCTTCACATTTAATATGTGCATATTTGCATTAGTTGCTTCTTCTGCTAGCTTTCTTGGAAATAAGTAATTTCTTGCATACCCATCTGATGCTTCTACAACATCACCTTTTTTACCAAACTTTTTAACATCTTGTAATAAAATAACTTTCATTTTATTCACCAACCTTTAAATTTTTTTCTATAGATTCTTTAAGCAATTTCTTAGCTTCTTCTATCGAAGTATTTATTAACTGAGCCCCTGCCATATTCATATGGCCTCCACCACCTAATTCCTCAAGAATAACTTGAACATTATTATCTCCTATAGATCTTCCGCTAATAACTACATTATTATTTATTTCTATTAATACAAAGCAAACAGTAATTCCTGCTATATTTAATAATTCGTCTGCAGCCCTTGCTGCCATAAATGATTTATTAATATTTTTTGGTGTTACAGCTATTGCTACATTTTTATAGACCTCTGCTGATTTTATTGTATCTGCTATCACTATAAAATCCTGTAAGTTATCCATAAACATTTTCTTTACTTCTATTGTATCTGCACCTAAATCTCTTAAAAATGATGCCGCATCAAAGGTTCTTACTCCTGTTTTAAAAGAAAAACCTTTAGTATCCATATATATTCCTGCTAGTAATCCTTCTGCCTCAATCTTTGATAAGTTAGGCTTTTGTACCATATATTGAATTACCTCTGTTACCATTTCAGATGTAGATGAAGCATATACTTCTATATAATTCAATATAGCTCCTTCAATAATATCAGGACTTCTTCTATGATGATCAATAATTATTTTTCTTTGAACTTTTTCTAATATTAGCTTATCTAATACATATCCTGTATTATGAACATCTACTATTATTAACAATGTTTTTTCATTTATCTGTTCATATGAATCTTCTAACGAGATAATTAAATCATCATACTTGCTATCAGCCTTTAATTTAGACAGGTAGTATTCTATAGCTGAGCTTTCTTTTCCTAATATAATATTACAAGTCTTACCTAACTGTTTTACTATAGTGGCTAATCCTACAGCTGAACCAAAGCAATCCATATCAGGATTTTTATGTCCTATAATAAATACATTGCTGCTTTCATATATTAGCTGTTTTAAATTATGCGAAATAATTCTTGCTCTAACTCTTGTTCTCTTTTCAATTTCTCTTGTATTTCCACCGAAAAATTTAATTTTTTTACTATCCTTAACAACTACTTGGTCTCCGCCTCTACCTAATGCTAACTCCTTAGCAGTATTAGCAAAGTTATTATTTTCAAGAGGACACGCTCCCCCTCTTCCAACTCCAATACTTAGAGTAACCTCAAATTTATTTCCTCTATTAATCTTAGATATCTCATCTAAAATAGGAAACTTATTATTTATCTCTTCATCTATATACTTATCTTGAATAGATAATATATATTTATTAGAATCATACTTTGTTATCATTGCCTTAAGTCTTTGTGCATATGCATTAATAGTTTTTTCTACATCTGCAACTATCATAGGTCTATCACTTTCTATAGTACTTTCTAATACCTCTGATAAGTTATCAACCTCTATTATCATAATACCTTCTTTAGTACTATCAATATTTTTATTATCACTAATATCATTAAAATATACTATATATAAGCTTTCCTCTAAGTTGTATCCTTCTATTTTGCTTGCATATACTTTATAAAATAAATCATTTATTCTAATTTTTTGATGTAAATCTCTATCACATGTAAATAATCTCGATAAATTTAATCCTCTTGCAATACTTACAACATTTAATCCATTTGTCTCTTCATTTGGAACAAACTCTTTAAATTTCTTATTACTCCAAAAGATTTCTCCCGACTCTCTAATAATTGCAATAGGAAATACAAGATTAAATAAATTGTTATCAATATCATTGAGAATTAAACTTTTTATCATCTGTATAGTATTCTTTTTCTGATTCTCAACCTCATTTTTACGTAAATATTCAATAATAGTCAATAATATATATATGATTAATAAAGAAGTTCCTAGAAAAGTATTCTTTATATAACAAAAAAATATACAAGCCATTATGAAAGTAATGGGTGTAATTCTATTTTTAATAAATTTAAATCTATTCCTAAAAAATTCTTTCCATTCCATAATACTAATGGCGCTCCTTTAAATGTACTTGAAGTTTACTTAGACTCCTTCCGTCTTTTTCATATTCATGGTCTTCTACAATTCCCACTTGTAACTTTTTCTTCATATCATCATCAACATCTTTACATGAATATCCAAGCTTTTGTGCTAATACATACAAAATAATTATAGCTCCAGATATGCAATTTAATATAGCATCCTGAGCTACATTACTTCCTTTTGTTAATAGATGATAAAATTCAGCAACTATACTTAATAAGTTAGATTTTAGCTTTTCTATCATCTTTATATTAGACATAATATTTAACTCATCTCTTTTCATCTCATTCACCCCTATACTAATACCCTGTATATATATTTTAAATATATTTAACTTTTTATGCAACAATTTATAATTTGTTTCATATAATATAGAAAGTAATATATTGATATAACAAAAAACCCCTGATATTCCAGGGGTTAATTATTTTACTCAGTTGTGAATGGTAATAATGCTATATTTCTTGATCTCTTTATAGCAGTAGTTACTTCTCTTTGGTGCTTAGCGCAAGTTCCAGAAATTCTTCTTGGTAATATCTTACCTCTTTCTGTTACAAACTTTCTTAGCTTAGTAATATCTTTATAATCTATTGCTTCAGCTTTATCTACGCAAAAAGCACAAACTTTTCTCTTAGATCTTCTCATCTTTCCAGATCTTTTCATATCTTTCATGCTAATTCCCTCCTTCTTTTTAGACTATTAGAAAGGCATATCTCCATCATCTACAGGAGTCATGTCTTCCTCAAAATTCATTCCACCAAAAGTATTTGATGAATTTGAATAATCAGAACCATTTGAAGAACCAAATCCACTATTATATGGATTTTGATCTCTGCCAGATCCATTATTGTTACTTGATCCGATAAATTCGAAAGAGTCAACAACTATATCAGTTGTATATCTTCTAGTTCCATCTTTAGCATCATAACTACCAGTTCTAATGCTTCCAGTAACAGCAAGTTGTCTGCCCTTAGTAAGATATTGTGCTATTGTTTCTCCTGTTTTACCAAAAGCTATACAGTTGATAAAATCAGTTTCATCCTTTTTGAAAGGTCTAGTTACTGCTAAGCTAAATCTAGTTACTGCAGTTCCACTTCCAGCTGCAAAATTAAGCTCTGGATCTTTTGTAAGTCTTCCAATAAGTATTACCTTATTCATGACAATATCACCTCTTACGCTTCTTGTTTAACTATGATGTGTCTTATAACACCATCAGTAATTCTGAATATTCTGTCTAACTCTTTA
>JAFSER010000031.1 GCA_017435645.1 Clostridium sp. | reverse complement strand
GACTCTAAAGGCTATCCTTTAGTTACTTGCCATAATACAAATAGATTGTTAGTTCCATATGACTTAGGTTGGAGCAATGATAATATTAAATTTCACTTTATTCATGTTCATTACTAAATATAAAAAGAGCTTCGCTTTAATGCGATAGCTCTTTTTATATTTAACATAATATTATTAATAATCTTATTTATATTCATCTAAAGCTTCTGCAACTATATTCATAAGCCTTTCTTGATAATTTTTATCACATAACATACTATCTTCTGAATAATTACTCATAAAGCCCATTTCTAAAATAATAACTGGAACCGTTGACCAATTAAATCCCGTTATATCATCCCTTTCGAATATACCATTTACCTTTATCCCCTTACTTGTTAGTTTATCTTTTAAAATACAAGCATATTCATTACTTTTTTCAAATATAGCCTTAGTATTCTTAGCTTTATTTGAAGGTATTAAAATAGTTGCTCCAGTTTTACTTGTGTCTTTTAAGCTATCACAATGAATTCTAATAGTCATATCCGCCTTAGCTTTATTAGCAATTTCTGCTCTTTCTGCATTACTGATATTAACTTCATTTTCTTCTCTTGTCATAACCACATTATAGCCTTTTTTCACCAATATTTCTTTCAATATTAATGCAGCCTCTAAATTTACCATATACTCTGGCTTTTTACTTCCAATTCCTTCTGTTCCCTGTGAAACCCTGGGTTTAGTATTTTCAGATCCAGGTGCTACAGGTTCAGCTTTACTATCTCCTTTTTTTTGATGCCCAGCATCAATGCATATAGTTATTTTATTACTTTCTTCTCTGTAATCTGCGTATGCATTAAAATTTCCACTAGTACATAGAATAAATATACATAATACTGATATAATTTTTTTCATCTTATCCTCCAAAACTATAATAATTCTATATTATAATTTCCTCTAGATAAATAAATTATTCTTTATCCTTTACTAGCTTAGCAATAAAAACTCCTTCCATATAATCATTAGGTATTATTCTTATTGAATTTTTTAATTCTTCATTATACTTAACTTCATCATATTCTATTAATCCACTTATAACATTATCTAAATCTATATTTATTCTTTCTAAATGTAAATCCTTATACTTTTCTAATATATAATTTATAACTTCTTCATTTTCATAAGGATTTAATGCACAAGTTGAGTAAACAATAATACCACCTGGCTTTAAAGCATTATAAGCACTATCTATCAAATTTTTTTGAAGCTTTGAATAAATACTTATATTCTTTTTACTCCAATTATTAAATGACTTATTAGAATTATATTTATAAGTTCCTTCTACTGAGCAAGGTGCATTTAATAATATTCTATCAAAATATTTATTTAATCGTTTACCAATAGTGCATGCATCTGAACCAAAAGAAATTATACATGAAGCTCCATATTTATTAATATCATCATTTAATCTTTCTCTTCTAATTTCATTATCATCATTAGAAAGAATAGTGGCTTTATTATTGGTTAAATCAGCTATAAATAAGCTTTTATCTCCTGGTGTAGCACACATGTCTAAAATTATATTATCTTCTTCTAACTCCAAAGATAATGGTGGTAACATAGAAGATATATTACTTATATAAATTTTCCCTTGTACATAAGATTCTAGATTTCTTAGTTCACTTTCTTTTCTATCATCTATTATAAAAGCATTTTTTATTAACTGATGATTTACTGCCTTTATTTTTTTATTCCTTAGTTCATCAATAACTTCATTTGTATTACCCTTTATGCCATTTACCCTGAAGCTTATATGTCTTCCATTATAGAAACTTCTATAAATCATATCTAATTGTCCTTTAGTATATATCTTTTCTAGGATATCAATTAGTTCACTTGGTAAATAATTTTTTAATTCTTTTATTGACACAAAATCACCCCACTTACTATTATTATACTACATTAATGTAAAAGATAATATGTTTTTAAAATTGTATTATAATTAAATATTTTACAAATAAAAATACCTCTAAAATAACTTTTATTAAATTACTTTAGAGGTATTCTATTCTTATAAGTATAAAATTTAAATATTAATTGTAAGTTCTACAGGACAATGATCTGAACCAAATACATCTGTATGTATTTTAGCTCCTTTTAATTTATCTTGTAATTTGTTTGATACTAAAAAGTAATCAATTCTCCATCCTGCATTTTTTTCTCTAGCTTTAAATCTATATGACCACCATGAATATATGCCTGTTACTTCAGGATAAAAATATCTGAAAGTATCTATAAAACCACTATTTAATAAATTAGTAAATTTTTCTCTTTCTTCTATAGTAAATCCTGCATTTCTTGTATTAGTTTTTGGATTCTTTAAATCTATTTCTTTATGAGCCACATTTAAATCTCCACATACTATAACAGGCTTCTTACTATCTAATTCTAAAAGATACTCCTTAAATGCATCTTCCCAAACCATTCTATAATCAAGTCTTGCTAATTCATTTTTAGAGTTTGGAGTATATACTGTAACCATATAAAAGTTATCAAATTCTAAAGTTATCACTCTACCTTCTTTATCGTGTTCTTCTATTCCTATTCCATAAAAAACACTTAAAGGTTCCTTTTTAGTAAAAATAGCAGTACCTGAATAACCTTTTCTTTCAGCATAATTCCAATATTGCTTATACTCCGGTAATTCTAAATCTATTTGACCAGCTTGAAGCTTACTTTCTTGTATGCAAAATATATCAGCATCTACTTCATTAAAAAAATCTAAAAATCCTTTTGTAACACAAGCTCTAATTCCATTAACATTCCATGATATTAATCTCATTTTTTTCTCCTTTATCAATGATATTTATATATCTATTATTATTAATATAAAGGGTGGTTTTCACATAAAGTTTTAACTCTTATCTTTAATTCATCTAAATTTGGTTCATTAACTGAAAGACTATCATTAATAATTGAAGCTATTTCCTTCATATCTTCAGCATTAAATCCTCTAGATGTAACTGCTGGTGTACCAATTCTAATTCCTGATGTTACAAATGGACTCTTAGTTTCATTTGGTACAGTATTTTTATTTACAGTTATTCCTATAGAATCTAAAATATGTTCTGCTTCTTTTCCTGTAATATTTTTATTATTTAAATCTATAAGAATTAAATGATTATCTGTTCCATCTGAAACTATTTTAAAACCATAATTTTTAAGTTCCTCAGATAATGTATTACAATTTTTAACTACATTATCTATATATACTTTATAAGATGGATCTAGTGCTTCTTTAAAACATACTGCTTTTGCTGCAATAGTATGTATTAATGGTCCTCCTTGTATTCCTGGAAAAATAGTTTTATCTAATTGCTTAGCATATTTTTCCTTGCAAAGAATTAATCCTCCTCTAGGTCCTCTTAATGTTTTATGAGTTGTAGATGTAACAAAATCAGCATATGGTACTGGTGATGGATGTGCTCCTGTTGCTACTAATCCAGCTATATGAGCCATATCAACCATAAAATAAGCTCCTACTTCATCACAAATCTCTCTAAATTTCTTAAAATCTATTATTCTTGAATATGCACTTGCTCCAGCTACAATTAGCTTCGGCTTATTTTTTAGTGCAATTTCTCTAACTTCTTCATAATCAATAACTTCTGTTTCTTTATTAACTCCATAAGATATAAAATTATAAAGCTTTCCTGAAAAATTAACAGATGCTCCATGAGTTAAATGTCCTCCATGACTTAAATCCATACCCAATACAGTATCTCCAGTTTCAAGAATAGATAAATATACTGCCATATTAGCTTGTGAACCTGAATGTGGTTGGACATTTGCATGTTCTGCTCCAAATAACTTCTTTGCTCTTTCTCTTGCTATATCTTCAATTTCATCTACGATATAACATCCTCCATAATATCTTTTATTTGGATATCCTTCTGCATATTTATTAGTAAGATATGATCCCATAGCCTCCATAACTGCTTTAGATGTGAAATTTTCTGAAGCAATTAATTCAATTCCATCTTGTTGTCTTTTTAATTCTTTATCTATTAGCTCCTTAATTTCTATATCTTCCTTTAATAAATTATCAAAATTCATTTCATCACCCCAACTTAATAATAATAAAATATACTTTTTACTAAATTATAAATATAAATTCCTTAATAATCAATGAAAATATGTAATAATTTGATATTTATATAAATAATTAAACTTAAATTTATTATTTATTTTAACTTGTGTATACTATGTAACAATCCTATGTTATAATCGTAAAGAAATTTTCATAATGTAAGGAGTATATTGTTATGGACTTGAATGAAATTCTTCATGTAGCAACTTTTGCTGGCAAAATTATGCTTGAATCAGGTGGTGAAACTTATAGAGCTGAAGAAATTATATGGAGAATATGTAAAATATACGGAGTTGAGGATGCCGAAAGCTTCGTTACAACTACTGGAATAATGGTATCTATTTGCAGTAATGGAAAAACCCATTCATTAATAAGAAGAGTTTCCGCTAGAACTATAGACTTAAATAAGGTTGATAAAGTAAATGATTTATCTCGTAACATTAGTAATCGAAATTTAACTGTTTCTGAGTTAAAAAAAGAGCTTACAATAATAGATAAAGGCGATAGATATAATGATGTCACATCTATATTAATTTCAGCCTTTGGTGCTTTTTCCTTTGTTTTTTTATTTGATGGTAAAGCTCCGGAGGCTATAGCTGCATTTTTTATTGGAATTATAATAAAACTATTATCTATTAAATTTTCAAAATTTAAAATTAATCAATTCTTTATTAATAGCATCTGCTCTGCAATAGTTGCTATTTGGGCAATCCTGTTTTTAAAGTTAAATTTAATAAACGATATAGATAAAACTATAATTGGATCAATAATGCTTTTAGTTCCAGGACTAGCAATAACTAATGCAATAAGAGATACTATATCAGGAGACTTGCTTGCTGGATCAACTAGAGCTTTAGAAGCATTCTTAGTAGCAATTTCTATTGCACTAGGTATAGGTTCTGTTCTTAGCTTTTGGATTTCAACCTTTGGAGGTATTTAATGGATATTACAACAATATTAATACAATCAGTTTTTGCATTTTTTGCAGCTCTTGGTTTTGGAGTACTATTTAACATAAAAGGAAAAAATTTATTTTATGCTGCTTTCGGTGGTGGCTTAGGTTGGTTTATTAGTTTAATTTGTGAAAACTTTGGACTAACAACTACACTTTCATTTTTTATTTCTTCTATAATATTCAGTATTTACTCTGAAATTATGGCAAGAATATTAAAAACACCAGTAACAACATTAATTATTTGTGCTTTAATACCATTAGTTCCTGGTGGTGGAATGTATTATACTATGTATGAAGCTATTAATGGTAATATACTAAAATCTATGGAAACCTGCTTAGAAACTTTAGCTAATGCTGGGGCCTTAGCTTTAGGGATTATCTTTGTTTCAACCATCACAAAATTATTTTTCCAAGCTAAAATAAAAAATAATCAAACAAACTCTCAAATAAAATAGTATATAAAAATACAAAACTTGTGGACTGTCTTAAAAAGGCTAGTCCTTTTTAATTATTTTTACATTTTAAATTACAAAAAATTTTATAATAAAATAATAGAACCAGTAGAAATATTAAATATCTACTGGTAAGTTTTTAAATTCTATTTATATTTTTTAAGTTATATATTTAAAACAAGCTCTTATTTCTATAAAAGATTTATACCATTCTCTTTACATACACTAATATTCTTTTCATCCCATACACTTGCTTGAACTTCTCCTATATGAGCTTTATTTAAGAAAAACATACAAATTCTTGATTGTCCAATTCCACCTCCAATAGTAAAAGGAAGCTTATCTTCTAATAACAATTTGTGAAATTCCAATTCCCTTCTATCATCATTTTTAGATACTCTTAATTGATAATCTAATGCTTCTTTATCAACTCTAATTCCCATAGAGGAAAGCTCAACAGCTCTATCTAATACAGGATACCAAAATAAAATATCTCCATTTAATGTCCAATCATCATAATCTGGACTTCTTCCATCATGCTTTTCTCCTGATTTTAATAAATCTCCTATTTTCATAATAAAAACAGCTTTATGTTCTTTACATATTTTATTTTCTCTTTCTTTTGCTGTTAGATTTGGATACATATCCTCTAGCTCTTGAGCTGATATAAAGAAAATTTCTTTAGGTAAAATGTCCTCTGACTCTATTAACTCTCTATGAACAAATTTTTCTGTATTCTTAAAAACGTTGTATATATCCTTTACTATTTCTTTTAATTTATCTTCATTTCTATCTTCTTTTTTAATTATTTTTTCCCAATCCCATTGATCTACATACACAGAATGTAAATTATCAAGCTCTTCATCTCTTCTTATAGCATTCATATCAGTATATAAGCCTTCTCCAACCTTAAAGCCATATCTAAATAAACTTAATCTTTTCCATTTTGCTAATGAATGAACTATTTCTACATCTTCTCCTGTAGCTAAGATATCGAACTTAACTGGTCTTTCTATACCATTTAAATTATCATTTAATCCACTTTTACCATTAACGAATAATGGAGCAGATACTCTTGTTAAATTTAATACTTTTGCTAATTCCTTTTCAAAATAATCCTTAATTTTTTTAATATTTACTTCAGTTTCAATTAATGAAGTGTTACTTTTATAGCTCTCTGGAACTATTATACCTTGAAAATTCATAAATAATCCCCCTTTTAAAATTAAAAAAACTTTCATCCCTTACAAAAAGGATGAAAGTAAAATTCCATGTTGCCACCTTACTTTATTATTACTTCACAATAATAATCTTATTAAGTACATAAGCTTAACTTAAATACTTTATCACTATAACAGGTGAACCTGATTACCGCCTACTAGTTGTTATCTTTCGGAGTATAGCTCTGAGATGTTATTCAATTTAACTTTCTTGTTTTACTTACAGCCAAGGTAAAACTCTCTTTGAAGATACATTAAATTTACTTCTTCTCTTCATAGCCTTTATATATATTATTTAAAATAAATATATCACTTATAAAGATAATTGTAAATAATTTTATGAATTTTTTGCTAATAGTTAAAGATTATTTTTTAATACTCTACTTAACAAAAGTATTAATGGTTTTAACTAACTGTTTTAGATTTTCCTGTTCCTTAGACCCCTCTTCAATATTTAAGCAATTATTAGCATAATATTCGATAGTTAATCCACCAACTCTATTTATAGCTGCTCTAATAGCTGAAATTTGAACTAATATATCTGAACAACATACATTCTTTTCCATCATTCCTTGAATACCTTTAACTTGGCCTTCTATTCTTTTTAATCTATTAACTATATCTTTTCTTAGCTTTTCATTTTCTTGATCCATATTATTACCTCCATAACATCATCCCTTCATAGGGCATCTTTATTTTATCATCTACATTACTATCTTTCAATTAATTAAATTAATTATTATATATTTAAGAAATTTAAATGATATAATATATACTATATCTATATATATTAAACTTACAATGGAGGACATTATGAATAATATTTTAAATATATTTAATAATCAAAAGGAGTTTTTTAACTCAAATAACACCTTGGATATTAATTTTAGAATAAATAACTTAAAAAAACTAAAAAATATAATTAAAAATAATGAAAATTTAATAATAGATGCATTAAATAAAGATTTATATAAGTCTAGTTTTGAAGCATATGCAACAGAAATTGGACTTGTTTATGAAGAAATTAATCTACATATTAAAAAGCTTAAATCTTGGGCAAAAGTTGAGAAAAAGAAAACTTCACTTATTTATTTTCCTGCTAAAAGCTACATATATAAAGAACCTTATGGTGTTACACTAATTATTGGTCCCTTTAATTATCCTTTTCAGCTAATAATTTCTCCCTTAATAGGAGCTATTTCTGCTGGTAACTGCGCAATAATTAAACCTTCTGAAAATAGTGTTAATACATCTTTACTTATAGAAAAACTAATAAATGAAAATTTTCCAGATAACTATATACAAGTTGTAAATCCACTAGGAAGTAAAGAAACTATTAATTACTTATTAGATTTAAAATTTGATTATATTTTCTTTACAGGAAGTGTATCTGTTGGCAAAATAATCATGGAGAGAGCTTCTAAAAATCTTATTCCCGTTACCCTTGAACTTGGTGGTAAAAGTCCTTGTATAATTGATAAAACAGCAAATATTCCTTTGGCTGCTAAGAGAATAGTATGGGGAAAATTTTTAAATGCTGGTCAAACTTGTGTTGCTCCAGATTATATATTAGTTGAAGAAAGCGTAAAGAAAACTTTTATTGAAAGTTTAGTTAAAGAAATAAATAATCAATTTGGTATCAATATAGAAGAAAGTCCTGACTTTCCTAGATTAATTAATAAAAGTTCCTTTAATAGATTAAAGGAATATCTAAAAGATGGTACTATTTATTTTGGTGGTTCTCTTGATGAAGACTCCCTATATATGGAACCAACTATTTTAATTGATATCAAAGAAAACTCCAAGATTATGGAAGATGAGATATTTGGCCCTATATTACCAATACTAGAGTTCTCAAATATAGAAAATGCTATAACCTTTATTAAATCAAAAGAAAAACCTTTAGCATTATATTATTTTTCTGAAGATAAACAATCTATAAATAATGTTCTTACTACTGTTTCTTATGGAGGAGGATGCATAAATGATACTATTATTCATGTAGCTTCAAATAAATTACCATTTGGAGGTGTAGGTAATAGTGGTATTGGTAGCTATCATGGTAAAGCAAGCTTTGATACATTTACTCACAAAAAGTCTATAATTAAAAGAGGTACTTTTTTTGAGTTACCAATAAAATTTGCTCCTTACAAAGATAAACTAAAACTTATAAAAATATTTATGAAATAATTTTCATAATATATTACTTAATCGTTTAATATGTATTATTATTAATATATAAACTATTAATTTAAGGAGGATTTATGTTAAATTTTAATTATAAAAATGGTACCCAAATAATCTTTGGAAAAAATACAGAAGAAAAAATCGGTAAAGAAATAAAAAAGTACACTAATAAAATACTTCTACATTATGGTGGTGGAAGTATTAAAAAGATAGGCTTATATGATAAAGTTATAGCTTCATTAAAAGAAGAAAATATAGAAATTCATGAGCTTTCAGGGGTTAAACCTAATCCTAGAGTTTCTTTAGTAAGAGAAGGAATTAATATTTGTAGAAAACATAATATAGATTTTATTCTTGCTATTGGTGGTGGAAGCGTTATTGATTCTTCTAAGGCTATAGCTGCTGGTGTAAATTATTCTGGTGATGTGTGGGATTTATTTATAGATACTCCTATTAATCATACTTGTTTAAAGGTTGCTACTATACTAACTATTCCTGCAGCAGGTAGTGAAACTAGTTCTGGTACTGTTATTACTAATGAAGATGGATTATATAAAAGAAGTACAGGTCATCCATCCCTTAGACCTATTTTTTCAATTTTAAATCCAGAACTAACCTTTTCTTTACCTAAATATCAAACTTCTTGTGGAATATCAGACATGATAGCGCATATTCTTGAAAGATATTTTACTAATGTTAAAAACGTAGATTTAACCGATAGGTTATGTGAAGCTACATTAAAAACTATTATTGAAAATGCACTGATATTAAATACTAATCCTAATGACTATAATGCTAGAGCTGAAATTATGTTATGTGGAACTATAGCTCATAATGATTCATTAAGCATGGGAAGATTAGGTGATTGGGCTAGCCATGATATTGAACATGAATTAAGTGGAATTTATGATATTGCACATGGTGCTGGTCTTTCAATTATATTCCCTGCTTGGATGAAATATGTATATAAACACGATATTAATAGATTTGTACAATTTTCAAATAGAGTTTTTAATATAGATATTAATCTAAATAATTTAGAAGAAACTGCTTTAAAAGGCATTTATGCTTTGGAAAACTTTTTTTCTGAAATTGAATTACCAACTAGATTAAGTCATGTAAATATAGATGATTCTAGAATAGAAGAAATGTCAAAAAAGCTTATATCTCATTGTGACCATGTTGGTAATTTTGTAAAAATCACTGATAAAGAAGCCTTAGAAATATTTAAATTAGCTTTATAATTATATATAAATTTTATTATCTATAATACACTGAAACTACTCTTTAAGAGTGGTTTCTCTTTATTTTCAATATAATATCTACTATAGTTTCTTTAAAATCATAAATTAATATAATTTTATATTCTTAACAAATAATTTTTATAAAAACTAACATTAGAATAACTATTATACTGAAATACTATTAGCAATCTTTTCTTTAACCTTCTTTTGCTTCATATAATAAAAAGTTTTTATAATTAATATAAATAATCCTGCAATAATTATTATATATATTGCATATAATTTAAAAACTTCTTCTGGTAATATATTTATAATAGGGTCTGTTTTTGCGTCAAAAATCCAATAATCATTATTAAAAAATACTTTATGAAATACTTCGAAAATCTTAGAAAAATTCACTGATATGGCTATAGTCAAAGCTAAAATTACTCCTATTAACGTATTAACTCCATAATTTAGAATATTTATTAAGTCTAAACTATTATTTTTCTTTTTATTAATTATGTATATAACTATAAAAAATATTAATATTGTAATAACAATTATATAGATAGATATAAATATCATTTTTACTTCATAAAAATGATACTCTCCATTTGAACTCATTGGAAAATTAATGAAGCTTAATTTTTCTATAAATATATTTTGTAGATACTCTATTAAAGTATTAAAATCCTTTATTATAACTTCTTTAGGTATATTAACAACTTTACTTAAATTATATTTATCTATAGCATAGTAATAAATAAACTTTGAGTTAAGCCCTATTATTGTAGAAATTCCTATTATAAATAAGGCACCTAATATACCTAAGAATATTTTTAGTGCAAATCTAAAAATTTTATTCATAAACCTCTCCCACCTTCATTTATTATAGATATAATACCATAAATTTCATTGTATAAAAATAAAAAGTACAGAAATTTAAAACATCTGTACTTTCTTAAATAATTATTTTATTAGATTTTCTCTTTTTTGCTTAATTGACCAAAATACTATAGCTGATAATAATAAGCTTCCACAAATTAATAAATAAATAAAGAATAATGGATTTGATAAGCTACCAGAGAAAATTATTAAAGATCCTACTGTAGCCAATATAGGATTGATTTTTCCTCTCCATAATCCAGAAATTTCTCCTTCTAATCCCATTTTGAAAACTTTAATATATAATAATATATATAATAAATAATTTACTGTTATTGATATTTCTGAAATATCACTATTAGGTAATAATCCATATTCTTGAGTTATGTAATTTATAACTAAACATATAATAGTAATTGTAAAGGCAACTATTGTTGAATATATAGGCATACCTATTTTTTCATTTACCTTTTTAACTAAATCAGATTTAGGGAACATATCTCTAAGCGCTAAAGAATATGGTAATCTAATATGCCCCATAACTAAGCCATTAACTGTTCCTAAAATTGAAATAACTACAAAGGTTAATATAATTTTGGCACCCCATTTTCCAAATAACATATTAGCTGCTACGTCAACATGGGCATCTCCTAATTGCATTATAGTCTCTGGGCCTACATATATACTAATTCCTACAAAATAAAAAATGTATAATAGTAAAATAAATAAAGGGGCCATTACTAATGCTTTAGGTAAGTTCTTTTTTGAATTTTTAATTTCATGACCTATTGATGTTGATACTATCCATCCATCAAAGGAGAATGCTATTGGAGCAATGGCTGCTATCCAAGAAGCTGATTTCATATGTACTACTTCATCTATATTTATTTCACTAGGATTACCAAAAAATACTCCTGCAAAAGCTATTATTATTAATGGTATTACTTTTATAATTGTTGATGCATTTTGGAAATATCCACCTAATTTTGCTGATAATAAATTTAATATATATAAAAATCCTATTACAGCAAAAGCAATAACACTTTGAATAGCTAGTCCACCTTCAATTCCAAATAACATACATATATATACTCCAGATACCCAAGCAACTACTGCTGTTAACGTTGGATAATATAAGAAAGTATGGAACCATCCCAATGCACAGGCTACAGATTTATTATAGGAGTATTCAGCATAAGAGATTATTCCTCCTGCTTTACTTTCTCTAGATGCTAATTCTGAAATAGATAAACTTCCAAAAATAATACCTAAAGCTGCTATAGAAAAAACTATAATTCCTAAACTAATACTTCCATTAGTAGCTACTAATATATTATCACTCTTGAAAAATATTCCGGAACCGATTACTATTCCTACTATCATTCCAATAGCAGTAAATAATCCATATTCATTTTTTTTCATTTTTTCACCTCATTAACTATAATTTTAAACTTTTTATAATTTATACTTTCAATATATCACAATATTATCATAATAAGAATAATTTTTTGTACTTTTTTGTATAATTAATGTGTTAAATAAAAAATTTGTTATTTTACTTAAACTGTATTACAATAAATATAAATAAATTAATGGAGACCTTACTGTTATGAATAAATTCATTTTATTTTACTTCTTAATCATTAATATACTTTCCTTTATTACAATGTATATAGATAAGAAAAAATCCATAAAAAATAAATGGAGAGTAAAGGAATCTACTTTATTTCTTTTAGCTATACTAGGAGGAAGCGTAGGAAGTATAACTGGAATGTATACATTTCGTCATAAAACAAAACATATTACATTTATTATAGGTATTCCTCTAATTTTAATAATGCAAATAGTTTTAATTATCTTCATTAAACAATACATTTTTTAACTCAATCACAAAGGAATATTTTTTAATCACTGTAATTTCTCATTAAAAAATACATTTTCAGCTAAAATATAGGAGCTTAAAACTAATTAATAGTTATAAGCTCCTATATTTTTTATTCTTCTATTTTATTAATTACTATTCCTAAATCATCTAATTGTTTTTCGTCAACTATATTTGGTGCTTCACTTAAGTAACAGTAAGCATTTTGATTTTTAGGGAAAGCAATAACATCCTTAATATTTTCAGTTCCAGCTAAGAACATTATCATTCTATCTAATCCAAAAGCTAATCCGCCATGTGGTGGTGGACCAAACTTAAAGGCATCTATTAAGAACCCAAACCTTTCTTGTGCTGATTCTTCAGTAAATCCTAAAGCTTTAAACATTCTTTGTTGTAAATTAGAATCATGAATTCTTATTGAACCTCCACCAAGTTCTTCACCATTTAATACTAAGTCATACGCTTTTGATCTTACTTCGCCTGGATTGCTTTCTATCATATCTATATCATCATCCATAGGTGATGTGAATGGATGATGAGCTGCATAATATCTTCCATCTTCTTCGCTGTATTCAAATAGAGGGAATTCTGTTATCCATGTAAAGTTAAACTCATTTTTATCTTTAATTAAGTCAAATTGCTTAGCTAATTCTAATCTTAACGCCCCTAAGCTTTGGAATACTACTGAGTTTTTATCTGCAACTATAAATATAGCATCGCCAACTTCAGCATTCATAGTTTTTACTATAGAATTTGTTACATCATCAGTTAAGAACTTAGCTATTGAAGATTTAACTCCATCTTCTTTTATTTGAATCCAAGCAAGACCTTTTGCTTTATAAGTTTTAACAAATTCTCCTAGCTTATCAATTGGTTTTCTTCCTAAACTTGCTCCACCTTTTAAGCAAAGTGCTCTTACAGAACCACCAGCTTCTATAGCTGATTTAAATACTACAAAGTCCATATCTTTTACATCTTCTGTAATATTAGTAATTTCCATACCAAATCTTAAATCCGGTTTATCTGAACCGTATTTTTCCATTGCTTCCTTAAATGTCATTCTCTTAATTGGAAGCTTAACATCTATGCCAGCAACTTCTTTAAATACATGAGCAACTAAGCCTTCATTCATTTTTATTACATCTTCTTCCTCAACAAAACTCATTTCTAAGTCTATTTGAGTAAATTCCGGTTGTCTATTTGCTCTTAAATCTTCATCTCTAAAACATTTAGCAATTTGATAGTATCTATCAAAACCTGATACCATTAATAATTGCTTAAATATTTGTGGAGATTGTGGAAGTGCGTAAAACATTCCAGGATAATTTCTTGAAGGTACTAAATAATCTCTAGCTCCTTCTGGTGTACTCTTTGTTAATATAGGAGTCTCTACTTCTAAGAAGTTATTAGCATCTAAATAATCACGTACAGCTTTTGATACTTTACTTCTAATCATAAATATTCTTTGCATATCTGGTCTTCTAAGATCTAAATATCTATATTTTAATCTTATATTTTCTGCTGCATCTAATCCCTCTTTAATATAAATTGGAGGAGTTTCTGATTCTGAAAGAACCTTTAAACTTTCACATTTAAGTTCAACTAATCCAGTTGGCATATTGTGATTTGGTGCTTCTCTAAGTACAACTTCACCTGTTACTGCTATACAATACTCTGGTCTAATATCCTTAGCTTTTTCAAAAGCTTCAGCATTAATTTCTTCACCAAATACTATTTGCATAATACCAGTTCTATCTCTTAAATCTATAAATTGTAAACCACCTAGTTTTCTATTTCTTTGTACCCAACCCATTAGTGTAATTTTTTGAGAAACATTACTTTCTCTAACTTCACCACACATTATGCTTCTTTTTAATCCATTTAGAGCTTCGCCCATTTTTCTTCCTCCTAACTACTTTATGACTTTAGCTATTTCTTCTATATTATCTAAATTAACTTCAAATTGCTCTCCATCACTCATTCTTTTAAGTTTTAAAGTTCTATTTTGAAGCTCGTCATCACCTAATATTGTTGTAAAGACTGCTCCTATTTTATTAGCATACTTCATTTCAGCCTTTACGCTTCTACCCATATGATTTATTTCTGTTTTTACCCCAACATTTCTTAAGTTATTTGCTAAAACAAAGCCTTGAGTCTTTGCATCTTCACCTCTTGCCCCTATATAAAGTTCAATAATATCTTCTCTTGGAATTTCTATTCCTTCTTTTTCTAAAGTCATTATCAATCTTTCTAAACCTATTGCAAAACCTACTGCGGGCATTTCTGGTCCACCAATTTCTTCAATTAGCTTATCATATCTACCACCACCACAAACTGTAAAATCATCATTTAATATTTCAAATATAGTCTTAGTATAATAGTCTAATCCCCTAACTATACCTGGATCAATAGTGTATTTAATATTTAATGCATCTAAATATTTTTTTACTTCTGTAAAATGAGATTCACATTCTTCACAAACATAATCTAGAATTATTGGTGCATTTTTAGTTATTTCTTTACATGATTTTTCTTTACAATCAAGAATTCTCATCGGATTCTTATCAAATCTAGTTTTACATAAACCACAAATATTATCGTAATTATCTTGTAAATATTTCTTTAAAGCTTCATTATATTTTGCTCTACAACTTGGACAACCTAAATTATTAATATTTAGACTTAAACTTTTTAAACCTAATTTATTTAAAGCCTCCATTGCTAAGGCTATAACTTCTGCATCAATTGAAGGTTCTTTTGATCCAAAAGCTTCAACTCCATATTGATGGAATTGTCTATATCTTCCTTTTTGTACATTTTCATATCTAAAACAAGGTATAATATAATAAAGCTTTGTAGGCTGTGCTTCATTAAATAATCTATTTTCAATAAATGCTCTAACAGTTGGAGCAGTTCCTTCTGGTTTTAATGTGATACTTCTATTTCCCTTGTCATTGAAAGTATACATTTCTTTTTGAACTATATCTGTTGTTTCTCCAACTCCTCTTAAAAATAGTTCTGTATGTTCAAACATTGGAGTTCTTATTTCTTTAACCCCAAAATTCTTTGAAACTTCTCTTAAAATTCCCTCAACATACTGCCATTTATATGCATCTTGAGGTAGCATATCCTTAGTGCCCTTAGGTGCTTGGATTTCCATAATATCTCCTCCTATTTAAGGTAAAGTGTATCTAAAAGTTTTCTTTTCCCCTCTACCATTTCCTTTATTCTATTTGTATATTCTCTAATGTCCTTAACATTACCAAATCTCTCAATTCTATCTTCATCTAGAAAAACAACCTTTGAAACTGCATCAGCTCCTAATGCAATTATCGTTTGTTTATCTTCAATCATTTGTATATTATATATACATTCTTTTCCTTCTTTCGAATATCCTAAATTCTCCATATTTCCAATCATATTTTTTTGTCTATACATATAATATGGTTTTATATTTAAATCTTTAGCTAATATTCTACTAGTTTCATACATTAAAGAAAGCTCATCCTGCTTTTTTATTTGTATTCCTTTTTTTAATATGAAATTTTCATAAAGAATAGAGGCTCTCTTTAAGGATAAACCATGTACAGTTAGACTATCTGGCTTAAGATTAAGAATTTCCTTAGCAGTATTTTTAACCTCATCTATTCCCTCTCCAGGCAATCCAATAATCATATCCATATTAATATCATTGAATCCTAACTCTCTAGCTAAATTAAACTTTTCTATAACATCTTTAGAAGAATGTCCTCGTCCTATCATTTCTAATGTTTTATCATTCATAGTTTGTGGATTAATGCTAATTCTAGTAGTATTATATTTCTTCATAGTTTGTAATTTCTCTAAAGTAATACTATCTGGTCTACCACATTCAACTGTAAATTCAATAATATCTCTATTTTCAACAAAGGCTTCATAAATTTCCTTCATTATATTTTCAAATTCAGTATTATTTATTGAAGTTGGTGTTCCTCCACCAAAATAAACACTTTCAATTTTTATCCTTCGTTCATCAACATACTTCTTCATTTCTCTTATTTCATATGTTAATGCTTCTAAATAAGGATTAATTAACTTTTTACTTCCACTTATAGAATTAGCTGTAAAGGAGCAATAAAAACATCTTGTTGGACAAAACGCCATTCCTATATAAATAGCAATACTACTTTCATCCTTATTTACAAGTTCTTTTTCCTTTTTTGCAACTTCTATACAAAGTCTTGCTTTTTCTTCTGAAGCTAAGTGTCTTTTAGCAAATATATCTACTATTTCAGCTTCACTTTTTCCTTCTTCTAAATACTTCAATGCAATCTTAGATGGCCTAATTCCAACTAGTATCCCCCAAGGATATTCATACCCAGTTATTTCTTTTAAAGAAGAAAACACTATTCTTTTAATATCCTCCTTTATATTTTCCCCAAAAGTCTTTTCTTTGTAATAATCCTTATATTTAAATGAAATCTTTTTTTCATCTATATTTATAATATAATCTCCCTTATCTTCAAACTTAATCTCACATAAAGAATAATATATATTAAACATTTGATAGACATCATATCTATATTTTAAATTATTTAAATTAATAATTACTTCCATTTATTCTCCTCTTAAACTAAGAAGGGATTTTTCATCCTTTCGTAAATAATAGTAGATTTTGGTCCATGTCCTGGATAAACATTAATATTATTATCTAGAACCATTAATTTATTTTCAATACTACTTATTAGTTCATTGTAACTTCCACCAATAAAATCAGTTCTTCCTATAGAACCATTAAATAAAGTATCTCCACTAAATAAATTATCCTCTGCTAAAAAGCAAGTTCCTCCTTTAGTGTGCCCTGGTGTAAATATAGTTTTAAAGCTTATTTCTCCAACCTTTATTTCTTCCCCTTCAGTAAAGAATTTATAAAGCTTTGGTAACTTTCCAAAAATTCCACTATTGTCAAATTCCATATATTCTTCTTCTGCCTTATTTAAATATACATCTATATTATATTTACTTTTTAATTCTTCAACAGCTCCATTATGATCGAAATGACAATGTGTTAAAAGTATTGCTTCTACTTTTACTCCCAATACTTCTATTTCTTTTATAATATAATTAGCTTCTGCTCCTGGATCTATAATTGCAGCTTTATTAGTTTTTTCATCAATTACTATATAACAATTAGTTTGATATGATCCAAGAGGATAAGTTTTTATTATCATAATTATCCTCCTAACTAAAATTCCTTATTACTATCTAACATTATAGTTACAGGTCCATCATTTAAAATATCAACCTTCATATGAGCACCAAACTGCCCAGTTTCAACCTTTAATTTACTTTCTCTTAACAAATCAATAAATTTTTCATATAGTGCCTTTGCTCTCTCTCCACCTTCTGCATTCATAAAATTAGGTCTTCTTCCCTTTCTACAATCTCCATATAAAGTAAATTGTGATATAGCAAGAATATCTCCCTCTATATCTAAAAGTGAACGATTCATTTTATTGTTTTCATCTTCAAATATTCTTAAGTTTAATATTTTATCTTTAATATATGATAAGTCCTCTTCACTGTCACTCTTTGAAAATCCAATTAATAAATTAAGTCCCTTATTAATTGAACCTACTACTACATCATTAACTATAACTTTAGAAGATGTAACTCTTTGAACTATAACTCTCATTCTTTATCCTCTCTAACTATTCATTCTATAGACGTCCATTACTCCATTAAGCTTTCTAATTTTTTTCATAAGCTCCTTTAATTGCTCTATAGAATCTATTTTTACTTTTATATTAATTATAGCAATATTTCCTTTAGATGATTTAGCATTTAAAGCACTTAAATGTAGTTTAGATTCTGTTATTATTATCATAATATCTGATAATATTCCCATTCTATCTTCTGCTCTTACTTGTATTTCAGCTACATATGCAGCTCCTTTAGATGTTCCCCAAGAAACTTCAACAACTTTACTAGAATCATGGACTTCTAATGATTTAAAGTTACTACAATCGCTTCTGTGTATAGATACTCCTCTTCCTTTAGTAATATATCCTTTAATATCATCTCCTGGAACTGGATTACAACATCTTGCAAATCTAATCATTAAATTACTAAGACCCTTTACTGTTACTCCATATGACTTTTTATTTTTTTCATTAGATTTTTCTGATTTACTTATATGTTCTTCAATACTTTTATTAATATTTTCATTATGATGCTTTTCAACTATATTTTCTTCCTTCAGCTTTGATATATAATTAGAAGCTGAAATTTGCCCTATACCTATAGCTGCATATAAATCATCCATACAATGTATATTGTATCTTTTTATGAACTTTTCATAGGATTCGCCCTTTGCTATTTCTGAATAAATAACTAGTTGCTTTTTAAGTTCTTTTTCAAAAATTTCTTTACCCTTATCTATATTTTCTTCTTTTTTAATTTTCTTAAACCACTGTCTTATTTTACTTTTTGCTTGATTACTCTTTGCAATGTTTAACCAATCAAAATTAGGTCCCTTTGCATTTTTAGATGTTAGTACTTCCACTATTTCTCCAGTTTTTAAATTATAATCAAGAGGCACAATTTTCCCATTTACCTTTGCTCCAACACATCTATTTCCTATGTCAGTGTGAATTCTATAAGCAAAATCAATAGGTGTAGCTTTGCTTGGTAAATTTATTACTACTCCTTTAGGTGTAAATACAAATATTTCATCTGTAAATAAATCTATTTTAAAACCTTCAATAAATTCTTCAGCATCTGATGTTTCCTTTTGCCATTCTAGCATATCTCTAAGCCATGCTAATTTATTTTCAAAGCTATGTTCCTTTTCATCTTGATTATCTCCTTCTTTATACTTCCAATGAGCAGCTATACCATATTCAGCTGTTCTATGCATCTCAAAGGTTCTAATCTGAATTTCAAAAGTCTTTCCTTGAGGCCCTATTACCGTTGTATGAAGAGATTGATACATATTAGGCTTAGGCATAGCAATATAATCTTTAAATCTACCTGGAATTGGTTTATATATCGTATGTACTATTCCTAAAACTCCATAGCAATCCTTAACTGTATTAACTAATATTCTAATTGCAGTTAAATCAAATATTTGTTCAATACTTTTATTCTTATTAACCATCTTTCTATAAATACTATAAAAATGCTTTGGTCTACCATCTATATCACAATCTATTTCAGCCTCTTCTAGTTTATTATATAAATCCTTTTTTATATCAGATATATATATTTCTCTTTCAACTCTTTTTTCAGCTATTTCTTTTACTAATTGATAATATTCTTCTTCATGTAAATATCTAAAAGATAAATCTTCTAACTCCCATTTAATTTTAGATATTCCTAATCTATGAGCTAATGGAGCATAAATATCTAAAGTTTCTTTAGCTTTTTGCTTTTGCTTTGGCTTTGGCATAAATTTCAAAGTTCTTAGATTATGAAGTCTATCGGCTAATTTTATAATTATAACTCTTATATCCTTAGCCATAGCAAGGAGCATTTTTCTAACATTATCAGCTTGTTGTTCTTCTTTTGTTTTACATTCTATCTTACCAAGCTTTGTTACTCCTTGAACTAAATCAGCAATTTCTGCATTAAATAATTTCTTTATATCCTCATATGTATATTCAGTATCTTCTATTACATCATGTAAAAGGCCAGCAACAATGGTACTAGTATCCATCCCCATTTCTGCTAGTATTATTGCAACATCTATAGGATGTGTCACATATGGCTCTCCTGATTCCCTTTTTTGATGTTTATGTGCATCACATGCTAAAGCATATGCTTTTTTTATTATGTCTATATCTATATTATTACAATTTTCTTTTATTTTCTGTAATAGACTTTCATACATGTGCTAATCTCCTTTGATTTACTCTAAAATAATTGGCTGGTTTTAACAACCAGCCACTTTCTTTTATTATATAATACTTATCTATTTATTTCAACAATATTAAAACTCATAATCTACTAAAGACATAACTTCATATTTTTTAAGCTTTTCTCTTCCATTAAGTCCTGTTAATTCAATTGCAAAATCTAATGAAACAACTTCTCCACCAGCCATTTCAACTAGCTTTGCAACTGCACCTATAGTTCCACCTGTTGCTAATAAATCATCTACTATTGCTACTCTTTGTCCTTTTTTAATAGCATCTTTATGTATTTGTAAAGTATCACTACCATATTCTAAATCATAAGTTATTGAAACTGTCTCTCCTGGTAATTTTCCTGGCTTTCTAACTGGAACAAATCCAATTCCCATAGCATAAGCAACTGGTACTCCATATATAAAACCTCTTGCTTCCGGTCCAACTATAACGTCTATATTCTTATCTTTTAAATGTTCTACAATCTTATCAATTGAATACCTTAATGCTTCACCATCACCAATAACAGTACTAATATCCTTAAAACTTATTCCTTCCTTTGGGAAATTTTCAATTACTCTTATTTTTTCTTTTAGATTCATGATAACTCCTCCATCACTATAAAAATTATCAACTATATAATTATTATATTTAATAATATAATAATTATATAGTCATTTGTGATTTATTTAAATATTTTGTTATTTGTTCTGCCCTATCTTTTTTATTGGTTGTTAATAATTCAATAATAATACGCGCATTATCCATCATAGTTACAGCATTAATAGTTGGTGTAATAAGGTTTATGATTTTTAATATACAATCATTATTCATTTGCGACATATCGTGATAATTCATAATAGCTCTTAATCCATAATTATTAGTATTATTTAAAAACTTTTTACCCTCTTTCAAAATAACCCCATTTTCACCTTTTAAAGGTACTTCAGCCCATTGTTCTCCAATAAGAATTAAATCTAAATATTTATTTATACTTTTTATATTATAATAAATTGCAATTGCTTGCATTAATTTAAATGTAAGTCCACTAATAGACAAATTCTTATATCTATAGCTACATCCATTTTGATTTGGATTTATATATATATATTTTTTTTCATTACTAACGTCTTTATTTTCCAATACTATTAAATCTATCCCAAGATCCTCACAAAGCTTTTCTTCTATATCTGAATTTAAATCTAATCCTAGCGTTATTAAAAGTTGTCCTCCTAAAAAGCTAACATTATTTATAATCTCTTCAGATGTTATTCTAGAATTAGTATTTTCATCACAAATAACATATTCTATATCTGCATTTAAATATCTTAAAACTAGATTTAAAGAAGATATTGCACATAGTCCATCAACATTAGGAACTCCATAAATAACAATCTTTTTTCTGTTATTCACAGCATCTACCATATGCTCAATAGCTTTGTTCATATTTTTAAGTATAAAGGGATTATATCCTGTAATATAATTTGGACTATAAATACTCTCCCAAAACTTGCGCATTATAAATTCCTCCATAAAACTTAAGAAAACACATATATTATAATGTATATTAATAAATATTACAATTATTTTCTTAATTAGAATCTAGAAACTCTTTATTTACATTATTCTCCACGTATATTAGTTGTAAATACACCAAATTTTTCTTTAACTTCTTGGCATTAACACCTAAAATTTATATTTAAATTATATTAGTTATAATAAATTTTTCTATATTTATAAATTTATTTTATAAAAAATAAGGATCATAATGCAAATATTTATTCTTTGAAACATTATAATCCTTATATAAATGATATCTTATTTTTATAAATTAATTCCTAGCATTCCTGAAAAAAGACCTATTAATAAGCATAATCCAAATTTTATTGAATCATAAATTGTTAATGTAGCTTCTGCACCAAAAATAATTCCTATGATATATAAAGCTATGTAAAAAATACAACCAACAGTTAATCCAACTATCCATCCTTTACTTCCATAAGCCTTCACCGCAATAACTGATCCTAGTATTAAAGCTAAACAAGATATTACAACATAAATAATATTGAATATATTTTCACCTATAGTAATACTATTCATTAATATTGCAAAAATAATTGATGCTATTACAGTTATAACAATTGACCAAATAACTCCCTTCATTATGCTTTTAAAATAGTTAGCTAAGTCCATAAAACATCACCCCCTAGTAAATACTATGATTTACTAGGGGGTATTATTCTTATTGTTCTACTTTATTTACCTTTGTAGCTATTCCATTTTTAGTTATTCTTAACTTTGTTCTTTCAGCACTAGTTTCAATTACAACATAGTCTTCTTCAACGATTATGATTTTACCCATAATACCTCCTCTTGTAATTATTTCATCATTTTTTTCTAATGCTGTTATCATTTCATTATATCTCTTGTTTCTTTTCTTTTCTGGTAAAATTAACAAGAAATACATAAGAGCAAACATTAAACCGAAAGGTAATATGATTGATAATATAGCTTCCATTTAATTCATTCCTTCCATAAATCTTTAATTTACATATTAAAATATATATAATTTATATAATACTGTCAATCTTATTTACATATATTTAATAGCTTTAAGCTCTTCCATTCCATTCTTTAAGCTTTTGTTCTTTAAACTCCTTAAAATATCCACCATCTATAGCAGCTCTTATATCTTCCATTAGCTTGTTATAGAAATATAAGTTATGTAAAACACATAATCTCATAGCTAACATTTCTTTAGCTTTAAATAGATGTCTTATATATGCTCTTGTATAGCTTTTACAAGCTGGACACTGACATCCTTCATCTATAGGTCTTGTATCTAATTCAAATTTTGCATTCATTAAATTGATCTTTCCATCTTTAGTAAATACATGTCCATGTCTACCATTTCTAGCTGGAAGTACACAATCAAAGAAATCTACTCCCCTATCTACAGCTTCAAGAATATTACTTGGTGTTCCAACGCCCATTAAATATATAGGCTTATCCTCTGGAAGATATGGTACAACTGCATCAATTATTCTATACATTTCTTCATGAGTTTCACCTACAGCTAAACCACCTATTGCATATCCATCAAGATCCATTTTAGTTATAGTCTTTGCATGTTCTATTCTTATATCTTCGTAGCATCCACCTTGATTTATTCCAAATAGCATTTGATTCTTATTAATTGTTTCTGGTAATGAATTTAATCTATCCATTTCAACTTTACATCTTTCAAGCCATCTTGTGGTTCTAGCAACTGACTTTTCAACGTATTCTCTTGTAGATGGATTTGGAATACACTCATCAAAGGCCATAGCAATTGTTGATGCTAAATTGCTTTGAATTTGCATAGATTCTTCTGGTCCCATAAAAATCTTTCTTCCATCTATATGAGATGAGAAATATACTCCCTCTTCTTTTATTTTTCTCATTCCTGCTAAAGAAAATACTTGGAATCCACCTGAATCAGTTAAGATTGGTCTATCCCAATTCATAAACTCATGTAATCCACCTAATTTTGCTACAACCTTATCTGAAGGTCTTAAGTGAAGATGATAAGTATTTGACAATTCTACCTGACATCCTATGTCCTTTAAATCCATGCTAGAAACTGCACCTTTAATTACAGCTATAGTTCCAACATTCATAAACACTGGAGTTTCTATAGTTCCATGAACTGTTTCAAATCTTCCTCTTCTTGCTTTACCATCTTTTTTTAACAATGTATATTTATTCTTACTCAATTTTACACTTCCTCTTTTTGTTACTCTTTAATTATCATAGAATCTCCAAAGGAGAAAAATCTATATTTTTCTTCAACTGCAATATTGTATGCATTCATAACATTTTCTTTACCTGCTAAAGCAGAAACTAACATAATTAATGTTGATTCAGGCAAATGAAAATTTGTAATTAACTCATCTATAACCTTATATTTATATCCTGGATAAATAAAAATATTAGTCCATCCACTTTGTTCTCTAACAAAACCATTTTTATCACCTATTGTTTCAAGAGTTCTTGTAGATGTAGTTCCAACTGATATAACTTTATTTCCTCTTTTTTTAGTTTCATTTATAATTTCTGCATTTTCTTTATCTAAGTGATAGTATTCCGAATGCATTACATGATCATTTATTTCATCAACTTTAACAGGTCTAAAAGTTCCAAGACCAACATGAAGAGTTAAATAAGCTATGTTAACTCCCTTTTCTTTAATTTTTTGTAATAATTCCTCAGTAAAATGTAAACCTGCTGTTGGTGCTGCTGCTGATCCTTTTTCTTTTGAATATACTGTTTGATATCTTTCTCTATCATCAAGTTTTTCTGTTATATATGGTGGCAATGGCATTTCTCCAAGTTCATCTAAAACTTGCTCAAATATACCATCATAAGAAAACTCTATTATTCTATTTCCTTCTTCAACTATATCTACAACTTCACACTTTAACTTACCTTCACCAAATATAAATTTTTGACCAATTTTAGCCTTCTTTCCTGGTTTAGCAAGGCATTCCCATTTATCTCCTTCTATTCTTTTTAGAAGTAAGAATTCAATTTTTCCTCCAGTACCTTCTTTTTCTCCTATAAGTCTAGCTGGCATTACTCTAGTATTATTTAGTACTAAAGTATCTCCTTTATTTAGATAATCTATAACATCGTGAAAATTTTTATGCTCTATAGTTCCTTTATTTTTATCCAGAACCATTAATCTTGATGTATCTCTCTTTTCTAATGGATGTTGTGCTATTAATTCTTCTGGTAAATCAAAATCAAAATCACTAACCTTCATCTTATATCTCCTTATCTGTTTTGTTTTAACTAAAATAGTTTTTGCTGTTCACCTATTATTTTAATATTCTTCTTATTTCTTCCTAAATGCTTATAGGCTTTATCTGTAGCAACTCTACCTCTTGATGTTCTTACTATAAAGCCTGTTTGTAATAAATACGGCTCATAAACCTCTTCTATAGTTCCAAGTTCTTCTCCAATAAAATATGAAAGGGTTTCTATACCAACTGGTCCCCCATTAAAATTATCAATTATCGCTTCTAATATTTTATTGTCTACTCTATCAAAACCTCTGCTATCAACCTCTAATAATTCAAGAGCTGCTTTAGCCTCCTTAAAGCTTATTAAGGAATCAGAATACACTTCCGCATAATCTCTTACTCTTTTTAACAATCTATTTGCTATTCTAGGCGTTCCTCTTGAACGCCTTGCTAATTCATAGGCTCCCTCTTCTGTTATATTACAGTTCAACACAAAAGCAGAGCGTATTACAATTTCCTTTAGCTGCTCTTCAGTATAATATTGCATATCACAAAGAACACCAAATCTATCTCTTAAAGGAGAAGTAAGCATTCCTATTCTTGTAGTTGCTCCAATTAAAGTAAATTTAGGTAAATCTAATCTTATAGATTTAGCTGCTGCTCCCTTACCTATAACAATGTCTAATACATAGTCTTCCATTGCAGGATATAATATTTCCTCAACATTTCTATTTAATCTATGGATTTCATCAATAAAAAGAACATCATTATCTTTTAATGTAGTTAAAATTGCTGCTAAATCTCCAGCTCTTTCTATTGCTGGTCCTGAAGTTATTTTAAGCTCTCCTTTCATCTCCTTTGCTATTATATTAGCCAAAGTAGTTTTACCTAAACCTGGTGGCCCATATAAAAGAACATGATCTAAAGCTTCATTTCTATTTTGAGCAGCCTTTATAAATATGTTTAATCTTTCCTTAACCTTATCTTGACCTATATATTCTTCTAAACTTTCTGGTCTTAGACTTAATGCAGGTCCATCTTCAAAAATTTCTTGTGGTGTTATGATTCTTTCCATATACTCACCTCTATCCCATAAGGACTTTTAAACAACTTTTTATAATATTTTCTAATGTGTCATCTTTATTTACTTTTTTTATAGCCATTTCTGCTTCTTTTTCCGAATACCCTAGAGCTAATAAAGCTCCTAAAGCTTCTGCGATATTATTAGCGCTCTCTGGTATTAAGTTTTCAAACTCCTCTATTCCATCTGAATTTTGAACTAAATCCTCTTTTCTTATTTTATCCTTTAATTCTAGGATAATTCTTCCTGCTGTCTTTTTCCCTATGCCAGGTGCCTTACATAAGTGTTTATCATCACCCATCATAATTGCATATCTCAAATTATTTATTCTACTAATAGATAATAGAGATAGTGCAGCCTTTGAGCCCACACCATTTATTGAAATAAGAAGTTTAAACATCTCTAATTCTTCCTTAGTATCAAAACCATATAACCCTATAAAATCTTCTCTTACTATTTGTTCAAGATATAATGTAACTTCTTCATTTATTTTAGGCATAGATGACATAGTTGCTCCTGAAGTAAATATCTTATATCCTATTCCATTATTCTCAACAATAACGTAATCTCTATTAATACCTTTATATTTTCCTATTATATATTCGTACATTCATCTATCCCTTTCTTCTTGCCTTTAAACTTTTGATTCAATTATAATCTATCCTATACTTTATCATTATAGATAAAATAATTCAAGTTTTTACCCCTAAGCTACTATATATTTCAAAGTAAATTTTATAAAAAAATCACTAAAAGCATAATATACTTCCAGTGATTTTCAAATTCCTAATTAAACTTTTTCTTCAGATTTACTTTGTCTTGATATATTAAGTAATATACCCATAGCACATAAATTAATTACTAAAGATGTTCCACCATAGCTTATAAATGGTAATGGCACCCCCGTAACAGGCATACTCCCAGTTACAACTGCAATATTTATAATAGCTTGTATTGCTATTATTGATACAATTCCAACTGCAATTAAAAAACCATATCTATCCTTAGTTTTTAATGCTATATTTATTCCTCTAAAGATTATAAACATAAATAATCCTATAATGAAAATACATCCTATAAGTCCAAGCTCCTCACCTATAATAGCAAATATAAAATCATTATGTGGCTCAGGCATAAATAAAGCCTTTTGCTTAGAATTACCAAGCCCAACTCCTAATATTCCACCTGAACCTAATGCATAAAAGGACTGAATTAATTGATAACTATCACCTGTAGGATCTGCAAATGGATTAAGAAAACTTGTTAGCCTCTTAAATCTATAGGATGATGTAACTGTCAATAATAATATCCCCACTATTCCAACTGGTATAAATGGTAAAGTATGATTTAATCGTGCACCACCAACAATTATTATGACATAAGCAACTGCCATTACGATTATAGCTATACTTAAGTTCTTCTCCATCAATATCAATACTGCAAAAACTGCTGCAATACATAAATAAAATATAGTCCCACTAAAAAAAAGTTGTATTTTATTTTTTCTCTTATCTATAAGATATGCTAAGAAAAGTACAACTACATATTTAGCTAATTCTGATGGTTGAAATGATAGTCCTCCTATTCTTATCCATCTTATTGCACCATTTACTTCAACTCCTATAAATAAAACAGCAATTAAAAGTCCAATAGTAATTAAAGCAATTATCATCGTAAACTTTTTATATATGTGATAATCTATACACATTGTAATAAACATACCTATGATACCAACAACTGCCCATATTACCTCTTTTATAAAATAGTGTTCTGTGTTATATACATCTGTTTGATATAAAGCATAATATGAACTAGATGAATATACCATTACTATTCCTATAAAAAGCAATACTACTATAGCACATAATAAAAAATAATCTATGGTCTTCATTTTTTTCTTATTTGTTTTTTTCTTCCCAATTTTCCCCTTAGTATTACTACTTCTAATATTACTCATCTTATCTCCTATAATTTTACTCTACTAAATCTAATGAAACCTTAGTTCCTTTCTCAATAAACTTACCAGCTATAATATCTTGATCACTTACAATTCCTGAACCATTAGTTGTAAACTTTAAATTTAAACTATTTAAAATTTGTGTAGCTTCCTCTAAAGTTTTACCCTTTAAGTTTGGCATAATTATTTTTTCTTCATCTACTGTACCCTCTACTGAATTTACAGTAATAGTAGAGCCTACTTCCACTAATGCTCCTGCATAAGGAATCATATTAGTTACCTTATTTCCTTCTTGCTTTATTTCAATATTCAAATTATATTGCTCTAATATTTTCTTAGCCTTTTCTACACTTTCACCTCTTATTTCTGGTACAACTATCTTTTCTATTTCAGTATATCGTTCCTGATATATTTGAGAATCCATATAATTAAACAGTTCAGTAAGTAGTGATTTCAATATAGGTGTTGCAACTTGCCCCCCATAATAAACTCCAGTACTTGGCTCATTAACCTTAATATATACAGTAATCTGTGGATCCTCTACAGGATATAAAGCTAATACTGAGGATATATATTTATCAGATGAGTACCCTCCATTTACAATATCTACAGTTTGTGCCGTACCAGTTTTAGCTCCTACTCTCCTATCTTTTCCCATAAAACTTCCTATAGCTTGTCCTTGATTTATAGTTCTTTCTAGATAATCAATCATTATCTTTGATGTTTCTTCACTAAGTATACCTTCTTGTACTGTTGGTTCAAAAATTTCATCTATTACAGTAGTTCCATTACTTTCTTCATGACTTATTTCCTTCATAATATGTGGTTGAATTAAACTTCCCCCATTTGCTATGGCATTAAATGCAGTTAATATTTGCACACTATTAACTGTGTTAGTTTGTCCAAATGATATGGTTGCTAAGTCCATTTCACTTATATCACTAACTGATTTTACTATTCCTTCCGCTTCTCCTGGTAAATCAATATTAGTTAATTGTCCAAAACCAAATTTTTCTATATACTGGTTAAGGGTTTCGCTACCTAACATTTCTCCAAGCTTCATAAATCCAACATTACAAGAATTTTGTAGTATCTCAGGTAAGGTTTGAGTACCATGTCCTGAAGTATTCCAACATTTTATTGTTGTTGATCCAAATTTAACACTACCATTACAATTGAAGGTATTCGATTCATTTACTATACCCTCTTCTAATGCAGCTACCATTGTAATATTCTTAAAAGTTGATCCTGGCTCAAAGATATCACTCGTTGCACTATTTCTAAACATATTTTGAAGCTTTTCAAAATCATCATTACCTGCAAAAAGTTCATAATCTTCATATGCTGTATTCGGGTTAAAATCTGGAAAATTAGCCATAGCTAATATTTCTCCATTATTAGGATTCATAACTAAAATTGTTACATCCTTTGCTTTATGCTGATTATATGCTTCTTCTGCTAAGTTTTCAGCTATTAATTGAATATTTTCATCTATAGTTAACTTAATATTTTTTCCGTCTACAGGACTTGTATATTTTACCGTTTGGAACGGTAATTCCTGTAAACCACCATCTACTTCTGCTATTTTATAACCATCTATCCCTTTAAGATCTGAATCGTACTCTAATTCTATCCCATTTAAACCTGTATTATCTGAATTTACACTTCCAAGAGCATGGGCTAAAAAGTTATTGTTTGGATAATATCTTTTTGCACTAATTGAAGTTACAGTACCATATATATTTAACGCTTCTATATTATCTGCAGTTTCTTTGTCTATACCTGTTATCAAGGTGCTGTTTGATATGAGAACTCCATCTTCTGTAACTGGATTTAACTTTTTAGTTACTTCTTCTACTGTAAGACCTGAAGCCTCTGCTAATTGTACTGCTATTTCCTCTCTTGTAGTTTCATTCTCCTCCAAATGTGTTTCTATTGCATTTAAATCTAAATCTACTCTATAAACATCAATTGAAGTCGCAAGAAGTGAACCATTTCTATCTGTTATATCACCTCTATGAGCATCTACTGAAACTTGTGAACTCCACTGTTCTTGAGCCTTACTTTTATATTCACTACTTTTATAAATCATTATATAAGTTAATCTTAATGTTAATAGTAAAAACACTGTAGCAAAAGTAAAAGTAAAGTATATGGCTCTTTTTTTACTACTATATTTTTTTGGTTTTTTGATTTTTTTCATTCTAAACCCCCGAGGTGTAATATATCTTAATTATTATTTAGTATTTATTATAGCAAATAACAAATATTTATGTAAATCCCTTGAATACCTTAATATTCAAGTAAATAAATTATATATAGCTAAAATATATATTTTTTATAATATATAATAACTTATTATAATTTCCCATCCCCTCATAAAAATAAATTACATTCTTTTATTTGCTTTTTGTAACAAACATTCTTTTTACTATAATTTCTGAAGGATTTGAATCAGTAATTTCTCCCTGAACTCTCATATATACTAAATCCCCTTTGTTTAATTCTATATTTTTATCTTTATTAGAGTTCATAATCTTAGTAGTATCATCTATAACTCCTATTATTTTTATAGATTTTACTTCTCTATCCTTAATATATCCTTCTACTATTATTTTTGTTGTTTTTCCATCATCAGATTTTTGAACCTCTTCTATCTTCCCTATAATAACAGGACTCTTTGGATTTTCTGATTTCTTTGGATCAGCAGCTCCAACAAAGATAAATGAAAATACTATTAATGTGCATAGTACTAATAATGATTTTTTAAATTTCATATTTATTCCTCCTTAGTTTTTTATCACTATTAGCTTTCTACAATTAATATTAAATATTCACTTTTTTGAAACATAAATATTATCTTTTATATAAAATCTCCACAAAAAGTCCTTTGCTTCTTCTGCATAATCAATTCCTACCCTTTTACTTTCAATAATTTCAAAATTTTTATTAGGATTATGCTCTAAATATAAATCTCCTTCTAAATATAATTTTTTATAATTATCTTTTTTAGTTATTTCTAATGCACTGCATAATTTTGATGGTCCATTAGTTAAATTAATTTTCTGAGCTCTAGTCAAATCTTCATAGCTTTTCTTATATCTATTATTAGCTATATAATCAAAGTTATCTAAAGGTTCAATCGCTCTTATCAAAACAGCTTCTGGTTCATTATATCTATTCGTTACTATATTAAAACAATGATATAAACCATAAATAAAGTAAACGTAAGCTATACCACCTTCTTCATATAAAGGCTTTGTTCTCTCAGTCCTCTTATAATTATAAGCATGACATGCCTTATCTATAGCTCCTACATAACTTTCAGTTTCAACTATCATAGATTTTATTTTTATACCATTTACTTCTCTAATAAGATAGTCACCTAAGATATCCTTTGCTATATCTACTGCTCCTCTTTGATAAAAATCCTTATTTATCATTTGCTTATCCTCTCAAAATTTAACATTTATATATATTATATATTATTTTATATTATAATCTATTATTTATTCATTAATTATTTATAATGATT
>JAFSER010000005.1 GCA_017435645.1 Clostridium sp. | reverse complement strand
TATTTAATAACGCTTTCTTAGTTAAACTTTTATGTAATTCCTAAGAAAGTTTGACGTTTGGTAATGCTCCCCATTACAGAATTAAGGCTATAAATAGAAAAAGAGCCAAGCATTTTTCTTGCTTAACTCCTTTATTTATCTTCTTATTCACCCTTATTGTGGTAATTGTAACAATCTACTGAAAGGAACACATTCCTCCGGCAAGCTACAGAATACAGACTTTCTCGCCAAGTTCACACTTTACTACCGCTCGTATTCACTAAGCGTTCAATGCCAGTTTAACAACTGGCCTCCATAGTAGGCTCCTTCCAATCAACTTTCTCTTCGCTCTGTTTCTTGGGGTGCCCTTGTAGGGGTAGTTTTAACAACTTACTTTGTAAGTTTAACAACTGCCTCCAAGTGAGGTGTGTTTGGAAACATATCTTTAACACAACTTTCTACTATTTTATATCCTGATTCCATTAATACATGTAGATTTTCTACTAATGTTTTTGGATTACATGATACATAGATTATTTCTTTTGCATTAAATTTTATTACATATTCTAATGCTTTTGGGTGAACTCCACTTCTTGGTGGATCTAAAATTATTGTATCTGGTTTATCCTTAACATTTTTTATTATTTCTGCTACATCTCCTGCTAAAAACTCACAGTTATTTAAATTATTTAACTTTGCATTTTCCTTTGCAGCTTCTACAGCTTCTTCTATTAACTCTATACCAACAACTTTTTTTGCATTTGCTGCTGATATTTGACCTATAGTTCCAGTACCGCAATACAAATCAAATACTACTTTATTATTTGATTCTCCAAGATAATCCCTAACTATACTATAAAGACTTTCTGCTCCCTTAGTATTAGTTTGGAAAAATGAAAATGGAGATATTTTAAATTTAAGGCCTAAAAGCTCTTCAATTATATAATCTTTTCCATATAATAAGTTAACTTTTTCAGGTACTACTGCATCTGAGAAAGAATTATTTTCAGTATGTAAAACTGATACTAAATTTCCTTTATAATTTAAACCTTTTAGTATTTCTACATATTCTGATAAATCAAAGTCAATTTGAGTAGTAGTAACAAGATTAACCATTAATTCTCCAGTATTAATTGCTTTTCTAATAACTAGATGTCTTAAATATCCTTCTCTTTTCATTACTCTATAATAAGGTAATCCTTGAGCTCTAAAATATTCTACTGTAGCTTTTATTAAAGTTCTAAAATCCTCATCTACTATTAAGCATTTATCTACCGTTATTATTCCAAAGGATTTTCCTTTCATGTGCATTCCAAGAGTTAATTCTCCACCCTTTTCAAAATCACCAAAGGTAAACTCCATTTTATTTCTATATTCCCATTGTTCCTTGCTTCCTACTATTCCCTTATAATTATCAAGAGGTAGATTTGCATTTTCTAATAATGTTTTAAATTCATTACTTAAAACTTCTAATTGCTTTTCGTAAGTTAAACTTTGTGATGTACATCCTCCACAAATTCCAAAATGCTCACAAGATGGATTTATTTCATAGTTAGCTCTTTCATCTACTGAGGAAAGCTTTAGTTCTGCAAAACCTTCTCTTTTCTTTTTTACTCTTCCAGTAACAGTTTGACCTGGAAAAGCTCCTTTTACATATATTTTTCTTTCTCCCAAAATTCCAACTCCTGTAGATGGAAATTCAGTTTTTTCAATTTTTACTTGAATAGTACTTCCTTTTCTCATGTTAACTCCTAATTCTTTATTATAAAAGTATTTTTCTTCCTACAGTATCCTTTAATTTAGTTGATGAGCAAATAGGTCCATAAAGTATATTAACTAAAACATATATAATTAAAAACATTGGCTCCTTCTCAACTATTTGAAAACCTACAAGTGGTAATAAAAAGTTTGTAGCTAATAATAATAATAATGCTAATCCTAAGCTTATTATTTGATCTACTAAAGCCGCTAAGACTTTTTTAAATAATCTATATACTGTACCTTCTTTAGCTACATCTTCTTCTTCCACCTCTTCAGATTTTTCTTCCTCTACTTCTTCAGTTTCTTCTATTATATTTGATTCTAAAGCTTCATCAGTAATTTCTTCATTTTCTTCTAAAGATACTTCTTCTACAACTTTTTCTTCATTTACTTCAGTTATTTCTTCTAAAACTTCTTTAACCTCTAATTTTTCTTCAGTATCAACACCTAAATTTTCTTTGCTTAAATCCTTATTCGTCAAAATAATGCCTCCTAAATTTTAAAATTATATTTTTTTGAATCTATTCTATATAATAAATAGTCATCCTTTATTGTTATAGTTTCAACTAATCCATCAAGATTAGTTTCTATAGTTCCATTAGCATTATTATTTTGTACTATATCTATTATTTTTTTATTTATATCTGAATAATCCCTATCTGAAACATTTGTCATAGCTTTTGAAAAATTAGCTATAGATGTTTCATTAAAATCAAACTTCCCCTCATTTTTGATTTGGTCTAAATCCAGCTTAAAACCTATTTTTAAATTTAATGTCCCAGTAGCCATATCTGTTCCATAAGTTTTAAATCCATAATACATACTTTCCATTCTGTTTGGTTCAGGATTTAAATTATCAGTATAGATATATCTATCTGTTACACTTTCATCATTTTCTTCTTTTATTTTTTCTTCCTTTTCATAATCTAATCCATAATAATTAATAACTTCTTCTATTCTACTAGTTATTTCTTCATTTATTTGCATTACTTCTTCTTTAGTAAAATCTTCTGCCCATTTTCCTTCTGCTATAATCTCACTTTTTTCTGTACTTTTACTATTATTATTTGCCTCTTCTACTATTGCCTCATCATTGTTATTACCTGCTGATGCACATGATACTAATGATACCATTGACAATCCACATAAAATTGTAGCTAAAACTTTCTTAATCATAATATTAGCTGTCAAAATCTTAAAATTCTATTTATATTGTAAGTATGCTGCCTTATAGAATTCTAATTTTCTATCTGACATACTCCTTTCCCTTTAGTTTTTATTTCTTAACAATTTAAGATTATTCCTTTAAAGTTCATCTTATTATATCATTAAAAAGACTACATTAAAAGTCTTTGACACCTAACTGACATATATTGTCACTTAGCCACCATATAAACTTTTTTTATATAATCTATATTAAATTTTAATTTCAGCTTTTATTTTTTCGTAAGTTTTCTCTCCTATTCCCTCTACATTTTTAATATCTTCTATAGATTTAAATCCTCCATTCGCCTCTCTATAATCTATTATACATTGAGCTTTTGTTTCTCCTATTCCTGTTATTTCTTGTAATTCACTAATAGATGCTGAATTAATATTAATAACTCCATCTTCAATACTCTGCTCTGTATTAGTTCCTATAGCTAATGAATTATTATCTTCATCATTAATATTAGGTATAACTATTAAGCTATTATCTGTTAACTTTTCTGCTCTATTAATAGAATTAATATTAGCTTCCTCAGTTAATCCTCCTGCCATATCTATTAAATCTCGTATTATACTACCATCTTCAACTTCATATACATCAGGTTTATTGACTTCTCCTTTTATTTCTACTACTATTATTTTCTTTTGTGCTTCAGTATTTTTACTATTTTGTATATTCTCTGTTTCTTCTTCATATATTTCATTACTTGTAGAATTCATCTCAGTAACTTCATCCTCTTCAAAAATATTTTCTATATACTCATCCTTAAAGACTTTACTTTGGTTCCTTCCATATAAATAAAATGACACTACTATACAAAATAAACCAAGTGCTATTAATATACTATTTCTTAAATTAAAAAATCTCTTTAACTTTTCTTTCATATTTCCCTCCAATAATATAATTATTTATTTAAATTATTAACAGTTTATTAAAAATATATATGTTTCCATATAATTATTTATAAATTATAGAAAATTTATATTATTTTTGATAAAATACTCATGTATATATGAAAAAAAGTGGGAGAATTATCATGAAATTTTTATTAAAAAAGTTCTTTTTGTTCTCTTTAATATTTTGTAGCCTTATTATAGGCATATCTTATAGCAATGTAAGTGCTACAGATTTGCCTCCTGTTTATTCAGAAGGTGCAATATTAATTGATGGAACAACTGGAACTGTACTTTACTCAAAAAACGAACATACTCAATTTGAACCTGCATCTACAACTAAGGTTATGACTGCATTAGTTGTACTTGAAAATACCAATCTAACAGATAAGGTTACTATAGGAGAAAATCCTCCATTAGTTGATGGTTCTGCTATAGGTGTAAGAGAAGGAGAAGTTTACACTGTTGAAGAATTGATGCTTGGACTTTTATTAGAATCAGGAAATGATTGTGCAGAGGCATTAGCAGAATATGTATCTGGTTCAAATGCATCATTTGCAGAGCTTATGACTGCTAAAGCTAAAGAGCTTGGTGCATTAAATACAACTTTTAAAAATCCTAGTGGACTTCATGAAGAAGGACACTTAACTACAGCTTATGACTTAGCTTTGATAATGAAAGCTGCTGCTCATAATGAAGATTATGTAAGACTTTCTCAAACTGATTTTTATCACTTTGAAAACCAACCATTCTCTGATGGCAGTGAAAAATGGGCAAATAATAGAAATCAACTTTTTAATGAATCTAGCAACTATTATTATGAATATGCTTACTGTGGTAAAAATGGATATACTCCAGAAGCGAATCACACTTATACAGCAGCTGCTGTAAAAGATGATCAAATGTTAATAGCTGCATTTTTAAATGCTACAGACAAAGATAGCTTCTATACAAATATAGGTCCATTATTTGAATATGGTTTCTCTAACTTTACAACAGTAAAACTAATTAGTAAAAATGAAGTTTTAGATACTTATAAAATAAATGATAAAATTACAATTCCTTTATTAGCTTCTAGTGATTTTTACTATACTAAAGCAATTTCCGATGAAATACCAAGCTATACTATTGATTATTCTAAAACCGATATAAGTCAGCAAGATATAAAAAAGGGTCAAGAATTGTTTAAAGTTACAATCAATATTGATAATGAAACTGTTTCTACAATGACCTTATTAAGTGGTGCTGATAGGGAATATAATAATAAAATAAAATTTAAAGAAACTATTTCTGAATTTTACGCAGAAAAAGGAAATATAATTTATACAGTTATTGCTATTATTGCTATCATTATTGGACTAAGACTTATATATGTTTCCATAAGAAGACATATTTTTAGAAAAAAAAGACCTAAGCTTCCTAAATAATTAAGGATTATTAAAATATAAAAATAAAAAACTCAGAATTTTTCTGAGTTTTTTATTTTTATATTTACTATTTATTACTTTAAATTCTCTATTAAATTTTTTATATCTCTTGGTAAATCAGCTCTTAAACTAAGGGGTTTCTTAGTCTTAGGAGATTTAAAATCTAACCCATAAGCATGAAGTGCTTGCCTAGATATTATATTATTATCGCATTCATTTCCGTATAATGTATCTCCCCAAATTGGATGCCCTAAAGAGCTTAAATGAACTCTTATTTGATGAGTTCTTCCTGTTTCTAATAAACACTCTACTAAATCCGAATCCTTGAATCTCTCTACTACCCTATAGTGAGTTATGCTTCTTTGTCCTCTTTCATCTATTACTCTTCTTATATTTCCTTCTTCTTCTGGTCTATATATAGGTAAATCTATAGTTCCTTCCATCTTCTCCATATGTCCATGAACTACAGCTAAATATCTTTTATCAATATTATTTAATGACATTTCCTTTGACAATTCCATATGTGCATACTGATTCTTACCTATTATGATCAATCCTGAAGTATCCATATCTAATCTACTTACTAGCCTTACTATACATTTTTGGTTGCTTTCCCTAAAATAGTATATTAATGCATTAGCAAGAGTTCCACTTTGATGTCTTTTAGTTGGATGTACAACCATATTAGGTCCCTTATTTACTACTATAATATCCTCATCTTCATATACTATATCTATTGGGATATTTTCTGGCTCTATATTTTGAGTTTCTTCCTTCATTAAATTAATTAATATATTATCACTGCCCTTTAATACATAATTCATTTTTACAGCTTTATTATCTGCAAATATTCTTTTGTCTACTGAAGCACTTCTTATTAATCTTGAGGATAATCCAAGCTCCTCCTTTAAATACTCTCTTATTTTTCTTCCCTTATATTCATTAGGAACTATCTTCTTTATAGTACTCATTACTCCACCTCGCTATTCATTAGTATTCCTAGTAACAAATTATTTCCCTATTATTTAAAAAAGAGGGAAACTCAAATTAACCGAGGTCCCCCTTTTCATTAAAAACTTATTAATGTATAGATTTAATCATATATTAAAATAAATTATAATCTTCACCTAGTAAGATTACTACATCATAATCTTTATATTGAGATTCACTTATTTTCCCAAACTTCTCTATATCTATATCTTCAGCTAATACTTCTCTTAGCTCTTTATTAGTTGTTTGAACTTCACTTTGTAAAACTGATGTTGTATTTCCAATTTCAATATTAGAATAACCTAAATTCTCTAATTTTTCTCTTACACTAGAAGCTAAACCTTCAATTTTTGTTCCATTCAATACTAAAACTTTTAAATTTCCTTTTTCTATAGAACTCATATTTGTAGATGAATCTGTAGCATTTAAAACCTCCACTAACTCTTTATTATACTCATCATATGCTACTATATAATCTTGACCATATATATTTTGCGCTTCACCTTTAAGTGTAGTCATTATTATATCCGAAGAATTTAATTTTAATATTTTCATTCCTAGAGAAAGTAATTCATTAGCTGGAATATTAGTATCAACATTTTCAGTAATAGCATTTAAAATCCTTGGTACCTTAAATACTATACTCGGACTTAAGGCCTTATCTACTAGCTTACTAATTAATAATTGTTGATTTTTTATTCTATCTAGATCTCCGTTAGCTAATCCAGTACCATCATTATTTTGTCTCCATCTAAAGAACTCTTCGGCGCCTTGACCATCTAAAGTAACTGTTTCTCCTGCATTAAAGTGAATATGTAAATCTTGCTCATCATCATCATAGTTCATATCTTGTTCTATTGTCATCTCTACTCCACCTAAAGCATCTACTATACTTCTAAAAGCATTATAATCTACTTCCACTATATAATTTATACTAATGTCAAGTAATGATTCTACATGTGAAATTACTTCTTCTTCACCACCTAAGGCATAAGCAGCATTAATTTTCCAATATCTTTGATACTCTCCTGTATCTAAATAACCATCAACTTCAATTAATGTATCTCTTGGTATTGATACTAAGTGTGCTTTTTTAGTGTTAGGATTATAGTTAAATACCATTATAGTATCACTTCTTCTTGCTAATGAATTATCTAAATTTTCAGTATCACCTATATCCATTCCTAAAACTAAAATATTTATAGGATCACTTGAAGATGCTGGAGCTATTCCAGTACCTAAATTATTAGTTTTCAATCCATTTAAGAAAGAGTAACAATAAAAAACACCAGATATTATTAAAATTAAGAAAATTAGAAAAATAGATGATATTATTCTTTTTTTTCTTTTCTATTGTTCTTTTAATTTTAATTCTTTCTTCTTTGGTAAGGAATTTTTTTTTATTAGTTCTAATATCGTCTCTATTGTTTCCCATACTCTAATCCCCCTAAATAATTATTTACTACGCAATAAATAATTCCTTGCTCTAATACTATTTATATCAATACTTATTCCCTTCTCTAGCAAGTATTTTATAGTATGATTTAAACCTAAAAGCATAGCTTTATCTAAATCAATAAATGCTTCCCTTCTTATTTCCTCAACATTAGGAAAATTTCTATTAGGCTCTATCATATCAGCCATATAAATAACCTTATCTAATTTACTCATATTTTCTTTACCAGTAGTATGCCATCTAATAGCACTCAAAATTTCATTGTCATCTATTTTAAAAACTTCCCTTGCTACTATAGGCCCAACTATACTATGCCAAAGCTCCTTATTTTTAGCCTCATCATAATTTAGTTTTATGTTATTTTTATTAATTATTTCTTTAAGCTCAGATAACGTTTTATTTTTGGCTATATCATGAGCTAAAGCTGCTATCTCTGCTTTAGTTTCATCTACATTATAAAGCCTCGATAACTCTATAGCAGTCTTAGCTACACCTAATGTGTGTATATATCTATTCTTAACTAAATTTTCTTTAAGATAACTTTTCATTTCATCTTTACTTATCATAATAACCTCTTTTAACTTATGGTATATAGATTACACTTATTAATAAATAATTAGCATTGCATAATAAATAATTACAAATATATATTTTTTTCCTCAATAAATTTAAGAACTTCCTTACTTAAAAAAAAGTCTACTCTTTTTCCTTCCTTGAGTCTTTTCCTAATCATTGATGAAGAAATTTCTAAGTCTATTATATCTAAAAATTTTATTTCTGTGTTATATTTTTCCTGTATTTTATTTTTTTGTAATAATAATACATCTTTATCATAACCCGCTCTAGTAAATACCACTAATTTAGCTAATCTAAATATCTCATCTGGGCATTTCCATTTTTCTATATCAATAAGACAATCTGCACCTGTTATAAAAAATAACTCATTATTATTATCCTTAAAATGCTTTAAGGTTTCATAGGTATAACTATCGCCTTGCTTTTCTATCTCATAACTGCTTATTTCAAAACCATTGTAGCCCTCTATAGCCTTTGAAACCATAATATACCTTAAGGAAGCCTCTGTAATCTCCTTGTCTTTTTTGTGAGGTGGGCTTCCTGCTGGCATAAATATTATTTTATCTAAATTTAATTGTTCTTTAGCTTCATAAGCTATATATAAGTGAGCTAAGTGAATAGGATTAAAGGTTCCTCCTAAAATACCTATTTTATTCATAACCTTACTACCTTGGTAATTCTATCTTAGGCTTCTTTGATGATTTTTTATATAATACTATTTTGCTACCAATAGCTTGAATTCCTTCGCAATTAATCTTTTCACATATTTCATTTGATGCCTCTCTTGCAGCTAAGCCGCTATTTTCAAGCACCTTTATTTTAATTAATTCTCTTGCTTCTAATGCTTCTTCTAATTGTTTTAAAAATGTATCTTCTATTCCATTCTTTCCTATTTGAAATACTGGATCCATATTATTGGCAATTCCTCTTAAATACGCTCTTTGCTTTCCTGTTATCATTTTTATCCTCCTAAATTATAGTAAATATTCAAACTCGAAATCTTTAAGTCTTACTATATCTCCATCTTCTATTCCCATTTCTCTAAGCTTGTTAAATACTCCCTTATTATTTAATACTTTATGGAAGTATCTTAAAGAATCAGCATCATGTATATTAACAGAGTTTAATAATCTATCTACAAATGAACCATATACTACATAAACCTTATTTCCTTCTTCTCCATCTTCAATAGATACATCATAAGTAAATCTCTTTTCTTCTTCTATAAATCTTTCATCATCACTTATTTCTAAATCAGTTATTGGAATTTCTGAAAGCATTCTTCCTGCTTCTTTTATAATCATTTCTACTCCTGCTTTAGTTGCAGCTGACATCTTATATACTTTATCAAATCCTAATTCATTAACTTTCTTCTTAAAGTCTTCAAATATTTCTTCATCGTAAAGCATATCGGTTTTATTAGCTACTACTATTTGAGGTCTATCCCAAAGTTTAACTGAATATTTCTTAAGTTCTTCATTTATCTTTATAAAGTCTTCAAAGGCATCTCTTCCTTCAATTCCTGATATATCAACAACATGAATTAATAATCTAGTTCTTTCAATATGTCTTAAAAAGTCTAAACCTAACCCAACACCTTCAGCTGCTCCTTCTATTATTCCTGGAATATCCGCCATAACGAAGGCATTAATCCCTTCTGCTTTAACCACTCCTAAATTTGGCTTTAAAGTAGTGAAGTGATAGTTAGCTATCTTTGGTTTAGCAGCTGTTACTGATGAAAGGAATGTTGATTTACCTACATTAGGGAAACCTACTAACCCAACATCAGCTAATAACTTTAACTCAAGAGTAATCCATCTTTCTTCTCCTGGCATTCCTGGTTCAGCAAAGTGTGGAGCCTGTCTTGTAGGTGTACAGAATTTACAATTCCCTTTACCACCCTTACCACCTTTTGCAATTACATATGTATCATCCTTATGTGAAAGGTCAGCTATTATCTTGTTACTTTCAAAATCTCTTATAATTGTACCCATTGGAACCTTTATATGAAGATCTTTTCCATCTCTTCCATAACATTTAGAGCCTTCGCCCTTTCCACCAACCTCAGCTACAAATTTCTTTTTATACTTAAAATCTAAAAGTGTAGTTAATCCTGGATCCACTTCAAAAATAACGCTTCCACCTTTTCCACCATCTCCACCATCTGGACCTCCTAGTGGAACATATTTTTCTCTTCTAAAGGATACACATCCATTCCCACCATCTCCAGATTTGACAAATATCTTAGCCTTATCTATAAACATAAAATCACCTATCTTTCGCAAATATTTAAATATAATACTACAACTTTTTTAGCTCAGTATTATTATTTTAAAATTTTTACTGTTATTATATCATATTAATTACTACTATCTAAATAATGCACCAAATTCAAATATATATACATTTATATTTTATTATTTAAATATTAAATTTATAGCATAATTATATGTCTTTTATAACATATAGTAAATTGATTATTTATTAAAAATCCTTTAAGAAATATATAATATTTATACATTTCTAAATTAATAATAAAATGGACAATTGACAGTGTACAAGGAAGAAATTTATCTATTGTCAATTGCCCATTTTTTACTATATTATTTTCACAAAATAAAGCACCCTAAATTAGGGTGCTTTATGAAATAATATTATTCTGCTATTTCTTCAAGATTTACTGGGTAAATGCTAACTTTTTTCTTATCTCTACCCATTCTTTCAAATCTAACAATTCCGTCTTCTTTAGCAAATAGAGTATCATCTCCACCCTTACCAACATTTGTTCCTGGGTGAATCTTTGTTCCTCTTTGTCTAACTAAAATGTTACCAGCTAAAACGAACTCTCCGTCAGCAGCTTTAACTCCTAATCTTTTTGATTCTGAGTCTCTACCGTTCTTAGAGCTACCTACCCCTTTCTTGTGGGCAAATAATTGAAGGTTCATCATTAACATACTATTGCACCTCCTCTTTCAATAATCTAATATATTCACTATCTTTATTATTTCTAAAAGTTACTTTTAGAGATTGTACTAAGCTTTCTATACTTTTTTCTAAAGTTAATAGTAATACTTGTGCACTCTCAATTTCTTGGGCTTTAAGATTTAATAAATTAAGATTTAGATAACCATCATTTATTTTATACTCAACTTTTAGCTTTAAAACCTCTTGTATACCTATTAAAGTTCCTTGAGATAATACAGAAACAGAATTACATATTAAATCATATGCATCTCCACTTTTCTCTATTTCAGCCTTAGATAAAGCATGACCTTCTATCTTAAATCCAAGTATTAAATTACTTTTTCTAAAAAATCTAACTTTAATCATAATAATTAAGCTTCGATTTTTTCGATAACTAACTTAGTGTATGGTTGTCTATGACCAGTTTTCTTTCTGTAGTCCTTCTTTGGCTTATACTTGAAAACTATTATCTTCTTAGCTTTTCCTTGAGCTAAAACCTTAGCAACAACCTTAGCACCTTCTACAACTGGTGTACCAACTTTTAAAGCATCACCATTTGAAACTGCTAATACTTCTGTTAATTCAACTGTTGAGTCAACTTCAGCGTTAAGTTTTTCAACGAATATTACGTCTCCTTCTTGAACT
>JAFSER010000030.1 GCA_017435645.1 Clostridium sp. | reverse complement strand
ATTGTTTGGAAATCCTGGAATAGGAAAAACTACTATTGCTAATTTAATTGCAAATTCATGTAACAAAAAGTTATTTAAGTTAAATGGAACAACAGCTTCTGTTAAAGATATTCAAGAAATAGCTAAGACTTTAGATACATTAGAGGGCTATAATGGAGTAGTTTTATATTTTGATGAAATACATGCTTTTTCGAAAAATAGACAAAGTTCAATTTTAAGTTATCTTGAAAGTGGGCAAATAACCTTAATAGCTAGTACAACAGAAAATCCATATCACTATATTCATCCAGCTATACTAAGTAGAGCTATGATTTTTGAATTAAAGCCAATTAGCAATGAGGATATAGTAAATAGATTAAAATATTGTATAGATAAATCAACAAATTTATTAAAAAGTATATCCTATGATGAAAAAGCATTAGAATATATAGCTAATATTTCAAAGGGAGATTTAAGAAAAGCTATTGGAATATTAGAACTAGTTCTTAATTCAGATATTAATGCTGAAATATATATAGATATAAAAAAAGTTGAGGAAGCTACACAAAAAAGTTTAGTAATGGATGAATCTAAATATTATGATTGGGTAAGTATGCTTCAGAAGAGTATAAGAGGAAGTGATGTAGATGCATCTATTTTAGCATTAGCATCCTTATTAAAAGGAGGATATTTTGAAGAAGTTATAAGAAGACTATTAGTAATAGCTTCAGAAGATTGTGGATTGGGGTTAGCTAGTATGTATTCTTCATTTTTTTCTTTAATTAATGCTGCTAAGATGGTGGGAATGCCAGAGGCTCAGATTATTTTATCACATGCAGTTATAATATTAGCTACAAGTCCTAAATCTAATAGCGCATATACTGCAATAAAAGAAGCTATGTTAGATGTAGATAATATTAATATAGGAGATATTCAGCCATATTTAAGAGATAATCATTATAGTGGGGCAGAAAAATTAGGTGTTAATGGATATAAGTATCCACATAGTTATCCTAATAATTATGTAAAACAAGAATATATGCCAGAAAAACTTAAGGGAAGAGAATATTATAGATATGGGAATAATAAATATGAGATTTCTATAAAGGAGTATTGGGATAAAATAAAAAAATAAATAAATTTAAATTATAAATATTTAAATTCTACATTTTGTTTAAGTATTATATAGAACAATTAGAGTTTTATAGTACTACAGTATACTAATTGCCAAATGTTTATTATTTATAGAGCTTAACAGAATAGTATAAAAGAAAAGTTAAAAAAATAATATATATTAGATAAAAAATAAATAGTTATTAATAAGTAATATTATTGACAAAAGCAGAGTATTTTGCTAAGATATAAGAGTAATCATTAGTAAAATGGTCAACATTAAAAGGGGGAAGAGTTATGAAGCTTTCTACTAAAGGAAGATATGGGGTTAAAGCCATGGTTGATCTTGCAATTCATTATGGGAACGCCCCTATTTCAATCAAAACAATTTCTCAAAGACAAGGAATATCAGAATATTATTTAGAACAATTATTTCTACCTTTAAGAAAAGAAAAACTTATTAAGAGTATAAGAGGAGCTCAAGGAGGATATGTTTTAAATAGAGAACCTAAGGATATAACTATAGCTGATATTATGTTTGTTTTAGAAGGACCTATAGAAATTGCAGAATGTATAGAAAATTCCGAATGTGACAATGTAGATTTTTGTGCTACTAGGTTGTTATGGGAAAAGATTAAAAATAGTATTGATGAAGTAATGAATAATATTACACTTCAAGATATAGTTGATGATTATGATAGATTAAAGACAAAAGGTGAGTCTATTAAGATTGTAAAAAGGAGCGAATAAAGATGAAAAATGTTTATATGGATTATGCAGCAACTACTTATGTTAAACCAGAAGTTTTAGAAGAAATGATGCCATTTTTCACTGAAAAATATGGTAATCCATCATCTTTTTATGGTATTTCAAGAGAAACTAAAATGGTTATAGATAAAGCTAGAAATAGAGTTGCTAATGCATTAAATTGTGATATGAATGAAGTATATTTCACAGGTGGTGGATCAGAATCAGATAACTGGGCTATTAAAGGAATTGCTTCAGCTCATAGAAAAAAAGGCAATCATATTATAACTACAAAAATTGAACATCATGCAGTTCTTCATACTTGTGAGTATTTAGAAAAACAAGGTTATGAAGTTACTTATTTAAATGTAGATAAAGAAGGTTTTGTTGACTTAGAAGAGCTTAAAAATGCTATTACAGATAAAACTATATTAGTTTCTATAATGTTTGCTAATAATGAGATAGGAACTATTCAACCAATTAAAGAAATAGGTAAGATTTGTAGAGAAAGAAAAGTTTTATTCCATACAGATGCAGTTCAAGCAGTAGGGAATATACCTGTAGATGTTAAAGATATGAATATTGATTTATTATCATTAGCAGGACACAAGATATATGGACCAAAAGGAATAGGAGCTTTATATATAAGAAAAGGTGTTAGAATAGATAACTTAGTTCATGGTGGTGGTCAAGAAAGATCAAGAAGAGCAGGAACAGAAAATACAGCTTCAATAGTTGGACTTGGAAAGGCGATAGAACTTGCAACAAACAACTTAGAAGAGCACAGTAAAACATTAACTACTCTTAGAGATAAATTAATAGATGGATTATTAAAGGTTCCTCATACTAGATTAAATGGACCAAGAGGTGAAAAAAGATTACCAGGAAATGTTAATATAACATTTGAATTTATTGAAGGAGAATCTATACTTTTATCATTAGATTTTGAAGGTGTATGTGCTTCAAGTGGAAGTGCTTGTACATCAGGTTCCTTAGATCCATCACATGTTTTATTAGCAATTGGATTACCACATGAATTAGCACATGGATCATTAAGATTAACATTAGGTGATGCTTCTACTGAAGAAGATGTAAACTATGTTTTAGAAGTAGTACCACCAATTATACAAAGATTAAGAGATATGTCACCATTATGGGAAGATTATATTAAGAAGGGAGAAAAATAATATGATATATAGCGATAAGGTTATGGATCACTTTAGAAATCCAAGAAATGTAGGAGAAATTGAAAATGCCAGTGGTGTTGGAGAGGTAGGAAACGCTAAGTGTGGCGATATAATGAAGGTTTATTTAAAAATAGAAGATAATATAATTAAAGATGCTAAATTTAAAACTTTTGGTTGTGGATCTGCAATTGCGTCTTCATCAATGGCTACTGAATTAATTATAGGAAAAACAGTTGATGAAGCTTGGGAATTATCAAATAAAGCTGTTGCTGAAGCTTTAGATGGTCTACCACCAGTAAAAATGCACTGTTCTGTATTAGCAGAAGAAGCAATACACAAAGCTATAAATGACTATAGAAAGAATGCCGGATTAGAAGCTTGGGATTTCGAAGAACATGATGATATACATGATCATGTGCATGGAGATGAGTAGATAGTATTATGAAAAAGAAAGTGGTTGTGGGTATGAGTGGCGGAGTAGATAGCTCCGTCGCTGCTTATCTTTTAAAAGAACAAGGATATGATGTTATAGGCGTTACTATGAAGCATTTTGATGACGAAAGTGACGATTATATTGAAAGAGAAGGGGGATGCTGTTCACTTTCATCAGTAGAAGATGCAAGAAGAGTAGCAGATAGAATAGGTATTCCTTTTTATGTACTTAATTTCAAAGATTCTTTTAAAGAAAAGGTAATTGATTATTTTGTGCAAGAATATATAGATGGAAAAACACCTAATCCTTGTATAGCTTGTAATAAACACATAAAGTTTGATGAATTCTTAAGAAAAGCAAAAGGAATTGGTGCAGATTATGTTGCAACTGGTCATTATGCAAAAATAGAAAAAAATCAAGATGGAAGATATTTATTAATAAAGGCTGACGATGATAGAAAAGATCAAACATACGCTTTATATAATTTTACACAAGAGCAATTAAGTCAAACTTTAATGCCTTGTGGTAATTATACAAAAGATAAAATAAGAGAAATTGCAAAGGAAATAGGCCTTGCTGTTCATAACAAAAAGGATAGTGAAGAGATTTGCTTTATTCCAGATAATAACCATGGGAAATATATAACTTCAGTAAGACCGAAAGAAGTAAAAGAAGGAAATTTTATCGACAAAAATGGCAATATATTAGGCAAGCATAAAGGTATAGTATATTATACTATAGGTCAGAGAAAAGGACTTGGTTTGGCATTAGGAAGACCTGTTTTTGTAACAGATATTATTCCAAAAACAAATGAAGTTGTAGTTGGACCAGAAGAGGATATATTTAAAACAGATCTAATAGCAAAAGATGTAAATTTTATTGCTTTTGATATTTTAAATAGTGAAATGAAAGTTCAAGCAAAGGTAAGATATTCAGCTAAGCCTTGTGATGCTATTATTTATCCAATTGGAAATGGAAGAATTAAGGTTTCTTTTAAAGATAAACAAAGAGCTATAACTAAAGGACAATCAGTTGTATTTTATGATGGTAATTTAGTTGTAGGTGGTGGAATAATAGAAAAAATAATATAAACAAAATTCCTATATTTAATTATATAGGAATTTTTTTTGTTTTATTGGAAAAAATAATACTATTAAATTTGGAAAGGAGAGTATGAATGTAAAAATAAATACATCATACAGTAAATTAAATGTTAAAAACAAAGGATTTTTATTTACAAAAGGTTTTTAATATTAAAGGGAAATACTTAGGGGTTATTGATGATATTTTTATAGATTTTAATAATGGAATAGTTAAAGGTTTTATGATTTCTAATTATTTATTATTTAGTAAGAATAATTTTGTAAGAGTAGAGGATATAATTTCTATTGAAGATGTAATGATAATAAAGGCCTTAAAAAAAGAGGATGGAATATCATTTAAAAAAATTAAAGATATTGATGTAAAGGACAAAAATAATATTACTAAAGGTATATTAGAAGATTTAATAATTGAAAAAGAAGATTTTTCTATAAAAGGACTGGTTATTAGTTCAGGAATATTTGATAGAATAATAAAAGGTAAAGAGATACTGCTTTTAAAAGAATGTATACTAGGAGAAAGATTTATATTATATTATGGAAATAGTGAAGTTAGATTTAAAAGTATTCCTAGAAAGAAAAGATTATGTTGAGTAATTCTAAAAAATTGAAAATAATAAACTACTCTTTAGTTGCAGTACTTTTAATTATTCTTATTATCTTGTATAAAAAAGTAAAGACTATCAATAGTATAGTTAATATAATATTTATTGGATTTATATTAGCTTATGCATTGAAGCCATTAAGAAATACTTTATGTGATAAATTTAAAATGAAAAAAAGAATATCTTCAATAGTAATTTTATTATCTATAATAGCAGTGATAGGAATATTTATATACATATTAATTCCATCAATTATTAAAGAAAGTTATAATTTTGGAGCTATATTAGATAATATAGATATTTATCTTGAAGTTCTTGCTGAAAAAATTAAAATAAAAGATACTTATTTTTTTGATAATATATATAGAAATATAAATGATGAAGCAAATATATACTTAAGAAATATTTCTAATAATTTATTTGAAAATATAGTAGCGTCAATAGAAGGAATAGTGTCCTTAGCTATTATACCAATTGTAACCTATTATTTTTTAGTAGATGGAGAATTAATATTTAATAAATTATTATTAGTATTACCTACTGAAAAAAGGGTAATTGCAAAAAAGGTAATTAATCATATAGATAAGATTTTATCTAGATACATAATTAGTCAATTATTATTATCAATAATAATTGGAGTATTAACTTCTATAGCATTATTTGTAATAGATGTAAAATTTGCTATTATATTAGGCGTGTTTAATGGTATTTTAAATATTGTTCCTTATTTTGGTCCCATTATAGGTGGATTACCAGCAGTTTTTATAGCATTAATGGAATCGCCCAATAAAGCTTTATGGACTTTATTAATTGTATTCATAATTCAACAAATTGAAGGGAATATCTTATCTCCTAAAATAACGGGGGACAGTACAAATATGCATCCTATATTAATAATAATTTTATTATTAATAGGTGAAAAAATAGGTGGGATTATTGGTATGATAATTGTTGTTCCTATAGGAGTTATAATTAAAGTTATTTATGAAGATATAAATGATTATTTATTTTGAAATAATTATTTTACATATTTTAACGAATCAATTGCTTTAAATTAGTCTATAATTATATTTTTGTTCAATAATGAATTGACATATTTTAATAAATAAACTATAATTTCATTAAAATTAATATTTAGCTATGAAAAGAATGAGTAAATATACCCTATGCATTCAGAGAAGAAGTGGTTGGTGAGAACTTCTTGCATAATATATTGAAGCTATCTTGGAGCTATTATTTGTCTAAGTGATGCAATATATGCATAATTAGGGTGGTACCGCGGAATATATGTTTTCGTCCCTTGTTTTTAGGGAGGAAAACTTTTTTTATATTTTAGAAGATTATTTGAAAGTTAATGGAGGTAAATTATGAAGTACATGGGAACTAATGAGCTAAGAGAAGCTTATTTAAAATTTTTTGAATCAAAAGAGCACTTAAGATTAGAAAGTTTTCCTCTAGTGCCAAAAAACGATAAATCACTATTATTAATAAATGCTGGAATGGCTCCGTTAAAGCCATATTTTACTGGTTTACAAGAGCCACCAAGAAAAAGAATAACTACTTGTCAGAAATGTATTAGAACAGGTGATATTGAAAATGTAGGTAAGACATCAAGACATGGTACATTCTTTGAAATGCTTGGGAATTTCTCTTTTGGAGATTATTTTAAAGAAGAAATAATTCCTTGGGCATGGGAATTTATTACTGAAGTACTTCAAATTCCTAAGGATAAATTATATGTTACTATTTATTTAGAAGATAATGAAGCGTTTGATATTTGGTGTAAAAAAACAGATGTTGATCCAAATAGAATATTTAGATTAGGTAAGGATGATAACTTCTGGGAAATAGGAGTTGGACCATGTGGACCTTGTACAGAAATTCACTATGATAGAGGAAATGGTGTTATTACTAATGTAGATGATTTTGTGAAAGCTAGCGATGAAGATAGAGTAGTTGAGTTCTGGAACTTAGTATTTACACAATTTGATAAGGATGAAGATGGAAACTATAATAAATTATCCAATCCTAATATAGATACTGGTATGGGGTTAGAGAGAATTGCTACAATAATGCAAGGTGTAGATAATATATTTGAAATAGATACTGTTAGAAATATTTTAAATAAGGTATCTGTCTTATCTAAAGTAAAATATGGAGAAGATAATAATAAAGATATTTCATTAAGAATAATTACAGACCATGTTAAATCTGTTACTATGCTAATTTCAGATGGAGTACAACCAAGTAATGAAGGTAGGGGATATGTCTTAAGAAGACTTTTAAGAAGAGCTGCTAGACATGGAAGGTTATTAGGAATTAAAGGATTATTCTTAACAGAACTTGTAGAATCTGTAATTGAAAACTATGGAAATGCATATCCAAATCTAAAAGAAAATAAAGAGTATATAGAAAAGATAGTATCATTAGAAGAGCAAAGATTTAATGAAACTATAGATTCAGGAATGATTATATTAAACGACTATATTGAAGAAATGCAAGCTTCAAATGAAAAGGTGTTAAAAGGAGAAAAAGCATTTAAGCTATATGATACTTATGGTTTTCCTATTGAATTAACTGAAGAAATATTAGAAGAAAAAGGTATGAAGGTAGACCATGATGCCTTTAAAGCAGAGATGGAGGAACAAAGACAAAGAGCTAGAAATGCTAGAGGAGAATCTTCATATATGGGTAGTGATGAAAGCCCAATAAATAAAATAGAAGCTTCAGTTAATACAGAATTTGTAGGTTATACAGATATTAGTGTTAATTCTAATATAGTAGTTTTAGCTAATGATGATAGCTTTGTTGAAGAGTTAAATAAAGATGAAAAGGGATATGTAGTTACTGAAAAAACTCCTTTTTATGCTGAAATGGGTGGTCAAGTAGGTGATAAAGGTACTATAAAGACTAAATCAGGAGAGGCTTATGTATATGATACAAAGAAAAATGTAGGTGGTAAGACAATACACTATATTAAAGTCATAGAAGGAAGTATAAAGTTAAATGAAAAAGCAGAACTTTCCATTGATTTAGTAAGAAGGAGAAATATAGAAAAAAATCATACAGCTACTCATATGTTACATGAAGCTCTTAAGGAAATAGTAGGTAAGCATGTTAATCAAGCAGGATCATATGTTGATAATGAAAGATTAAGATTTGACTTTGCTCATTTTAAAGCTTTATCAGAAGAAGAAATAAATGCATTAGAAGATTTAGTTAATAGAAAAATAATGGAAGTATTTAATGTTGGAACAGATCTTATGACTTTAGATGAAGCTAAAGAATCAGGTGCTATGGCACTATTTGATGATAAGTATGGTGATAAAGTAAGAGTTGTTAGTGTTGGAGAATTTTCTAAAGAGTTATGTGGAGGTACACATGTTAATAATTCAGGAGAAATAGGATTCTTTAAGATTATATCAGAAACAGGGGTTGCAGCAGGTATAAGAAGAATAGAAGCTTTAACTGGAATTAATGCAATTAGGTATATGGAAGAAAAACAAAGATTACTAAAAGAAGCATGTAGTGCATTAAAATGTAGTGAAAAAGATATTATTAAGAAAATAAATTCTCAAGGAACAGAAATTAAGGAAAAAGATAAAGAAATACTAGAGCTTAAAAATAAATTAGCTTCAGGTATTGAAGATGAAATATTAGCTTCAGTAAAGGAAATAAAGGGTATTAAAGTAGTAGCATTTTCTGTTGAGGATATTGATGGTAACTCTTTAAGAGATTTAGCAGATAAAGTTAGAAATAAAGTAAACAGTGGAGTTGTTGTATTATTAAGTAAGGTATCAGGAAAAGTAAACTTAATAGCAATGGCAACAAAAGATGTTTTAGAAAAGGGAATTCATTGTGGAAAAATTATTAAGGAAGTAGCTTCTGTTGTTGGAGGCGGTGGAGGTGGAAGACCAGATATGGCTCAAGCTGGTGGTAAGAAACCTGAAAATATAGAAGATGCTATAGAAGTAACATATTCTGTGGTAGAATCTTTAGTAAAATAGTGTACTTTTATTTTTTTATAAGTTATAATATACTTATAAAAAAATATTGAATAAATTTTATAAAGGTATGGAATACTATTACTATACTAAATTTAATTAAATATAAGTAAGGGGGTGGGCTGCAAATAGGCAGCAATTGTATGAAGAACAACTTAGACCAAACAATGCAATTTAATTTGAACATCAATAAGGAAGATTTAACAAAGTCAATATTAACGGATGTTTATAATGCGTTACAGGAGAAAGGTTATAATCCGGTTGATCAATTAGTTGGATATCTCATTTCAGGAGACCCTTCTTACATTACAAGCTACAACGGAGCAAGAGCTTTACTAAGAAAACTTGAAAGAGATGAAATTCTTGAGGAAGTTATAAAATCTTATTTAGAAATAAAATAAAGAGTGCCCGTTAAGCGGGCACTCTTTAAAATTTAAGGAGTATTATTATGAGGACATTAGGGTTAGATATAGGATCAAAGACTATTGGAGTTGCAGTAAGTGATCCGCTAGGATGGACTGCTCAAGGAGTTACAACTATAAGAAGAACTAAGAAAGAACAAGATATTGAAGAAATAAAAAAAATATGTAAAGATTACTCTGTAGAAACAATAGTAATTGGATTACCTAAAAATATGAATGGTACTATAGGAGAATCAGGAGAAAGAGTTATTGAGTTTTCTGAAAAAATTAAAGAATCATTAGGATTAAAAATAGAGATGTGGGATGAGAGATTAACTACTGTTGCAGCACATAAAGCAATGTTAGAAGCAGATTTATCTAGAAATAAGAGGAAAAAAATTGTAGATAAAATTGCAGCAATATATATATTGCAAGGTTATTTAGATAGAATAAGTATGAAGTAATGTTTAAATTTCAATTGAAAATTGTTATTGACAACATTTATAGTGAAATTTAAAATTAAAAAAAGGAGAAATATTATGAATAAAGATTTAAAACAAATTGAATTATATGATGAGGATGGAAATTTAGTTAAATTAAATGTAGTTGCATTTTTTGATATGGTTAATCCAGATACTGAAGAAAAAAGTGAATATGTTATAGTGTATGATGATGAATATACTGAAGAAGATATATTTGCTTTAAAAGTAGGAGTAGATGAAGATGGAGATGATTTATTAATTCCTATTGATGATGAAGTAGAACTTGCAGCTGTTCAAGAAGCATATGATACTATTTTTTCAGAAGAATAGTTTGTAGTATATAAAAATATTTATGAAAGGAGTGTGTTATCTGTGGGAAATAAAAATGGTATAGATTTCAATACTTTAAAGGAAGATTTAAAACAAAAGGGATATAAATTAACTCCTCAAAGAAGAGCTATAGTTGATACTATTATAGAAAAACAAGGAGAACACTTAACTGCAGAAGAAATTTATGATGAAGTAAAGAAAAATTGTCCGGAGATAGGATTAGCTACAGTATATAGAACTATTATTTTATTAGAAGAATTAGGTGGTGTTTGTAAGATAGATTTAGATGATGGATGTAGTAGATATGAGTTAGCTCGAAAGGATGAAGGACATAGACATCATCACTTAGTTTGTAATGAATGTAGAAGTATTATTGAAGTTGAAGATGATCTTTTAGATGAATTAGAAGAAGAAGTAGAAAGAACTTATGGTTTTAAAATTATAGATCATAGCGTAAAGTTTTTTGGGATTTGCAGAAAATGTCAAAGTAAAATGGATATAGATAATAACAATAGATAAAAAAGTGTTTTTTTTATAGGTACTTTAAAGTTACATAATATAAGAAAAAGGAGGGGACATATTGAAAAACGAAAAGGCTAAGGTTAGGATTATTCCTTTAGGTGGAATAAATGAAATAGGTAAAAATATTACTGCAATAGAGTATAAAGAAGATATAGTAGTTATAGATTGTGGCCTTAAATTTCCAGATGAAGATATGTTCGGTATAGATTTAGTAATACCAGATATAAGTTATTTATTAAAGAATAAAGATAAAATAAGAGGAATATTCCTAACTCACGGACATGAGGACCATATAGGGGCATTACCGTATGTATTAAGAGAGTTAGATGTACCTGTATATGGAACTAAATTAACTCTTGGAATTGTTGAAACAAAGTTAAAAGAGCATGGATTATTAGCATCAACAGAATTAATAAGAGTAAAGCCAAGAGATGTTATTAAATTAAATTCAGTTTCTGTAGAGTTTATTAAAACTAACCACTCTATAGCGGATTCAGTAGCAATTGCGATACACACTCCATTAGGAGTAGTATTGCATACTGGAGATTTTAAAATAGATTATACCCCAATAGATGGTGAACCTATGGATTTTGCAAGATTTGCAGAAATAGGGAAAAGAGGAGTTTTAGCTATGATGGCAGACTCTACAAATGTAGAAAAAACAGGATATACTATGTCTGAGAAGGTAGTAGGTGAGAGTTTTGCAAGACTATTTGCTAAGGCAAAGGGAAGAATGATAATTGCAACTTTTGCTTCAAATATCCATAGAATACAACAGATAATAGATGCTGCTAGTATGTATGATAGAAAAGTAGCTGTATCAGGAAGAAGTATGGAGAATATAGTAAATGTAGCTTCAGAATTAGGGTATTTAGAATTTAAGAAAGATATATTAGTAAGTATTGATCAAATAAATAAATATCCTAATGATAAAGTAGTTATTATAACTACAGGAAGTCAAGGAGAACCAATGTCTGCTTTAGCTAGAATGGCTAACTCTGATCATAGAAAGGTTAATATAGTTGAAGGAGATACTGTTATTATTTCAGCAACTCCTATTCCAGGTAATGAAAAATTAGTTTCTAAGGTAATTAACCAATTATTTAAAAAGGGAGCAGAAGTTATTTATAAATCTTTAGCAGAAGTTCATGTTTCAGGTCATGCTTGTCAAGAAGAGCTAAAGCTTATGCAAGCATTAGTTAAACCTAAATTCTTTATTCCAGTTCATGGAGAATATAGACATTTAAAGCAACATGGAGAATTAGCTATTTCTTTAGGAATGCCAGAGGGGAATGTAGTAATTCCTGAAAATGGTGGAGTTATAGAAATAACTAGAAATTCAATTAGAAGAAATGGTACAGTAAATAATGGTCAAGTTTTTGTAGATGGTTTAGGTGTTGGAGATGTTGGAAGTGTAGTATTAAGAGATAGAAAACATTTATCTCAAGATGGTATATTAACAGTAGTTGTAACCTTATCAAAGGAAAGTAACTCAATTATTGCAGGACCAGATATAATTTCTAGAGGATTTGTCTATGTTAAAGAGTCAGAAGGATTAATGGACGAGGCTAAAGAAATAGTTAAGAATGTATTAATAGAATGTGGAGAACGTAATATTTCAGATTGGGCAAGTTTAAAGGCTAAAGTTAGAGATGAATTAAGAAGTTATCTTTACGAAAAAACAAAGAGAAAGCCGATGATATTACCGATAATAATGGAAATATAATCTGAAAGGTTGACATTTCTCTATAATAATCATAGAATAAGTATAGTTTAAATGATTTTTTAAGAAAATTGGATACTGTTGTATCCAATTTTATTTTGGAAAAAATAATTTATATGTTTACATTATATAAAAAAACAATATATAAAAACACAATGGAGGAAATTAAATGAATTTAATTAGTAGAGATGATATTAGAAATATTGCTATAATTGCTCACGTTGACCATGGTAAAACTACATTAGTAGATGCTTTATTAAAAGAAAGTCATGTTTTTAGAAGTAATGAAAAAGTTGAAGAAAGAGTAATGGACTCTAATGATTTGGAAAAAGAAAGAGGAATCACAATTCTGTCTAAAAATACTGCGATAATGTATAATGATGTAAAAATTAACGTAGTAGATACACCAGGTCATGCTGATTTTGGAGGAGAAGTTGAGCGTGTTCTTAAAATGGTTGACTCAGTATTATTAGTTGTAGATTCTTATGAAGGTCCAATGCCTCAAACTAAGTTTGTATTAAAGAAAGCTTTAGAATTAGGATTACAACCAATAGTTGTTATAAATAAAATAGATAAGCCAAATGCTAGACCAGAAGAAGTAATTGATGAAGTATTTGAACTATTTATAGAACTTGGTGCAGATGATGATCAACTTGATTTTAAAATAATTTATGCATCAGCTAGGGAAGGTTTTGCTAGATATAATGTTGAAGATACAAATACTGATATGGTACCATTATTTGAAACTATATTAGAAAATGTTGAACCTCCAAAGGGTGAAATAGATGGACCATTCCAAATGCTTGTAACTACATTAGATACTAATGAATATGTAGGTAGAATAGCTATAGGTAAAATCCATAGAGGAAGAGTTAAAAAGAATCAACAAGTTGCGTTAGTAAGAAATGATGGAAGTACAAGCACTTATAGAGTATCTAGCATATTTACTTATAATGGATTAAATAGAGAAGATGCACAAGAAGCTGCTTTAGGAGATATTATAGCTTTAAGTGGTATACCAGATTGTAATATTGGAGAAACAATTGCAGATGCCTTAAACCCAGAAGCCCTTCCATTTGTTGAAATAGATGAGCCAACATTAAGTATGAATTTTATGGTAAATGATTCTCCTTTTGCAGGTAGAGAAGGTGAATTTGTTACATCTAGACATTTAAGAGATAGATTATTAAAAGAATTAGAAACTAACGTAAGCTTAAGAGTTAATGAAATATCTTCAGATTGTTTTGAAGTATCAGGTAGAGGGGAATTACATTTATCTATATTAATAGAAACAATGAGAAGAGAAGGTTATGAATTCCAAGTTTCAAAGGCTAATGTTATATTTAAAGAAGAAAATGGTAAGAAATTAGAGCCTATGGAGTATTTAACAATAGATGTACCAGAAGCATTTATGGGACCAGTAATGGAAAAATTAGGACCTAGAAAAGCAGAAATGGTAAATATGACTTCAGCAGTAAATGGATATACTAGACTTGAGTTTGTAGTACCAGCTAGAGGGCTTATAGGATTTAGAAGTGAGTTTATGACTGATACTAAGGGGAATGGGATAATGAATCACGTATTTCATGGATATGATGGATTTAAAGGAGAAATACCAGGAAGAAGTAGAGGATCAATATGTTCATTTGAAGATGGAGATGCTATAACTTATGGATTATTTAATGCTCAAGAAAGAGGAAGCTTATTTATAGGGGCTGGTGTACCTGTATATCAAGGTATGATAGTTGGAGAATGTTCAAGAGCCGAAGATATTGATATTAATGTGTGTAAGGGTAAAAAACTTACAAATACAAGAGCTTCAGGATCAGATGATGCTTTAAAATTAACTCCTCCAAGACCAATGACATTAGAACAATGTCTTGAATTTATAAACTCTGATGAACTAGTAGAAGTAACACCAGAAAATATAAGAATGAGAAAAAGAGTATTAGATGCTGCTGAAAGAAGAAGAATTACAAGTAGAAGTAAAAAATAATAAAAGCTTTATAAGTCAATAAAAAAGTATTATAATAAGGTAAATAGCCTAAAGAGGCTATTTACTTTATATGTAGGGGGTTTTTATGAGAAAAGTTAGCTTGAAAATAATTCCCATAATGATTATTTTAGCTTTACTTATAATATGTTCAGTATATTTTATAAATGTAATCAATAAACCATTAAAATCTGAAAATGATATTGTTGTAAAAGTTGAGGATGGAGATAGTTTTTATAGTGTTATTGATAATTTATCAGAACAAAAGAAAATAAAAAATACATCTTTTATAAAACTATATGTTAGGATATTAGGTAAGAATACTGATATTAAGCAAGGAGAATACGTTTTACATAAGGAAGTTTCATTAGAAGATTTAATAGAAACACTAACTAGTGAATCAACATTAAATGTTGTTAAATTTACAGTTCCAGAGGGATATACTATAGAAGATATAGGTGAGAAATTAGAAAATGAAGGGATTTGTAGTAAAAAAGATTTTCTGTTAGCAGTAGAGGAATATGAATTACCAAGTTATATAAAAATTGATAATAGGAAAAAATATAATTTAGAAGGATACTTATTTCCTGATACATATTTAATAAAAATAGGCGAAAAACCTAATGAAATAATAGATAAGATGCTTGCTAGATTTGAAGAGATATTTACTACAGCAGTTAAAGAAGCTAATGTAGAGATTAAAGAGGATTATATTGAAACTATTATTACAATTGCGTCTATTATAGAAAAAGAAGCAAAAATAGATAGCGAAAGAGCTTTAATATCTTCAGTTATAGTTAATAGACTAAATATTGGAATGAAGTTACAAGTAGATGCAACGGTTATTTATGCATTAGGAGAACATGTGGATACAGTATTATATAAGCATTTAGAAGAAGATTCTCCATATAATACATATAAATACTATGGGTTACCTGTAGGGCCAATTTCTAATCCTGGATTAGACTCAATTATAGCAGCATTAAAACCAGAAGAAACCAATTATTTATTCTATGTTCTTCAAGATGAAAATACTCATTATTTTACAAATGATGATAATGACTTTGCTAATAAATTAAAAGAACTTGGATATGAATAATTAACTTATTATTTGGAGGAGTAACATGAGTGGAATAACTTATGATTATATGGAAGAGTACATTAGAAGCTTAATACCACAAGCATCTGATAAATATAAGGAATTAGAGGATTTTGCTTTAGAAAATAAAGTTCCAATTGCACAAAAGGAAACAGCAAAATTTTTAGAGTTTATAGTTAGTATGAAAAAACCTATGAAAATACTAGAATTAGGAACAGCTATAGGATATTCAGCTATTTTAATGCATGAAGCATCAGGGAATAAAGCAAGTATTACTACTGTTGAACGTGATGAAAATATGATAAAATATGCTAGTGAAAACTTTAAAAAATATAATTTAGAGCATAAGATAGAGATAAAACAGGGAGATTGTCTTGAGATTTTAGAAAATCTAGAAGGGCAATATGATTTAATTTTTATGGATGCAGGAAAAGGACATTACAACCATTTTTTACCGAATTGTTTAAGATTATTAAGTGAAGATGGTATTATAGTTGCTGATAATGTTCTTTTTAGAGGTATGGTAGCATCAGATGATTTAGTAAAGAGAAGAAAAATTACTATAGTGAAAAGAATGAGAAAATATTTAGAGTTAGTATCTAAAGATGAAAATTTAATTACTTCTGTAATACCAATGGGAGATGGAATTGCAGTGACTAAAAGGAGGTAAATACATGATTAAACCAGAGATTTTAGCACCAGCAGGAAGTCTAGAGAGACTAAAAATAGCAATAGATTTTGGAGCAGATGCTGTATATATAGGTGGAGGACGTTTAAATTTAAGAGCCTTTTCAGATAATTTTACTAATGAAGAAATGGCTGAAGGAATAAAGTATTGTCACGATAGAGGAAAAAAACTATATGTAACTATGAATGTTTTTCCAAGAAATCATGACTTAAAGGGAGTAGAAGAATATATAAAAGGACTATATGATTTAGGAGTAGATGCAATAATAGTAGCTGATCCATCAATAGTAGCTGCAGCAAAGCTTGCAGCACCTAATTTAGAAATACATTTAAGTACTCAAGCAAATATAACAAATTATTTAGCAACAAAATTTTGGTATGATCAAGGTGTTAAGAGAATAGTTTTAGCTAGAGAATTAACATTAAAAGAAATTACTGAGATAAATCAAAAAACTCCAGAAGGATGTGAGCTTGAAGTATTTATTCATGGATCAATGTGTATAGCATATTCAGGAAGATGTTTAATATCTAACTATATGTTAGGTAGAGATTCAAATAAAGGAATTTGCTCAAATGCTTGTAGATATAAATATTATTTAGTTGAAGAAACAAGACCAGGGGAGTACTATCCTGTTGTTGAAGATGAAAATGGAACATATATAATGAATTCAAAAGATTTATGTATGATTAAACATATTCCAGAACTAGTAAAGAGTGGAGTTCATTCTTTGAAAATTGAAGGAAGAATGAAAAATGAGTTTTATGTAGCTTCTACAGTAAAAGCTTATAGAGAGGCTCTTGATGCATATTTTGAAAATCCAGAAGGATATGAATTCAAAGAAGAATGGTTAGAAACAGTATTAAAAATTAGTCATAGACAATATCATACAGGTTTCTTCTTTGGAAAAATGGGAGAGCAAACATATGATGTTTCATCGTATATAAGAGATTATGATATTGTTGGAATAGTTCAAAGTTATGACGAAGAAACAAAAGAAGCAACAATACTACAAAAAAATAGAGTGTTTGAAGGTGAAGAGGTAGAAGTTTTAAGAGCTAATACACCATACTTTAATGTTAAGCTTAATGAAATGTTTGATGTGGAGAGAAATACAAATACAAATGTAGCTAATAGAGCTCACATGATATTTAAAGTTAAAGTTGATACTCCATTAAAAGAAAAAGACATGTTAATAAAAGGAAAAAAAGTTTTAGAGCTTTAGACGTACAAAGGAGGAACTATAATGAATAAGCCAATACTAATCGGAATTACTGGTGGTACTGGATCAGGAAAAAGTAGTATTGCTGATGCAATATACACAAGCTTTTCAACTGAATGTATTGCTATGATACAACAAGATATGTACTATAAAGATCAAAGTGATTTGTCAATGGAGGAAAGAGTAAAGACAAATTATGATCATCCAAAGGCTTTTGATAATGATTTATTAATTGAACATTTAAATAAATTAATTAATGGAGAATCAATAGATAAGCCAATATATGATTTTTCTAGTCATAATAGATCAAAGGAAACTGTAAGAGTTGAACCAAGAAATATAATAATTGTCGAAGGTATTTTAGTGCTTGAAGATGAAAGACTTAGAGATTTACTAGATATAAAAGTTTATGTAGATACAGATGCAGATATTAGAATACTTAGACGACTAATAAGAGATATAAATGAAAGAGGCAGATCAGTTGAATCAGTTGTTAATCAATATTTAGATGTAGTAAGACCAATGCACTTACAATTTACAGAACCAACTAAAAGATATGCAGATATTATAGTTCCTGAAGGCGGACAAAATAAAGTAGCAATAGATATTCTTGTATCAAAAATAAAAGATATCTTAAAATAGTAAAATTTGTATAAAAAATACCTTTCTAGGCTAAAATTAAGGCTAGGGAGGTATTTTTTTATGAAAAAAGAAAAGGTATTAGAATTTAAGAGAATAAGATATATAAAATTAATATTTTTAATAATAATATTAGTTTTAAGTATAAGATTAATTTTTTTACAAATATTCCCGTCATTAATTGTCGAAGGAGAAATACAAAATTATCAATCAGAAAATTTATCACAAATGAATTATAGGATTTTTGATACTAATGGAAGAGACGCAATAACTTATAATAAAAAATATATTCTGGTCTTAGATACAAAGCCTTTTATGTTAAATAATTATGAAGAAACATTAGAGGATTTGATGGCCTTAAATTTTATAATGAAAACAGAAGATCCAAATTTCAATTATTCAGATGTTATTAAAAATTCAGGAAAAATATATTATGAAATAAGTGAGGAAACATATAATAAGGTAAATAAATTAAATAATGTAAAGGGAATATACACATATATTTATGATGAGATAGATACAAAAGAAGCTTGGAAAACAAATAATATTTTTTCTAATATCAATGAAGAAAGTATTATAGAAGAATCAATAGATGGAAAGTTATATTCATATATAAAAGATAATACCTATCCTGTAGCTAAATTTTATTTAGATGATAAATCTATATATGATAATGGTAAGCTTATAGAAACAAATAATAAAAACATAAAGTTAACTATAGATTTATCATGGGAGGAAGTTATAAGAAATATTTTAAATAAAGAAGAGTATGCTTTTTTAGAGAATATAGGAGTTGTTGTATCAGAAGCAGAAACTGGTAAGATAAGGGCAATGGTACAAAAGGATGAAAGTCAAGCAAATGTAAATCTAGGTATTGAACAATTAGGATATGAACCAGGTTCAATATTTAAAGTTCTTACTGAAGCTATAGCATTGGATGAAGGATTAATAAGTCTTCAAGATACATTTATGTGCAATGGAGAAATATGTAGCAAAAATGGAAGTTCATATGCTCATGGAACTTTATCTGTTGAAGATGCGTTGAAAGTATCATGTAATGATGTTTTTGCAAAAATCGGAATAAATATAGGATATAGTACTATGATGGATTACTTAGAAAAAATAGGCTTATTTAAGCCGGTTTTAAATTTACAAGGCGAGAATAGAACTGAAGCATCAGGGGTTAAGCCCTCAGAAGAAAATAGTATGAATAATATATCAATTGGCCAAACTGTAATGGTTACACCAGTACAAATGGCTGGTGTTTACAATACTATTGTTAATAATGGAGTATATATTAAACCAACAATTATAGAAGGGATAGTTAACGATAAAGATGAAATAATTGAAAGTTTTAGTGAAAGTGAAATAAGAATTTTTAGTGAAACTGCTGCAAAGTTGACTCAAGAAAATATGAAAAAGGTTATATGGGAAGGATCTGGATTTGAAGCAAAGGTTGAAAATGTAAATATTGGAGGCAAAACAGGAACAGCTACAGGAAATGGAGGAATCAATCATGGATGGTTTGCTGGATATTTTGAATTAGAAGGTAAAAAATATACAATAGTTGTTATAGCACCTAATATTGGAGAAGAGCATCCTGATGGAAGAGAATTAGGGGGAGGAAATACAGGAGCACCTATTTTTAAAGATATAGTAACAGAATTAACAAAAAATTAATTTAAAAAATCAAAATTATAATATTAGAAATAAAGCTTTAAGATATTTTTGATAATTAATTAAAATTTAAAGTGTTTGTGGAATTAAAGGATAGTAATTGTTTTATATAATAATAAATTTAAAAACAAAAGCAATATTTTTGAATTTTATCATATTATATAATAAGCATTACTAGGAGGAAGTCCATTGTTTTTTATATCTAATATAATAGATTTGCTATGTAATTCAATATTTTTAACAGGATATATTACAGGCAATAATACATTTCCTAAACCATTAGAAGAAAGTGAAGAAGAGCATTATTTAAATTTATTAAAAAAAGGAGATAAGGAAGCAAAAAGTATCTTAATAGAGAGAAATTTAAGATTAGTAGCTCATATTGTGAAGAAATATAATTTTCCTAATAAAGATATTGATGAATTAATATCTATTGGAACTGTGGGATTAATAAAGGCTATAGATTCATTTGATGCGGGAAAAGGAACTAGATTAGCAACATATGCCTCAAGATGCATAGAAAATGAAATTTTAATGCTTTTTAGAAATAATAAAAAACAAAAAAATGAAGTGTTTTTACAAGACCCTATTGGAGTTGATAAAGAAGGTAATGAAATTTGTTTAATTGATGTATTAAGTAGTGAAAAGGATTCTGTTTTGGAAAAGGTTGAAAGTAATCTTGAAGTAAAACAACTTTATAAAAAAATAGGAATTTCTTTAACTGAAAGGGAAGGTAGTATTTTAAAAATGAGATATGGCCTTATAGATGGTAGATGTAGAACACAAAGAGAAATTGCAGCACTTTTAGGTATTTCTAGATCTTATGTGTCAAGAATAGAAAAAAAAGCTTTAAGAAAATTAAAAAAAGAAATGTCACATAAATAAAAATAACAATTTGTTATTTTTATTTATGTTTAAAAAGAGTCGATGCATATTTAAAATTAAAGTAGCTTAGAGGAGGAATAAGTTGGAATATATTTTGAAAGAACTGTTGAAAAAAACAATAGAGAAAAAGGCTTCAGATTTACACTTAACATTTAATTTAGAACCAACAATTAGAGTACAAGGAAAGTTGATTAAAATAGGAGATCAAAAGTTAAGTAATAGTATATTAAGGGAATTTTCTAAAGAAATTTTAGCTAATAGATATGAAGAGTATACTAATATTGGGGAAATAGATGTAGCTTATTCAGTTGAAAATTTAGGAAGATTTAGAGTTAATATATATAAGCAAAGGAATTATGATGCTATAGCTATAAGAGTAATTTCTCTAAAAGTACCATCTTTAAGTGAATTAAATCATCCGAAAATTATTAAAAGTATAATAGAAAAAAATAAGGGATTAATTTTAATTACAGGAGCTACAGGGAGTGGGAAAAGTACTACTATGGCAGCAATTATAAATGAAATTAACAATACTAGAGAAGCACATATTATAACTTTAGAGGATCCTATAGAGTATTTGCATAAGCATAATAAATCAATAATAAATCAAAGAGAAATAGGTAGTGATAGTAAAAGTTATAAATCTGCATTAAAAGCTGCATTAAGAGAAGACCCAGATGTTATACTTGTTGGTGAGATGAGAGATTTAGATACAATATCTATTGCTATAACGGCAGCAGAAACAGGTCATTTAGTTATATCAACATTACATACTATTGGTGCAGCTAAAACCTTAAATAGAATAATAGATGTGTTTCCTCCATCTCAACAGCAACAGATAAAGATGCAATTATCAAGTGTATTAGAGGGAATCATCTCTCAACAGTTAATTCCTACAAGTAATAAGGTAGGTAGAGTAGCAGCTTTAGAAATAATGGTAACTACGCCTGCAATTAGAAATCTAATTAGAGAAGGGAAAATATATCAAATTGATACTGTAATTCAAACAGGAAATAAATATGGAATGATTAATATGGATATGTCATTAATTAATTTATATAATAGTAAAGTTATTACAGAAGAGATGGCTATGTTATATTCTTTAGATAAAGAATTTATAAAAAGAATAATTAATATAT
>JAFSER010000001.1 GCA_017435645.1 Clostridium sp. | reverse complement strand
TGCTATGTGCTAAACTACTATTATCCATATTGGATACCTCCTTGTGTTATAGTTGTGGTCGGCAAACCTACTATAATCTTACAATGGAGGTTTTTTTATTTCTACTCACCGCTAGAAGCTTTTTAGAACCACAGGTCGAACCTGTGGTATTCTAAATACAATAAATAAATAAAGAGCTGTCTCTACAGCTCTTTATTTATTATTCTATTTATTAAATCCTTAACTTTCTCTTCTATAATTCTAACAGTATTAATAAACTCTTCATCACATTTTCCTGTTGGATCTTCTAATCCCCAGTCCTCTATATGCTTACCAGAAACAACTGGACATACTACGTTACATCCCATTTTTATAACTATATCTACTTCTGGAATATCGCTAATTAACTTAGATTTTTGTGATTCATTCATATCTATATTATATAAATCTTTAATTATCCTTACTGCATCCTGGTTAATTAAAGGTTTGGTTTCAGTTCCTGCTGAATAACTTTCAAAAATATCACTACCATATAATTTACCTAATGCCTCTGCCATTTGTGATCTACAAGAATTATGAACACAAATAAATGCTACCTTTTTCTTCATCTAAATCCTCCATAGTTTTATACTTTATTTTAATATAGATTTTTACCTATTCCTTGTCAATAAATCTATTTTTAAAATATTTTAAATAAATAATCAAATCAAAGAAGCTCGAAATTAATCTAAGCTTCTTATTTACTAGTTTTATTACTGTGTTTAATTCTGAATTACTTATCCTGTTGTACTTTCCTGCTTTTAATAAATATTGAATAAGTAATTTGTTATTTGAGTCTTTTTAATATCATTAGTTTCAGGTGTTGTTTTATAAACTTCTGAGATACTTCTCCTCTTACTACAAAATTTGATATTTTTATTTTTCATTTACTTTATTACTATAATTGATATAATGATTACTATCATAAAATTATAGTAAAATATGTATATTATAATAAGCAATGTACATTTTTCAATCATATCCTAATAGCTTTGAAATACGTTTAAAATTTGAATAACAACTCTTGATATTATAAAAAAGCTCGGCATAAAACCGAACTTTTTAATAACTCTTAATTTCTACTTTTCTATTTATTTCTTTTTTTTGCTAATTCATATAATGTATGAACTAATGCTCCAGTTCCACCTTTAACACTTAAATTACTATTACTTGAAGCCCAAGCAGTACCAGCTATATCTAAATGTAACCAAGGCTTATCTTGAACAAATTCACCAATAAACAATCCTGCTGTTATTGTTCCCGCAAATCTTCCTGCACTATTTTTTAAATCTGCAATATCTGATTTAATTAACTTTTTATATTCATCAAAAGCAGGCAATTGCCATATCTTATCTCCAGTATATTCTGAAGCTTCTTTTAACTCATTATAAAACTCATCATTATTTGTTACTACTGCTGTAGTAGTTTCTCCTAAAGCAACTAAAGCTGCTCCTGTTAATGTTGCTAAGTCTATAACTTCATTAACATTTTCTTTAGTAATTATATAATGAACTGCATCTACTAAAGTTAATCTCCCTTCAGCATCTGTGTTGTTTATTTCTATTGTTTTTCCAGCCATACTTCCTATTATCTCACCTGGTTTATATGCATCTCCAGAAATTAAATTTTCACAAGCTGCTATAACTGCAATTACATTAATATTTAATTTTCTTTTTGCTATAATTGACATGGCTCCAATAACTGAAGCTGCTCCACCCATATCAGACTTCATATCAACCATTCCACTAGTTGGCTTTATAGAATATCCACCTGAATCATAAGTTAATCCTTTCCCTACAAGTCCAAGAATATTTTCTTTATTATTCTTATCTCCAAAATATCTCATAACTATTAGCTTAGGCTCTTTAGATGATCCCTTTGCTACATTATAAAAAGCCTCCATATTTAAAGCTTTTATTTCTTCAATTCCTTTAATCTCAACTTCAAAACCATTTTTACTTCCAGCTTTAATAACCTCTTCTGCTAAAGTTTCTGGATAAATTATATTTGAAGGTTCATTTACTAAATTTCTTGCTGTAATTATTCCATTAGCTATTTCAATACCTTCATTTATAGCATCTTCAATCTCTTTAGTAGCTTCTTTAATTCCACATCTAGAAATTGAAATGTTTAATTCTTCTTTAGACTTAATATCTGTCTTATATTTGTTAAATGTATAATTAGCTAATTTAGACGAAGTTGCCATTGCTTTTATTAATTCTTCAAGGCTTATTTTTTCAGTGTGAGGAACTCTTAAGAATATATTTTTCAATCCTAAACTAGCTATCTTTTTAATTCCTCTTCCTGTAGCTTCTCTAATTTTATTTAAGTTTAAATCTTCTTCTTTTCCTAAGCCAACTAATACCACTGTTTGAATAATATCATTAGCTTCCTTAGTAAAAGTATATACTTCTCCATTCTTCCCAGTAAATAATTCCTTATCCTCTGCAAACTTTATATTTTTATATAATACTTCATTTTTTACTTGCAATTTACCTTCTAATAAATATATCACTAAAGCTTCCGCTGTAGAACAAGTTAGTTGTCTATAATTTATATTCATTTAATCACCTCTACATAAATATCTTTTATTATCATATCACTATTAAATTATCAATTCAACGAATCATAATTATTACTTATATTTAATTCTAAATTTTTTTAATCTTTAATGTATATAAATCTGAATATTGTCAATACTATAATTGTAGATACAAAACCTGTTTATACAGGTCCCATCCCCCATTTATTTATAAAGCGCTTCGGCGCTTTTTTATTTTATAAGTATATGGTTTGTTTTAGTATATTATTTTATAATTATATTAATATAATCATATATGTTATTAATGCTAGTATATTAATAAATATATTATTTATTTTAGTGTATTAATTATAAAAATAATTAATAATACATCTTTAAATCTTACTTATATAAAAAATTAAGTTTTTGTTTTTCTTAGGTCTATACTATTTTATTATAGTTCATAGTCATTACCCTTTAGTTAATTTTTAGTTTTGTAACTTAACCTTAAAGCAAAAAATAATCCTATATATTTTTTTATTTTAAGTTCATTTTATATAATAAAAATCCAATACTAAATTACATTAAATTTTTTAAATACTTGTTTTTAAATAAATTCAACTTATTCATAATAAATTTTTTATATATAATGTATCCTATAAGTGCACCAATAGTATTAAGTAAAATATCATCTATATCAAAAATCCTTCCAATATTTCCAATATAACTAGATAGAAGTTGTAATACTTCAATACTTAAAGATATGCTAAAGGCAAATACTATTACTCTAAATCCATTACTAAACTTATTCCATAATATAGGCATTATTATCCCTAATGGAAATAAAAGAATTAGATTACCCACTATATTTTTTATCCAGAATACTATCATAAAACTATACATATTAGGATTTTCTGCTATATTTGTTATTTCTTTCACTGTATTCATAACAGGTATAGCATTTATTAAAATCCAAGTATTATCTGCATTAAAATTTATTTTTAATGGAAATAAGGTAACCCCTATAAAACAAATTATATATATAAAAAATATGTTTAATAGTATTTCTCTTTTCAGTGAAAACTCTTTTTTAATTCTACTATTTAATCTAAATACTATAATTCTTGTTATTATCCAAATTGGTAGTAAAAAAACAAATAAAATTATACTTTCTAAATAAATATCCATAAAATCTCCTTATTACTAACTATAATTTATAAAATAATTCTCATTTATACTATAATTTATTATTTAAACTCTAATATTTATCTATATCTATTAGACCCTTACTAAAATTATATCTCCACTCTTTAGACTTTTCTTTACATCAATAATTCTTTGGTTACTTGAGCCTCTAAATTTTAATCCTTCAATTGCTTTATCCTTTTCAAACTTCCCATCTACTAATACATCTATATTACTTATTAATTCTCTCCATCCAGCTCTTTCATCTAAATTATTAATTATATATTCAAAAGTATATCCTGTGTAACTCCATATGTTTAAATTTTTATTTTTAAAAGCCTTGGCCATATACGCAAACTCTTCAGCTCTTTCAAAAGGATCTCCTCCACTAAATGTTATCCCTTTAATCATTGGATTTTTATATACATCCTCTATTAATTCAGCTATCTCTTTTTCTTCTCCTCCATTAAAATCATGAGTTGCTGGATTAAAGCAACCATCACAGTTATGCTTACATCCTTGAGAAAAAAATACTCTTCTAAGTCCTGGTCCATTTACTAAACTCTCATATACAATTCCAGATAATCTAATAGTATTATTCATCTCAGTTCACCCCATTGAAAATTAATTATCTTATTTTTATTTTATCACTATATGATTCAATTATTTTCTTAGTTCTATTTAAAGATTCTGTTACTCTTACCTTTCCCTCTTCTGTTAAATAAGTAGCATCATCAATAGTTGCAGGTACTACTTCATAGAATAAATCTCCATCTTTTTCATACCAGTTAACCCAAGTTGGTAAATATGTTGGATATTCTACTTTTATTTCCCCGGTATCTTCATTTTTATTAATTTTAACAAAAACAATAATACCATCTTCAGTATAGGGATTTTGTATTCTTTCTGTCCTTTGGCTAGATAGAAAATTTCCCATTGAATAAATAACAGACATTTCATGTAACCCATCTTCTGACTTTATAATATCTATTGGTTGTAATGAATGTGGATGAGTAGCAAATGTTATATCTACTCCATTATTAGCTAAAAATTTAGCTATTCTTATTTGAGTTTCATTAGGCTCTAATTCATATTCATCTCCCCAATGCATATAAAATATTATAACTTCAGCCCCACTAGCCTTCATTTTATCTATTTCTTCTTTCATATTCTGAAAATCCTCTTCTAGAGAATCCTCTCTAAAAGTATTCATTAAAGGATAAACCTCATCTGATATTGGAGTTCCATTTAGACCTCTAACTCCACCTTCAGCAGTCATAGTGTAGCTATATGAAATAATACCTAACTTTATCCCATTAATATCTTTTATAATATATCTATTTTCGCTAGTATCTGCTCTAGTACCTATTATATCAAATCCTCTATTTTCTAATGCTTCCCTTGTTCTATAAAAGCCTCTAATATCTCTGTCTAATGAATGGTTATTCATATTATTAACTACATCGATACCTGACCATTTCATTGCATCTGCTAATTCATCTGGAGCATTAAAGCTTGGATATCCAGAAAAACCATAATTCTCTATACCAGACAAAGTTCCTTCTAAATTTGATATAGTTAAATCAACATTACTTAAATAATCTTTTACATATTGAAGTGTATTCTTAAAATCATATGAATCTGTTTCTTCATTGTACTGAGTTGCTAATATTTCTTTATGTATTAAAATATCTCCTGTAGCTGCTATTTCTATAGTATTTATCTTTTCTTTATTATCAACTACAGGTTCAATCTCATCTTCTGTAGTTTCTATTGTAGTTTCTGTAGTAGTTTCATTGCTAAATTTACTTAATAATATTTCAATATTAGAACTATTTAATACTCCTAATAATGATATTAATATAATGATTATAAATATAACTAAAAATTTCTTACTCTTCATATTCCCTCCTATGCTCCATATATAAATTATATTCCATTTTTTACAAGCAAAAAAAGAGCTATCTCTAAAACTTAAAATAAATTTTAAATTCTACAGTAGCTCTTTTATATAATTTTATCCTTTTATCTTAACATAATTTAGTCTTCCACCGGCTTTTATTACTTCTATCTCTTTTTCTGTTAAAGTAATGTAAACATTGAAAGAATTTCCCTTGGTTAAATTTTCAATTGTAGCTCTTCCATTTACTAAAGATAACTTAATATCATTTATTACTAATTCATCTAAAACTTCTAAGTTATCATAATCTGCTTCATTTTCAAATTCCATTGGTATAATTCCATTGTTAATAAGATTAGCCTTATGGATTCTAGCAAAAGATTTTGCAATAACAGCTTTAACACCTAAATATAGAGGAGCTAATGCAGCATGCTCTCTACTAGATCCTTGACCATAGTTATTTCCTGCTATAATTATTCCTCCATTGTTTTCTTTAGCTCTAGTTGGGAATTTTTCATCAACTGTATTAAAACAATATTCAGCTAAATATGGAATGTTAGATCTAAATGGTAGTAACTTAGAATTAGAAGGCATAATATGATCTGTTGTAATATTATCTTCAACCTTTATTAATACTTTACCATCTACAACTTCATCTAATGCTTTATTTACTGGGAATGGCTTTATATTAGGTCCTCTTACAACTTCTACTTCTTCTCCATTTTCAGCAGGTGCTATTATCATAGAATCATCTATTATAAATTCCTTTGGCATTTCTACAGAAATATCTAAATCGCACTCTCTTGGATCTGTTAAATATCCATTAATAGCAGATACTGCTGCTGTTTCTGGACTTACTAAGTAAACATTAGCTGATAAGGTTCCACTTCTTCCATAAAAGTTTCTATTAAATGTTCTTAGAGATACTCCATTTGTTCCTGGAGCTTGACCCATTCCTATACAAGGGCCACATGAATTCTCTAATATTCTTGCTCCTGAACTAATTATATCTGCTAAGGCACCATTTCTAGCTATCATCTCCATAACTTGTCTTGAACCTGGTGCAATAACTAAACTTACGCCACTATCAACTTTTTTACCCTTTAATATTTTTGCTACTTTCATTAAGTCTTCATAAGAAGAGTTTGTACAACTTCCTATTGCTACTTGATCAACCTTTATCTTTCCTATACTTTCAACTTCCTCAACATTATCTGGACTGTGAGGCTTAGCTGCTAATGGCTTAAGTTCACTTAAATCTATAGTTATTTCTTCATCATATACAGCATCTTCATCTGGTTTAAATTCTCTCCAATCTGCTTCTCTTCCTTGTGCCTTAAAATATTCTAATGTCTTTTCATCACTTGGGAATATTGATGTAGTTGCTCCAAGCTCCGCTCCCATATTAGTTATAGTTGCTCTTTCTGGAAGAGATAAACTTTTAACTCCTTCTCCTGCATATTCAAAAACTCTAGATACTCCACCCTTTACTGTTAATCTTCTTAGTACTTCAAGGATAATATCTTTAGCTGCTACCATAGGTTTTAAACTTCCTACTAAGTTTATTTTACACACCTTAGGTGTAGTTATATAGTAAGCTCCTCCTCCCATAGCTAGGGCAACATCTAATCCACCTGCTCCCATAGCAAGCATACCAACTCCCCCAGCTGTTGGTGTATGACTATCTGATCCTATAAGAGTTTCTCCAGGAACTGAAAATCTTTCTAAAAATACTTGATGACATATTCCATTACCAGGTTTAGAAAAATAAACTCCATATTTAGATGCTACAGTCTGAATAAATTTATGGTCATCTGCATTTTCAAAACCTTGTTGTAGCATATTATGGTCTATAAATGCTACAGATTTTTTAGTTTTAACCTTATCAATTCCCATAGCTTCTAATTGTAAGTATGCCATAGTTCCTGTAGAATCTTGAGTTAAGGTTCTATCTATTTTTATACCTATTTCTTTTCCTGTCTCAATTTCTCCTTCAACTAGATGACTTTTTAAAATCTTATAAACTAAATTATCCCCCATTTGTTTATTGCCCCCTTTTTATTTAGATATCTCTTCTTTACTTCTTAAGTACTCTTTATATATTTGAGCTAATTCCTTATCAAATAAACTTCTCTTTAATCTTACTGAAGTTGATCTAACCATTTCTAAAATCTCTTGAGCTGCTAAATCAGTAAGTTCAATACTATATTCTTTAAATTTATTAATAATAGCAGCCTTACCTGAATGCTTACCTATTACTATTTGTCTTTCAAGTCCAACTATTCCTGGATCAAAAGCTTCATAATTTTTAGGATTTTTAATAGCCCCATCTGCATGTATTCCAGATTCATGCATAAACATATTATCTCCAACTATAGCCTTCCATGATGGTAATATTCTTCCTGAAGCTCTAGATACATATTCAGAAACATCCCTAAACATTGTTGTATTTATTTTTCCTTCATATCTATATAAATACATTAAAGACATTAAAACTTCTTCTAATGCTGCATTACCAGCTCTTTCCCCAAGTCCATTTACAGTAACTCCTACATGATTTGCACCAGCATAGATTCCTGATACAGCATTTGCAGTTGCCATACCAAAATCATCATGAGTATGCATTTCTATATCAAAGTTAGTTTTTGTATAAAGATAATTTATATCATCATATATCTTAAATGGCTCCATTATTCCAACTGTATCACAATATCTAAATCTATTTGCTCCTGCTTGTTTTGCTGCTTCAATAAATTGAACTAAAAACTCCCTATCTGCTCTTGATGCATCTTCTCCATTTACAGAAACATACAATCCATTCTTTTTTGCGAATTCAACTGATTTAACCATATTATCAATTACCCATTCTCTAGATGTCTTAAGCTTATGTTTAATATGAATATCTGATACTGAAATAGAAATAGCTACTGCATCTACTCCACAATCAATTGATTCTTCTATATCCTTTATTACGGCTCTATTCCATGCCATAATACTTGATTTTAAATTGCTTTTTACTATTCTTTTAATAGATTCCTTTTCATCTCCACCCATTGTTGGAATCCCAACCTCTAGTTGATCTACACCTAAATCACTTAACATACTAGCAATTGCTACTTTCTCATCATTTGCAAAAACAACTCCTGCAGTTTGTTCTCCATCTCTTAAAGTTGTATCAACAATAAATACTTCTTTACCATTTTTATTTATTACAGACATAATACAATCCCCCTTTTACTAATTTATTCTATTTATTACCAACTGAAAATTCATTAAATTCTGATAATTATTAATGTTATTTTATCATATATAAATATTACAAACAAGTAAAAGCAAATTAAATTTATCAATAATTGCAAGTTTTTTATTTTTTATTTCACTTTATTTGTAAATTTTAAATGTAAACATTAATTTTATACATTTTTTTGCAATTATTATTTTTCTTCTTGCATACTCATTGGTAAAAAAAGGAATGTATCTTTTTTAATTAATACCTTCCTTTTTTCATATTTATACATGCTATACGTCATAATTTTTCTTTGTCTTTATATGAGATATTCTGTCTTTTCTTTCCTCATACTTACCTGGTCCAAATCTCTCATCTAAGCTTAAATAGCCTGTTACTCTAGATATACCTTGTATATCTTTCCCTCCACATTTACTACAATATTTTTCACTACTATTTAAGTCACATCCACAATTCTTACAATATCTTATATGAAAATTTACTCCTAGATAACTTATATTTGTATTTTTATAAGCATAATCTAATATATCTAATATAACTTCACCTGTTGGTCTATCATCAACTTCTATATAACTTATATGTCCTGCATTACAAAGACTATGATAAGGTGCCTCAATATCTATTTTATCTTTTATTGATATTGGGTATTTTACAGGTATATGAAAACTATTTGTATAATAATCCTTATCTGTAACACCTTCAATCTCTCCAAATATCTTTTTATCTTGCTTAATAAACTTTCCAGATAGACCTTCAGCTGGAGTAGCATAGCAACTCCAATTTAATCTAGTTTCTTCACTTATACTATCAGTAAAATTCCTTATATGTGTTATTATCTTTAATCCTAAATCTTTAGCTTCTTTAATTTCTCCGTGATGATGCCCAGTCAATGCTACCAATGTTTCTGCAAGTCCTATAAAACCTATCCCCCATGTACCTTGCTTTAATATAGGTTCAATAGAATCCTCTTGAGATAAACCTTCTGCTCCCCTTAGTAACTTTTCTCCAGCTATAAAAGGTAAATCCTTAACTCTTAATTTTTTTAAAATACTATACCTATGCATTAAAGATTCCTTAGCTAAATTTAATCTTAAATCTAATATCTTAAAGAAATTATTTATATCTCCTTGAGCTTGCAAACCAATTCTAGGTAGATTAATAGTTACTGGAGAGATATTTCCTCTTCCCTTACATCCTGGTTCTCCATTAATATTCTTCATTAAATAAGTTCTACATCCCATAGTTGCTGGTATATATCCTTTATCATAATATTCCTTATTAAAATCTGCATCTATATTCATAAAGGTTGGATTCATTCTTTTAGCTGCTACCTTACAAGCTAATTTATATAAGTAATAATATTTATCTTCTGGTTCTCTGTTTACCCCTTCCTTAACCCTAAATATTATATTAGGGAAAATAGGTTGTTCTCCTTTACCTAATCCCTTTTCATACTCTGTTAAAAATGCTTCACAAATTAATGCAGCATCTTCTGATTTTGGAATTCCTATATTTATAGAACTAAAAGGAACTTGTGAGCCAGCTCGTGAGTGCATAGTGTTTAAGTTATACACTACTCCTTGCATGGCTTGATGTACTTTTCTCCTTAGCTTATCCTCTGTTAATTTTTCAATTTTATTAGAGTCTATCCCAAGCTCTTGAAGCTCACTTTTTATCTCTTTTCTTGTCATATCTACAAAAATAGCTAAATCATTATCAAAGTCTGGATGAGATTGTCCTCCAAACATATCATTTTGAGATGATTGAAGTAATATACATGAAAGTTGAGCTGCAGTTTCTATTCTTCTAGGTGGATTTATAGTTCCATATCCAGTATTAAATCCCCTTTGTAATACTTCTTTAGTTGGAATATGAAGACAATTTATCGTTAAATTATAGCTATCTAAATCATGAAAATACAAATCTCCATTTTCATGAGCTTTTGCTAACTTCTTTGGCATCATAGCTAAGTTATGCCACTTATTAGATTCTGAAGCAATTCTTAGAAGCTTAGAACTAAAATTATTACCTACGTTCGCATTATCCCTATCTGTTTCTATGCCTATTTTATTAATAGCCTTCATTAAATCAGATTTCAATTCCCTAACATTTGTTCTTTCTTTCCTATAGCTTGAGTATATTTCTTTAATATTATAGTAGCCAGTATCATCTAAAGACTTTTCCACTATATTTTGTATTTCCTCTACTGTGATTTTATCTCGATTTTCCTTTTCAATATATTCTATAATTCTTTTAAGTATAATTTCTTGTTCATTATCTTCTAACTTTCTTCCTGTTTCATCTCCAGCTTTTCTAATAGCATTTTTTATCTTTATAGAATCAAATAGAACCTCTCTTCCATCTCTTTTTACTACATATAACATAACCTTCACCTCCAAATAAAGCTATAAATAAATATGTATCTATCTATTTATACATCTTCTCTAATAACTATATATAGGATTATTTTTATGTATACACACTATATATAGTATATTTATAATTATACTACATTCCCAATATTTTTCAATTTATACTTAAAAATATATTATTATTATTTTAGAATATATTAAATCTAACTTTTTTACCTACTACTTCTCTTAATAATAATTTATTAATTTATAATATTATCTTTATATTTAAAATGTATAAACTATATCAATATTGATAATATATAACTATATCAGTATTGATAT
>JAFSER010000029.1 GCA_017435645.1 Clostridium sp. | reverse complement strand
TTAGTGGAGATTTGTTAGTTTGAGGTAGTACATTATTAATCAAATCAGTTATCAAATATAATCCTTAAATTTACTTTAATTTAAAACTAAAACGGATTATATCATAAAAATTAAATAAAAGTGTAATAACTTAGTTTCTCACCAATTTAAAAGACCTAAATATTAAAGAAAAATGAAGTATAAATTTAGTAAAATTCTACAAAAATAAGAACGATAAATTAAATGTATGAATTAGTTAAAAACATAGGATTAGGTTTATTTGTAAATGGAACATTTGCAATATTAAACGGAGATATAAACATAAAAACAGTATCTATAACAATAGCAAGTGTATTTATTATGTATTCAGCTATAACTATACCTAAAAGGAAAAAGAGATGGACGGACAAACATTAATATTAATAGTATCTTTATTACTATCAGCATTTATGGCTTATAAGTTGATAACAACTAAAGATGAATCAAAAGACATAGATAATCATAAATTACATCATAGTTAAAATATAAATACCCCAGCTACTAGGCTGGGTACCCTAAAGCATAAGCTTTGAGCTTGTTCTCTTTACAGAGCAAAATACTAAAGTTGCCCTACTTTCTCTAGGAATATACACCTTAAAAAAGGGGAGAAAGCATTTGGGCTAGAATATGTTAAAGACAACTCACTAGGATAAATATAACTCCTCAAGTCGTCAAAAACTTTAGTGTTTATAAACTTTTGTGAAATTATACAAGAATTATATAAGAATATGCTTAAATTGTATTAAAAGTCCAAGTCCCATTAAGAGACTCGGTTAATATCCGTAGATATTAAGATAAAGGTATTATACTAGATTATTCTTTAATCCCCATCATCTCATTAGCTATTTTTCTATCCTTTTCAGCTATAGCTTTTAATCTATTTAACTCATTAATTGATAATACATTAGCTAATATCCCTGTATTTATCATATATGGATTATCCTTTCCACCTATGTTTAACTCTATACTATAAGGAGAATATCTATATCCATCACCTAAATCTTTTAACATATTAGATTTATATTCAGCTATAGATTTAATATTAGTCAAAAACTCATTTACATCAATACCTAAAGCTTTTAAAGCTTTATTATTATTATCTAGCTTTATAAACTCTTTTAATCCTTCATAGTCTTTTATACTTCCCATATTCTCTATAAAATTAGATAAATCATTATAATCATGAGACCTTAATATACTCTCCATACTACTCTTACCACTAGGATCTTTAGAAGCTAAGAACTCTAATATAGAGTGAGCATATATAGCAGCTTTAGGATCTTTTCTAAAACTGTTTATAACCTTTTCACTTAGCTCTTTACCTTTAGTAGCTCCAAGTCTTTCATTATAGAATTTTGTTAAATCTGCTATAGGTTGAGCTGCTTTTCTTTTTTCAGCATTCATAACTCCCTCGTGAAAAGAGTTATAAATGTCTGTTACATACTCTTTATCTTCTGGATACCATTTCCCTGAGGCTATTAATTTATCTACTTGATTGTGTAATTCTTCAAGACTTTTTTTACTTACTACTCTTCGAATAAAATCTTTATCAGCCCCTTCTTCTTCAAAAGTGTTAAGCTTATAATATTTATCTATATAGCCATCAAACCTATCTTTAGCTAGATTATATTGATTTTCAGAATATAGAGCATCTATACCTTTTTGCTGTACTCTCTCAGCCTCTTTTAAATCCTCTATCCCTTTTAGATATAGTTGATACTCACTATTTTGTTCATTTTTATTTTGGATAAATTCAAATGCTGCAGGATCTACCCCAGCCTCTTGAGATCCCCACATATTATCCATCATTCCATACCACTGCATAATCTTCTCCTTTATATACTCTTCATATCTATAGTGGTTATATCCTAAATATATAAATACTAATATGCTATATATACATAACCACTTAAATACTCTTAACATGTTTTTCCTTTTTGATTATTATTGAAGTTATTGTAAGTCAGTAATTCTATTACTTATATTATACCCTTTATTACCACTTTGT
>JAFSER010000028.1 GCA_017435645.1 Clostridium sp. | reverse complement strand
TTAGTTGTTAATCCACACTTAGCTAATGCTGCTCTTATTTCGTATTGTGTTTTACTTGGGAACTCTTGCCATACTTCTTCTATACAAGTATTTGTATTTTTTTCTCTATCTTCTTGTTCGAAGTATCCTATATGTTGATAGTCCCCTAAATGAACTTCTCCACTTAAAGGTTGTATCTTACCTAATAAGCTTTTTAATAGTGTAGATTTTCCAAGTCCATTAGCTCCAACTAAAGCTATCTTTTGTCCTCTTTCCATATAAAGATTTAATGGCTTTGTAAGTGGTGAATCATATCCTATAACTAAATCTTTTGTTTCAAAGATTGTCTTTCCTGAAGTTCTTGCTATTTTAAAGTTAAACTCTGGCTTTGGTTTTTCTTTAGAAAGCTCTATAACTTCCATCTTATCTAATTTCTTTTGTCTAGACTTAGCCATATTAGCAGTCGCTACATTTGCTTTATTTCTTGCAACGAAGTCTTCTAATCTAGCTATTTCTTTTTGTTGCTTCTCATATGCAGCTTCTAATCTCTTTTTGTTTTCTTCATATAATCTCTTAAATTCATAATAATCACCAACATATCTTGTTAGCTTTCTTTCTTCAACATGATATATTAAGTTAACTACTGAGTTTAAGAATGGTATATCGTGAGATATTAATATAAATGCATTTTCATAATTTTGAAGATATCTCTTAAGCCATTCTATATGTTCTTCATCTAAGTAGTTAGTAGGCTCATCTAAAAGTAGTATATCCGGATTTTGAAGTAATAACTTACCTAAAAGAATTTTTGTTCTTTGTCCACCTGATAAATCATCTACATCTCTGTCTAATCCTAAATCTAAAAGCCCTAGCCCCTTTGCAACTTCCTCTACCTTAGCATCTATTATATAAAATCCATTATGATCTAATAGGTCTTGAATAACTGCAGTTCTATCTAACATCTTTTCTAATTCTTCTGGTGTACAATCTCCCATTTTTTCATAAAGAGAGTTCATTTCAGTTTCTAAGTCAAAAAGATATTTAAATGCATCTCTTAAAGCATCTCTAATACTTACTCCCTTTTCTAAAGCTGCATGTTGATCCATATATCCAACTCTAACATTATTTGACCAGATAACCTTACCTTCATCTGGCATAAGCTTATCTGTAACAATATTCATAAAAGTTGATTTTCCTTCACCATTTGCACCTATTAATCCAACGTGCTCACCTTTTAATAATCTAAAGGATACATCTTCAAAAATAGCTCTATCTCCAAAACCATGGCTCATATCTTTAACTATTAAAACACTCATTTTTTATCCTCCTAGGTTTATCTATTTTTAAAATGATATTCATCTTAATTTTCATTATTAATAAAGACTACTATTTTATAATTTTTTATATTATTAACATAAAAATTATTCTTTTTCTTATAAAAATAAGGTATGATATAAATCATACCTTACTTATTATAAACTATATTCTTAGAAAATAAATAGATTTTTTTAGGAATTTTAGTATTCGTATTCCTTAGTATTTTCACATATAGAAATATTTAAATTTTTATCTTGCATTACTTTTTTGTAAGAACATAAAAACTCATTTAATTCTATATCCGTTAAATCTATTTTCCCTTCACTTATTAAAATCACCTTTTCATTATCTGTTAAAAGCTTTAGGTTATTTTTATTATTTGAAATATAATAATTATTTGTTGTTGAAACTTTCAATCTATCCTTATATTTTTCTTGAAAACTCATATTTTTTCTTATTTTCTCTACATCTTCTCCAGCTGGAGCTATATTATTAATCCCTAAAGACTTTAATTGCTCTTCAAGGTTTGCTCCATCAAATCCATATCTCTCCATAATTTTTGTTTGCATCTTAAGAAATTTATCTTGAGATATATTATTTTCTGACATATAATCCATCACTTTTTTTGTGAAATCTGCCATATTAATTTTCCCAGAAGACATATCATAATATAAGTTATATATGTAAGCCTCAAATTTATCTATATCTTTATCATTTACTCTATTTTTTATTTCATTAAAATCTATAACTCTATCCATAATATTAATCAACTCCTATATGTTTAATAGATGTTATTAATATTATACTACTTTAAATTAATATATTCTATGAACTTAATTTAATATTAATAATTTTTTATATTATTCAGTATATACATTTATCCAAACATCTTCATAAAGCTTTAATTTATCTTGTGGCAAATATGAATATACCTCACATTTATCCATTATTTCCTTTGGCATATATGCATTTTTATTATTTCTAACTTCTTCTGATTGTTCTTCCATAGCTAATTTATTTGGAGTTGTATATCCTATTTGATCTGCGATTCTTAATGCATTATCTTTACTACTTACAAAGTTTATAAATTCTTCAGCAGTTTCTTTATCCTTTGCGTTTGTTGGAATTGCCCAAGAATCTAACCAATAATTAGTTCCTTCCTTTGGAATAACAAATTCTAAGTTTTCATTTTCACTAGCTAGTGTTAAGCCTTCTCCTGACCATATCATAGCAATAGAAGCTTCTCCATTAAGTACAAGATCTATTACGTTATCACTACCTCTAGTTAATATTAATTCCTTTTGCTCAATTAATGCATTTTGTATATCTTGTAATTCTTTTTCATCTGTTGTATTTAGTGAATAACCTAAATATTTAGCTGCCATTCCTATAGTATCTCTCATAGAATCTAAGATAAATATTTCTTTTTCGTATTTTTTATCCCACATTATTGACCAACTATCAACAGGTTCATCAACTACATCCTTGTTATAAACAATACCAATAGTTCCATTCATATATGGTACAGTATAATCATTATTTGGATCATATGGTTGTCCCATATCACTTTCATTCATTTCTGCTAAGTTTGGAATATTATCCTTATTTATTTTTTGTAGTAGCCCTTCTTGAATCATTCTATCAGCCATGTAATCAGCTACTAAAACAGCATCCCATTCAACCTTACCTGAAGAAACCTCCATATACATCGTTTCCATGTCGCTAAATGTTTTGTAATTAACTTTTACGTTATATTCTTTTTCAAATTCTTCAATTATTCCATCTGCTATATTTTCACCATAGTTTAATACGTTTATAGTTTTCTTTTCATTACTACATCCTATAAACATTACTAAAGTTAAAATTAGACTTAATAATAAAGCAGATAATTTAGTAATCTTTCTCACATTCGACCTTCCCTTCATCTTTACTAAAAATTTAACAATATTAGGTATAATATGCATTGCTTTTTCAAGATAAAGTATATAATAAAAGCTTATATTTTAAAAGAGTTTTTTACATATATTTAATAAAGTAATTTAATATTTTCACTTCTCATATAATCCTACATTTTTACCTCTAACATAATCCTTATTTCCCAATAATTTAATAAGTACATTTACTTGAAGCAAGAACATTTGTTCTGTATAATTAAATTAAAAATTAAAAATAGGTGATTTTTATGGATTTAAAAGAAAAGTTAAATATTCTTTCAGCTGCTGCCAAGTATGATGTATCTTGTTCTTCCTCTGGTTCTAAAAGAAAAAATACTTCAAAGGGAATTGGAGATGCTTCTAGTTCTGGAATTTGTCATAGCTTTTCTGCTGATGGAAGATGCATATCGCTTTTAAAAATACTACTTACTAATTATTGTATCTATAATTGTAAGTACTGCATCAATGCTTCTTCTAAAGATATTCCTAGAGCTGCTTTCACTCCAGAAGAGGTTGTAGAATTAACTATTAATTTTTATAAAAGAAATTATATTGAGGGACTCTTTTTAAGCTCAGCAATATTTAAAAGCCCTAATTATACTATGGAGCTTTTACTTAAAGTAGTAAAAAAACTTAGATGTGAAGAAAATTTTAATGGTTATATTCATTTGAAAGCAATTCCTGGAGCAGATGATACATTAATAAAAGAAGCCGGACTATATGTAGACAGAATGAGCGTTAATATTGAACTTCCTTCATCCTCTAGCCTAAAATTATTAGCACCTCAGAAGACAAAGGAAAATATATTAGCTCCTATGAATACTATTAAAAATACCATTATTGAAAATAAAGATACTAAAAAGAAAATTAAATCTACACCTTTATTTGTTCCTGGTGGTCAAAGTACCCAACTTATTGTTGGTGCTACTTCTGAAAGTGATTATAAAATACTAAATTTATCAGAAAATCTATACAATAAATATAACTTAAAAAGAGTTTACTACTCTGCCTATGTACCTGTAATAAAAAATGAAAAATATCTACCTAATATAATCCACCCACCTTTAGTTAGGGAACATAGGTTATATCAAGCTGATTGGCTATTAAGATTCTATGGCTTTAATGCAAAGGAACTTTTAAAGGATGAAAATGATAATTTTGATTTAAACTTTGACCCCAAAACATCCTGGGCATTAAATAATATTGGTAATTTTCCTATGGAAATTAATAAAGCTTCCTATAATGAACTCCTAAGAATTCCTGGAATTGGGGTTCGTTCTGCTAAAAGAATAATAATTGCTAGAAAAGTTCATTCCCTATCCTTTGAAGATTTAAAAAAGATAGGAGTTGTTTTAAAAAGAGCTAAATATTTTATAACTTGTAAGGGAAAGTATTACGGAGATATATCCTTTAATGATGAAAAAATACGTGCAAAACTTTTATTTATGGATAGGCCTACAGTTGATAATGATACTTCACAGCAATTGTCTTTATTTGATAATATACAACCTGATAATAATAGTAACATTCTTAGTCCTAACTCTAATAAAATACTTCTTCCACAGGATATAACAACTTCTATTACAGGTGAAATATAAGGTGGTGTTTTTTTGTTAAGATTAATTTATAATAATAGTTTTGAAGGCTTTTTAACAGCAATTTATCATGCCTTTTATTCTAAAGAAGAAATAATTTCTATTACTACTGATAATAATCTTGAAATAGATATGTTAACTAAAATAAATTATATTGATACTGATAAAGAAAAATATACTAAGGTCAAGGATGCAATAGTTACTAAAATTGATCCCCTAGCTTTAAATAAAATATATAAATTATACTTGTCTAATTATGATAATAAAGAACTTCTTTGTTATAACTACTTAAAAATAGCCTTTAAAATAGGAAGTTCTATACACAAGCATTTATATTTAGATGAGGTTCGTAATTTAGATTTAATAGAAAGAAGAGTTTCTCTTGAAGCCCATAGATTTCATGGCTTTGTTAGATTTTCTTTAATTAATAATAATTTTTTATATTCACCTATTGAACCTGATAATAATATACTTGAGCTTATTTCTCCTCATTTTCAAAGGAGGTTTAAAAATGAATACTGGATAATTCATGATATTAAAAGAAATACAGCTTCTATTTATAATAAAGTTTCTTGGGAAATAACAGAAATAGACTGTAATTTTTATAAATTTATTACTAATTATAAGGATGAGTTTGAAGAACTTTGGAAATCTTATTTTAATTCCATAACAATAAAAGAAAGATGTAATCCTAAGCTTCAAAAAAGAATGATGCCAAAAAGATATTGGAGTAATCTAACTGAAATGAAGACTAAATAATTATTTATATTTTTTATTATCTAAGAATTTAATTTTAAATATTATCAATTAGGTAATTTATGATTTCACAACTATTATAAATTTTATTTACTTTTAATATATACTTAGTAATTTATTTGAAACTTTTATTTTATCTTATATATTTAATATGTAAAAGAATAATGCCCCCATCAACAATTATATTATCCTAACAATATATTAAGTAGATAGATACTATTTAAATATCTATCTACTTTTATTTTTATAAAATTTAATTTAGCTATAAAAGAATATTTATATTTTTATAAATCACTAGTATTTATAATTTTTTTAATCTAGCAACTATTTAATATCTTAATTAAGTAACTTATTAATTTAAAATTAACGTAGATTTTAATCAACTTTTATAATTATACTGTTGCTATAGCTTCTATTTCAATTACGCAATCCTTTGGAAGTCTTGCAACTTCTACACAACTTCTTGCTGGTGGATTTTCTTTAAAGTATTCTCCATACACTTCATTTACTTGTGTAAAATCATTCATATCTTTTATAAATACTACTACCTTAACTACCTTTTCTAAACTACTTCCAGCTTCCTCTAAAATAGCTTTCACATTTTCTAGTGATTGCTTTGTTGCAGCTTTTATTTCTGTTACTATTTCTCCTGTAGCTGGATTTACTGGAATTTGGCCTGATGTATATATCATATCTCCTATTTTTATCCCTTGAGAATACGGCCCTATAGCTGATGGAGCCTTTGTTGTTGAAATTATTTCTCTTTTCATCTCTATACTTCCTTTCTATAATATAAATACTATTTCTCCTTAAAATCAAATTATACTTTACTTTCCTTAATTTTACTACATTTTATTATATAAAATATATATCATGAAATAATTTTATAAAATCCCCATATTATACATTTATTATTTTGGTAATAAGTGCTAAAATAGAAATAAAAATATGTGGGAGGTAATAAAATGAGTAAAAGTGTAAATATTGATTGGAATAATCTAGGTTTTAATTATATAAAAACTGATTATAGATATATTTCAGTTTGGAAAGATGGAAAATGGGATGAAGGAAAGCTTACAGAAGATAATATGCTAACTATAAGTGAAGCTTCCACTGCACTACACTATGGTCAACAATGTTTTGAAGGGTTAAAGGCTTACAGAAGAAAGGATGGAAAAATACAATTATTCAGAGTAGATAGAAATGCTAAAAGAATGAATGATAGTACTAAAAAACTTCTTATGCCTGAAATACCTGTTGAAAAATTTATAGATGCTTGTAAACAAGTTGTTAAAGCCAATGAACATTATGTACCACCATATGGAACTGGTGCTACCTTATATTTAAGACCATTTATGATCGGTGTTGGAGATAATATTGGAGTAAAACCTGCCCCTGAATACATATTCTGTGTATTTGCAGTTCCTGTTGGTCCTTACTTTAAAGAAGGATTATCACCATGTAACTTTATAATTGCAGATTATGATAGAGCTGCTCCTTATGGTACTGGTGGTCAAAAGGTTGGTGGAAACTATGCTGCATCATTACATCCACATAAATTAGCTGCAGACAAGGGATTTGCTGATTGTATATATTTAGATCCTGCAACTCATACTAAAATTGAAGAAGTTGGAGCTGCTAACTTCTTTGGTATAACAAAAAATAATGAGTTTGTTACTCCAAAATCTCCATCAATCCTTCCAAGTATAACTAAATATTCATTGATGGATATAGCTAAAAATTATTTAAAAATGCCTGTATTAGAAAGAGAAGTATTTGTAGATAATTTAGATGAATTTAAGGAAGCAGGGGCTTGTGGAACAGCAGCTGTTATTACTCCAATAGGTGGAATAGAATATAAAGAAAATTTACATGTTTTCTTTGATGAAAAGGAAGTTGGCCCTGTAACAAAAGAACTTTACAGAATATTATGTGGAATTCAATTTGGAGATATCGAAGGCCCAGAAGGTTGGATTTTTGAAGTTTAAATCCTATAGTTCTATAATATATTAATTAATAATTTACCTTAAAATCTTTGGACTTTGAAGTTTAAATAATCTATTAAAACTATAATTTAAAGAGGACTCTCCTTATTTAGACAGTCCTCTTATAAATTACATCTTAGATTCTTTTTTTAAATTCGTAATAATATAATATGGTAATCCTATAAATAAGACTCCACCTATAAAGTTTCCTAAGGAAACAAGTATTATATTATAAGCATATCCTCCTAATGTTATAGTTGTAGAATCTATTAAATATCCCATTGCTAAGAAACTCATATTTGCTACACTATGCTCAAATCCTGCTGTTATAAAAGTAAATAAGCACCAAAATATCATTAGTATTTTTGCAGTTTCTTCCTTTAATTTGTAACACATCCAAACTGCTAAACAAACTAATATATTACATAATATACCTTTTATTATTAACTGTTGTGCTGGAACATCAATTTTGCCTAATGCATTACTTACTATAAATTCTCCAATATACTGATTTTTCCCACTAGTTAATCCAGCTGTAACAAATAATACTGCTCCAACTATTCCACCAAGTATATTACCTATCCAACTTGCAAACCATATTTTTATAGCATCAACCCAGGTTATTGTTTTTTCTAAAGCTCCCATAATCATTATCATGGCATTACTAGTAAATAAGTCTCCTCCCGCCATTAAAACTAAGCTAAGTGCAACTCCAAAGGATGCTCCCATTAATATTTTATAGGTTTCAACACCATTATGATGTAATATTCCACCTATAGAATAAATAAGCATAATTCCTAAGCTTACAAATAAACTACCAAGCATAGCACTTACTATATAGCCTACTTTAGTTCTTTTTAATAAATTACTTTTAACTTCTGCCGAATGAGATAAGTTATTAATTTCTTTGCTGTACATAGATCCCCCTGTGTATGTTTCTTTATTTTTTACTATTTGCATAAATCATTTTACAATGAAAGATAAAGTTTTTCAATAAAACTTTGTTATTTTTTTATCATAACTTTCTTTCTATTTATATTCTTATAATATTCTTTAATTACTTATCTCTATGTAGCGCTAAATTAAAAATTACTAATTAATTTCTCGCATTTATTGCTTTATCCTATCTATATTTTTACAATTAATTTTTCTTTTAATTAAAGGCTATCTTTCGATAGCCTTTAATTAAAATTTTCATTTATATTTTCATATTTATCTATATTTTATGCTGATATTTAATAGTTCATATTATAAATTCTAAATAATATAGAATTATTATTTACTTGTTCTGCCCTTTAGAATAATTACTTTATATTTTTTATTTTATATTATCAATACTATACGGTGTATTTTGATATACATAATAATTAATCCAATTCCCAAAAACTATATTAGCACTTCCTCTCCATCTCACCATTGGAATTTCATTTATATCATTATTTGGAAAGTAATTTTTAGGAATTTCTACATCCATACCTTTTTCTAAATCTCTCAAATATTCATTCATAAGTGTATATCTATCATATTCTAGATGTCCTGTAATAAATATTTGTCTTTTGTCTTTACTTCCTATTATAAATACCCCTGCTTCATCTGATTCTGCTAATATTTCAAGATTTTCAACACTTTCTACATCTTTTTTTAATACAGTGCTGTGTCTTGAATGTGGTGCATAAAATATATCATCTAATCCTCTTGTTAAATCATCATTTATTTTATTTACTTTATGCGTAAATATACCAGATATTTTTTTATCTAATGGATGCTTATTTATCTTATAGTGATAATATAGTGCTGCTTGTGCTCCCCAACATATATGTAATGTTGAAAAAACATTTTCTCTGCTCCATTTCATTATTTCTTCTAATTCACTCCAATATGATACATCTTCAAAATTTAGCGTTTCAACAGGTGCCCCAGTTATAATTAACCCATCAAACTTTTGATTTTTAACATCTTCAAAGTAATTATAAAACTTCTCCAAATGCTCTATTGGTGTATTTTGTGAAGTGTAGGTCTTGGTTTGTATTAATGTAATTTCAATTTGAATTGGAGTATTAGACAAGTACCTCAACAACTGATTCTCTGCTTGAATCTTTATTGGCATTAAGTTTAATATTGCTATTTTTAAAGGTCTAATATCCTGTGTTTGAGCTCTTTCAATATTCATTACAAATATATTCTCATTAGATAAAACCTCAAATGCTGGCAATTCTACCGGAATTTTTATAGGCAAAATATACTTCCCCCTTTTTATATTATTACTTATTGCTTTTTTATTATATCAATTGTACCTTTTATAATACAATTATATATACATAAATTTCATATATGTATTGCTTTAATTTTTCTTTGACAACTTGTACATGTTTGATATATTATATAAAAAATAACCTTCCTATAAGCCTAATAATATGGTTTAGGCGTATCTACTACACTACCGTAAATAGTGTAACTATGAAGCTATAATCCAGGTTGGTTGTTTGTAATATATAATTATACTCCGAGGTGGATTTATGAATAAAATTGACTTTATGTCTCAAATTAAAGCAGCTAATAAAGCTGAACCATGTGATTTAGTAATCAATAATATTACCATTGTTGATGTATTTCAAAACAATTCTTTTATAGATAATGTAGCTATTAAAAATGGATTTATTGTAGGATTTGGTAACTATCAAGGGAAAATTGAAATTGATGGTACTGGAAAATATTTATGTCCTGGCCTTATAGATGCCCATGCTCATATTGAATCTTCTCTAGTAACTCCTAGGGAGTATTATAAAGCTGCATTATTACATGGCATCACATCTATAGTTATTGATCCTCATGAAATTGCAAATGTACTTGGAAATAACGGAATTAAATTAATTATGGATCTTGCTAAAGACTTACCGTTAGATTATTACTTTATGCTTCCTTCTTGTGTTCCTGCAACTCCTTTTGAAACTTCAGGTGCTATTTTATCAAGTAATGATTTATCCCCTTTTTACCAGGATGAAAAAGTTTTAGGACTAGCTGAAGTTATGGATTCTCCTTCAGTTTATAATTGCTCTGATGATATGATAAATAAGCTTTGGGATGCAAAATCAAATAATTTAATAATTGATGGTCACTGTGCCGGCTTTTCAAATGATATGTTAAATGTATATGCAACTGCCAATATATTAACTGATCATGAATCTCACTTATCTAAAGAAGTTATTGAAAGAATAAGAAGAGGAATGTATGTACATATAAGAGAAGGCTCTGTTGCTAAAAACTTAAAGGAATTAATAAAATCTGTTTCTATTTCTAATAGTAGAAGAGTTTGTTTTTGCACTGATGATAAACATATAGATGATTTAATTGAAAATGGAAGTATTGATAACTCTATTAAAATTGCAATTTCTTATGGACTAGCTCCTGAAACAGCTATCCAAATGTCCACTTTAAACTCAGCAGAATGTTATCAATTAAAGCATAAGGGAGCGATTGCCCCTGGATATGTTGCTGACTTAATAATATTAGATGATTTAAATAGCTTTAAGATTAATTCAGTTTATAAAAAAGGTAAATTAGTAGTTAAAAATAACAAACTAGTACATATTGATGAAAATACAGAATTTGAATTTCCTAAACTAAATAATATTAATATAAAAGATATTACTTCAAAGGATTTAGAGATAACACTTGAAGGTAAGAAAAAGCTTAATGTAATTGAAATTAATCCTAATAAGCTTGAAAGTAATCATCTAAGAATTGATATTTCTACCTTAAAAAATAATAAAACCTTCATTCAAGATATAGACATGGATTTATTAAAATTAGCTGTAATTGAAAGACATAAAAATACAGGAAATATTGGACTTGCGGTCATAAAAGGCTTAAATCTTAAATGTGGAGCCATAGCAACCACTGTAGCCCATGATTCTCATAATTTACTAACCTGTGGAACTTCTGATAAGGATATACTCTTGGCAATAGATGAACTTAAAAAATTAAATGGTGGAATTATAGTTGTTAAGAATGGTAAGGTTTTAGCATCAATACAACTAGAAATAGCAGGATTAATTACTTCAAGAAAATCCTCTGAGGTTGTATCTGAGTTAGAAAAACTTCACTTAGCCATTAAAGAAATTGCCCCAGATATTAATTTCAATCCATTTTTAACCTTATCCTTTTTATCACTACCAGTTATTCCAACATTAAAAATAACTGATAAAGGTTTGTTTGATGTAACTAAATTTAAATTTATAGATATAGCATATTAATTATTACTTATGAATATGAAGGAAAACTCAACGCTTTGAGTTTAGAGAATATCTACTCTTGTGATTTTATTTTAAAATCACTTCCTTCATTTTCATTATTAATTTATAAATTGCTTTAACTATATAACTTCTTAATTCCTATTATTATTTATATACAAAATATATAAAAATATGGCTTCTTTAAAATTACGGATATCAAAGCCTGTTTCCTTCTTTATTTTTTCAATTCTATACATAATAGTATTTCTGTGAATAAATAAATTTTTTGCAGCCTTAGTTAAAGATAAATCATTTTTTAATATTTCTTCTAATGTTTGTATCAGTTCATAATTAAAACCATTAAATATATCTTTATATTCTTCTCTTAATTCTTGTGAATATTCATCTGATAAATTAAAAATAGCTCTTTCTAAATACATTTTTTTATAACAATATATTTCTGGCTTAATATTAAACTTCCTACCTATTTCTATAGCTTGTACAGCATTATTATATGAATTTTTAAATCCATTAAAAGTACCATCTAAATCACTAATACTGATCCTAGCCTTTACTCCTAAAGTTTCACTTAATGTTTCTTTTAATGATAAAGCATGTTCATTTTCATATTTTAAATTACCAATTATAATAATTCTATCGTAAATCTCACCAACATAAACTTCTGAATCCATATATGTATCTGCTACTATTTCCAAAGCTTCCTCTTTCTTATCTGTTTCAATTATAAGAAGCTTATTAGAATTTACTATACTAACTTCTTTCAAAGCCTCCCATTGTTTCTTGCCTTCCAAAAGCTCTTCTATAATATTTTCTTTTTTAAAACATTTGTTAAGAACATATTCTAATATAGGTATGATTTTTAAATCTTGCTGTTCTAAAATAATTTTATATATCTTGTTATTTATAGTTATTTTTCTCATTAACTTTGATTCAGTATTTGGCAAATTATCATATATTTCATTATTTTTATTATCTAGTAATCTTATTTTTATATTTGTTTCTTTCGATAATTCATTTAACAATTCTACTATAGATGACATATATATCCTTCACCTCTCATATAATTCCCTATATTCTTTTATTATATACGAAAATTCTGATAATTCATATTTATAAAAATAAAAACTATAGAAAAAAATCTATAGTTTTTATTAAATATACTATTTCTTACTATTTATATATTTTTCAATTTCTTCTGCAACTAATTTAGCATGAGCTGCTGCTGCTACTACTGTCTTAGCTCCTGTAACAACATCTCCTGATGCAAAAACTCCTTCTTTTGTTGTATGTCCAAATTCATCTGTTAATAAAAGTCCCCATTTATTAGTATTTAATCCCTTAGTATTAGATACTATATTATTTTTAGGAGATTGACTTACTGCTACTATTATTGAATCACATTCAAATAAACCTTCTTTTCCCTCTATTGCAACTGTATTTACTCTTCCATTTTCATCTACTAAATTTTCAGTTTCAATATATTTTACTCCATCATCAGTAAACTCTAACGGTGATTTAAATAATTCAAATTTAATTCCATCTTCAATAGCACCATCTAATTCAACCTTTGTAGCTGGTATATTTTCCATACCTTTTCTATATAAAATATATACTTCCTTAGCACCATTTCTCTTAGCTGTTCTTGCTGCATCCATCGCAACATCTCCAGCCCCAATTACACATACCTTATTCCCTAACTTATATACTTCAGGTGATTTTAAATAATCAATAGCATAATGAACATGTCCTAAACTTTCACCTTTTATATCTAAAGTCTTTGGATTCCATACTCCAGTTCCTATAAATATTGCTTTATATCCATCTGAAAATAACTTATCTAAAGTTAATACTGGTCCAATTAAAGTATTTGGTCTTATTTTTACTCCTAATTCAATTAATCTTTCTTCATAATGATCTAAGATGGACTTTGGTAATCTAAATTCTGGTATACCATATCTTAAAACTCCACCTATTTTATCATGAGAATCAAATAAGGTTACCTTATATCCTTTTTGTGCTAATATAAAGGCAATAGTAATTCCTGCAGGGCCACCACCTACTATAGCAATTCTATCTTCTAAATTATCTACTTTTTCTAATTTTATATTTTCTAAATAATACTTTGATACATGCGTCTCTATTTCACAAAATCTTACTGGCTCACCCTTAATACCTCTTATGCAATTTCCCTTGCATTGATCTCCATGAGGACATACTATTGAACATACTAAAGAAAGTGGATTATTTTTAAATAGCATTTCTCCTGCTTTAGCTATTTGTCCTTCTTTAAATAGTTCAATTACTTCTGGTATTGGTGTACTAATTGGACAATGTTCCTTACATCTTGGTTTTTTACATAAATAGCAACGATTTGCTTCTAAAACTAGTTCTTTCATAAAACTTCTCCTTCCCTTTCGTATATAATATAACTCTTCTTTGCTTATTTATATTATATCATCTATTTTGATATTAAACAAAGGTAAACTTCTTTCTAATATACCATTTAAATATGCTAGTACTATTCCATAATTTGTTATGGGAATATTTTTTCTCTTACATTGTTTAATTCTATTTAACACTAATTTTCTGTTAATCATGCACCCTCCACAATGTATTATTAAATCAAACTTTTCAACATCATCTGGGAAATCATGAAAAATACTATATTCATAGCTTAATTCCTCTCCCACATATTTATTTATTAATTTAGGAATTTTAACTCTTCCTATATCTTCATGTGATATATTATGAGTGCAGCTTTCAGCAATTAATATTTTAGAATCCTTTTTAAGATTATTTATTTGTAATGCTCCTCTAATAAACTCTTCAAGATCTCCTTTTTGTCTTGCAAAAAGCATAGAAAAACTAGTTAATTTAACATATTTAGGTACAATTTTATCTACTTCTTTAAAGGCTTGAGAGTCTGTTATAACTAAATCAATCTCTTTTATATCTTTTAAGGCCGATTCTAACTCAGTATCTCTTACAACGTAACTTTTTATTCCATGATCTAAGCAATCTCTTATACATTGAACCTGAGGAAGTATTAATCTTCCCTTAGGTGCTTCTGAATCTATTGGTACTACCATAATAACCTTACTATTATAAGGAAGCAAATCACCAACTACTGGTAGCTCTTTTTCTTCACTTTTTAAAATTTCTATAAGCTTATTCTTTAATTCACTAATTCCCTCTTCAGTTATTGATGATACAAATAAATATTCCTTATATCTTTCTTTTAATAAACTTAACTCTTCTTCGTTTAATTTATCTATTTTATTTATAACTACTAAATAAGGTATATTATATTTCTTAAAATTAACTTTTATTTTTTTTAATTCATCAATATCAATATTTAAAGCATCTAAAACATATATACCTATATCTGTTCTTTTAAATACTTCTAATGTCTTCTTAGTCCTTATTTCTCCTAAAACACTATTATCACTAAAACCTGCTGTATCAATAAATAATACTGGTCCAACTGGAATTAACTCCATAGCTTTCTCTACTGGATCTGTTGTAGTCCCTTGTACTTCTGATACTAAAGATACTTCTTGTCCTAAAATTTTATTAATTAATGATGATTTTCCAACATTAGTATTTCCATAAATTGATATATGTTTTCTATTAGCTTTTGGTGTTGAATTCATAAATTATCCTCCTATAAATATAAATCTCTTTCACCATTTCTCAATCTTTTTAAGTTTTTTTCTAATAAATCTTTTATATCTTTTCTTTTTATATTTTCTTTTTCTGCATTTACCACCTTTTCTGCTTTTTCTAATATTTCTTTATCACCATAATCTATTGCAAATTCTAAAAGAGTAGTTATTGCATTTGGCTCACAAACATTTTGAATTTCCCCACTTTTTGCAAGCTTCATAAATCTTTCCCCGGTTCTTCCTCTTCTATAACAAGCTGTACAATAACTTGGAATATATCCATCATCTAATACTGACTTTATTACTTCTAAAGGAGTTCTATCGTCTGATGTCTTAAATTGAACGCTATCATATTTTCCTTCTTCTCGTTCTTTATATCCACCAACACCAGTACTTGAACCTGCACTTATTTGTGATACTCCATATCTAAGTAATTCTCTTCTCATTTCTTCTGTTTCTCTAGTAGACATTATTATTCCTGTAAAAGGAACTGCTATTCTAATTATAGCAACTAATTTTTTAAACATCTCATCATCTACTAAGTTAGGGAATTCTTGAAGGGTTACTCCTGATGCTGGTTTTAATCTAGGCATTGATATTGTATGGAATCCTACTCCAAATTTATCTTCTAGATGTTTATTATGCATCATAAGTCCTAAAACTTCGAATTTTGGATCAGCTAGTCCAAATAAAACACCTGCCCCAACATCATCTATTCCAGCTTCCATTGCTCTATCAAAAGAAGTTAAATGGTAGTTATAATCTCCTTTTATAGACTTTGGATGCATTTTATCATAACTTGGTTTATGGTATGTTTCTTGGAACAAAATATATGTTCCTATTTGAGCTTCCTTAAGCTTTCTATAATTTTCTACAGTTGTAGCTGCAATATTAACATTAACTCTTCTTATTTCTCCGTTATCATTTTGAGTTGAGTAAATAGTTTTTAAGCAATCTAATACATAGTCAATGGGTGCATTTACAGGATCCTCCCCAAGCTCTAAAGCAAGTCTTTTATGTCCCATTTTTTCTAGAATTTTAACTTCTTCAGCTACTTCTTCCATAGTCAATTTTCTTCTACAAAAATCATTTGTTCTCTTATATCCACAATAAACACAATTATTTACACAATAATCGCTAACATACAAAGGTGCAAAAATTACTATTCTCTTACCATATATAGAATTTTTAATTTCTCCTGCTAATTTAAATATCTCCTCTAAGTCCTCTTTCCTATCAGCTTGTAATAAAATTGCGATATCTTCATATGATAAACCTACTCTTTTTTTAGCTCTTTCTAAGACCTCTCTTATATCCTCTTCTTTTGCTTTTTTAGCCTCTTCTAAAATTCTCTCAATATATTCATGATCTATAAACATATATACCCCCTATTAATTTATATTAATTTATATTAATTTTATATTTTCAAGTTGAATATCACCCTTAGTAACTTTATAGTAACCATTGTCCTTAGCCCAAGCTACATTATCACCTCTTGTAACTTCAACTCTAAAACCAGCTTTGTTTATTCTTCCTTCTATACACTTTCTACATTCTGCAGCTTCATCACCAGTACATATCTTTCCATCATATAAAGAATATTTTTCTCTTACACTTGTTGGAGAAAGATTTGGCATAACTACATTTCCTCCTGCTTTAATTCCCTTTTCCCTACCTAAAGGATCTATACTTCCAAGAGCAGTTGTTGAAGGTAATAAAACATTCGGAAGTAGTAATCTTACTATAGCTAATATTGTTGTAGTCATCTCTAAAGTTCCAGCCTTTTCATCTTTTAAAGGAGTATCTTTGTGTGGTATAAAAGGCCCTATTCCACACATATGAGGCTCGAACTCTTTTACAAATAATAAATCATTAACTAAATCATTAGTAGTTTGATTAGGAAGTCCAATCATAAACCCTGCTCCAACTTGATATCCAATTTTCTTTAAATCTCTTAAACATTGTCGTCTTTCCTCAAAGCTTGCCCCTGGATGAAGAGATTCATAAAGTTCCTTTGTAGCAGTCTCATGCCTTAATAAATATCTATCTGCTCCTGCCTCAAACATCTTTTTATAAGATTCATAACTTCTTTCTCCCAATGATAATGTAATTGCATTATTGGGATATCTATCTTTTATTGCTTTAATTATCTCTACCATTTTTTCATCAGTAAAGTAAGCATCTTCTCCACCTTGAAGTACATAAGTTTTATATCCTAGCTTGTCTCCAATTTCAACACATTCTAAAATTTCATCTAATGTTAATCTATATCTATCTGCTTTCTTATTCTCTCTTCTTATACCACAATAAACACAACTTCTTTTACATATATTTGTAAACTCTATAAGACCTCTCATATAAACTGTGTTTCCATAAGTTCTCATTCTAGTTTCATGAGCTTTTTCTATTAAATAGCTTTTATCTTCCTCCGTTAAATTATCTAACAAAAATAATAGTTCTTCTCTAGTGGAATTATTAGTTTCATATAATTTATCAATAATATTTTTAACTTCCATATTAATCTCCTATAATTCTACAATTTCTTTTTATTATCTAAATTTTATTATTTAAAGTTCCTTCTTACTAATGGCTGTTTTTACTGTTACTCCTTCAATATTTCCTAACCTTCCTGTTAAACTATTAATATCATTTAAGCTTCCTAAAACTACTATTGAAATTACAGATATCTCTCCCTCTAGAGGTATTCCCATTCTACCTTTTATACTTCCTCTAAAGCTCCCTACTATTTCATTAAATTTAGCACTACATTTATTTGGCTCTTCAAGTATGGCGCTAATCACAGCAATTTTCATAATTTATATTTACTCCTTTTATTTTTTAATAATAAAAAAACCTGTATTCATAAAAGAAAACAGGTTGTATATTAATAATAAAAGCTATTAAAATTTAATTACGCTAAAACTAAGCTATAAGTTCAAATTTTCCCATAGCCTTTATCCATAGCCTTTATTATTAATATATTTAATCATTTTCTTTCAAATTAGATTTCTCTTTTTTGTTAGATAGATTTTACTATTTATAAATTTGGGTTAAATACATAAATATTAAAAGATAAAACTCTTATAATAAATAAATATTTTAAATCTTAATTCCAATATTAATTTCTTTTTTTCTTATTGTCAATAATTTTTAATTTTATTATCTAGCTATTTTTAAATAAAAATATAAAAGTCCCACACCAAAATGTGAGACTTAATTCTTACCTATTTAAATATCTTAATATCTTTTCCTTTTCTCCTGGCGCTAGATCAAATTTATCTAATTGCCTTTCATTAATCCATTCACCTTCAACTATATCTGTTCCATAAACTATTTTTTCCTTTAGTTCACCAACATATAGAGCACAAGTTTCTTCATTATCAATACTAGTTTCCCCTATTTTTTCCAAATTAAAAATTATAGATTTTAAATCATCTTTCACTGCTCTTGCAATACACTTTTCTTCTGTTTCTTTCCCCCTTATTTTCTTTCCTATTAAGTACCATAACTGTGGTTGATTTCTTTTAACTTTTTTTCTAACTATAAAAAAATTATTAAAATCATCCTTAATTACTACAGAACACTCAGCAATTTTACTCATATTGTTCCCCTCCCTTAAAGTAAACAGCTTTCCTTTAATATCATCTAATAAGTATTTTCACACTTCAATATATTCTACATAAATTTAAAATTCCCTTTTAAAAATTATGATAACTTTCAGTTTGTTTTAAAAATTCCATTAGTGAAAATGCTTTTTAACATATCTTATTATAATAAAAAAATTAAATTGCATTTATATAAACTTAAATAGAGCTATATCAATAATTCTTTTAAATTATTAATACAGCTCTATTTTTATCCTTTAATTATAATACTATACTTCAAACTCTTCTATTTCTATAGCATATGTTCCACAATGTCTACATACTATTATAGTTGCTAAATAACTCTTATCAACTACACCTTCTCTATTTAATCTAGTAAAAGATTTTCTATCATATTCGTTATCAATACTACTAGTAATATAATTATTATCTTTTCCATAAACATAGAAATAATATTCTAGAAAATCAAATACTTTTTTCTTTTCTTCTTTTCCTGCTTTGCAATTACTACAACAAGTTTCATAGTAAGCTTTTTGAAAATCTACCTCTTCACTATTTAAAAGTAACTCTAGTACTTTTACTTCATTTATTCCATCTAGCTCTTCATTTTCATCATTTGCAAAATACTCTAAATTATCTTCACATAAAACATATTCTTTTTCATCAAAATTAAATTTGTATTCCATATAATCTTCCTTTCAAGGATTTAATTAAATTTATTTTAACATATTATTTATAATCTAATTAATATGTCATTTA
>JAFSER010000027.1 GCA_017435645.1 Clostridium sp. | reverse complement strand
TCTTACTTCTTTTTTCTTCTAAAATTTTTCTTTCTAAAATTAAATCTTCCCTATCCATAAAAATACCTCTTATTTAAACTCTTAATTTAATTATAAAATAAGTAATTTTCAAATTCAATCTAATGAAAATTTAATTATTATAGTTAAATAATAGTTTAATCACCTATATATTTGTATATAATAATAATTATCAACATTTAATATGATTTATATTCAATTAAAATATTATTTATATATAACAATTTACCTTAACTAGCTATTCATCTTCTAACATTCTTATTTTTATATTAACCATAAATATCTAAAGTTTAATAGTCACAAAACTGAATAGAATTCTCCTTATATTATAGTTGTGGTCAATAATTCTAATATGATTTTACCATGGATTTTTTTATTTCTATTTATAGCTAGAAGCTTTTTAGAACCGCATATAGAACCTGTGATATTCTAAATATAAAAAAGCACCTACTCATTATCTAAGTAAGTGCCTTTGCTTGCTATATAACTCTTTAGCTTTTAAAAATTTAATTCTTAAAAGTCTTTTAACTTCTTAAATTTTTACTTCTCCAACTACTGCATAAATCTCATAATCTTCTCATCTTTCCCATAATGTATACATTACTTCTTAAGCAAATATTATTTAGCTTTACTTAATATATCCACTACTTTATCTTTAATAGATATTTTATCATCTAATTTTTAAAAGAATGAATAGGAGCTGGTATTCTTCCTCCCCTTTGAATAAATAATGAAGATGAATACTCATTTACCTTCATTACTGGAGCTGTTCCTAATAATCCTCCAAATTCAACTAAGTCTCCAACCTTACATCCAGGTGCAGGAATTACTCTTACAGCAGTAGTCTTATTATTTATCATACCTATTGCTGATTCATCAGCTATCATTGCAGCAATAGTTTCTGCAGATGTATCTCCTGGTACAGCAATCATATCTAATCCCACTGAACATATTGCTGTCATAGCTTCTAATTTTTCTAAGTTTAAAGAACCATTTAATACAGCATCTATCATTCCTGCATCTTCAGAAACAGGTATAAATGCTCCACTTAATCCTCCTACATGACTACAAGCCATTACTCCACCCTTTTTAACTGCATCATTTAATAATGCTAAGGCAGCTGTAGTCCCATGAGTTCCAACTACTTCTAATCCCATTTCTTCTAGTATATGAGCAACTGAATCTCCTACTGCTGGGGTTGGCGCTAAGGATAAATCTACTATTCCAAAAGGAACCCCTAATCTTTCTGAAGCTTCTTTAGCTACTAACTGTCCCATTCTAGTTATTTTAAATGCAGTCTTTTTAATAGTTTCAGCCACAACATCAAAAGGTTCTCCTTTAACCTTTTCTAAGGCTCTTTGAACAACTCCTGGCCCACTTACTCCAACGCTTATAACCTTATCAGCTTCTCCAACACCATGGAAGGCTCCAGCCATAAATGGATTATCTTCAACAGCATTACAAAATACTACTAGCTTAGCACAACCAAAGCCTTTTTTCTCCTTTGTATATTCAGCTGTTTTTTTAATTATTTCTCCCATTTCTCTTACTGCATCCATATTAATTCCACATCTAGAAGATCCAACATTTACTGAAGAACAAACCTTACTAGTTTTAGCTAATGCTTCAGGAATTGAATTAATAAGTATTTTATCACCTTTTGTATATCCCTTTTGAACTAGTGCAGAAAATCCACCAATAAAATCTACACCTAAGGTTTCAGCAGCCTTATCTAAAGTCTCTGCAAATTTAACATAATCTTGTTCATCAGTTGCACCTGCAATTATAGATATTGGGGTAACAGAAACCCTTTTATTTACTATTGGAATCCCAAATTCATTTTCTATTTCTTTACCAACCTTAACTAAATCTTTAGCACTACTAACTATTTTATTGTAAATTTTCTCTCTTGCTTTATCTCCATCTGAATCTATACAATCCAATAAAGAAATCCCCATAGTTATTGTTCTTATATCCAGTTTTTCTTCTTCTATCATTTTAATAGTCTCAAGTATATTATTGCTATTCATAATGTTTCCTCCATATCCCCTTAATTATAAAGTGTGCATAGAATTAAATATTTCTTCTCTTTGAATTTTAACCTTAACTCCTAGTTCCTCACCTTTAATAACTAATGAAGCCTTTATAGTTTCAAAATTTGAATTACTTTCTTTTAAATCTAACATCATTATCATGGTAAAATACTGATCCATTATAGTTTGATTCACATCTAAAATATTAATATTTAAATTTAATAATTCATTACTAATTCCTGCAATAATACCAACTCTATCTTTTCCTATTACTGTTAATATAGCCTTCATAAACACTCAACTCCCACAATCGTTTTTAAAATTTTCAAAAAAGTTAATATAATTTTATCCTCCAAAGCAAATATTGTCAAATATTTATCATTCTTTCCTAAAGTTTATTTTATCGCTTTAAATCTTTAATTGCTATTAGTTGATTTATTTACATTTACGTAAAAACAGAGGAAGAATATAATTACAGTTCCATAAATAAGCTGCCTACACAAATGATTTAAACATCATTTATGTAGGCATGTAATTAATTTTTTATTAATTTTAATTTCTTATAAGTATCTCTTTCATATTTCTACCAAACATTAATACTATAGATTAAGATATTATAAAGCCTTTTTAGAAATTATAATTCATTAATTACAGTATTAAATATACCAAATAATGATAATAGCAATAATACGATCTTTATTTTGGTTCTTAAGTTATAATTTTCTATTCTTATTTACTTCTTTCATTAAATTAAATACATTATTTTATTTAATATTAAACTAAGTAATTTGTAAAATCCTAAGTATAAAAAATACTTTATTTATATATTCTTAATATAATTTTTTAAATAATATGTATTATGAATATTTAACTATTATTCTATAAAAAACTCCTCTTCTAAACCTTCAAGATTAGTTATTATAATTTCTTTTAGGTTAAAATCTATTAATCCTAATTCCTTCATATTTATTAGCTCCCTAGATAATGAAGGTCTTGGAATACCTAATTCTTCTGCTAATTCTTTTTTGGAAGATATTTTATATGAATATGTATTATTACTCTTATAATTATCTAATAATATTTTACATATCTTTCTTCTAATAGAATCTAGCTCTATTAAGTTAATTTTTCTATTTAAGATTACTACCTTTTGTGATAAAAGTTGCAGTAGATTTTCAGTGAATTTAGTATTCTTGTGCATTATTCCTAATACACTTTTTCTAGGAAAAGATAATACCTTGCAATTCTCCACAGCCATTACCGTTGCCGGATACTCTTTATCCTTTGAAAATAATAACGCTTCTGCAAATACATCACTTACATTAAAGTTAGCTAAAGTTAATACTTTTCCATTTTCATATATTGTTTGTATTACTGCCTTTCCTTCAAGAATTACAGATAAACTATTACATTTATCTCCTTGATTAGCTATTACTTCATTTTTTTTATATTCTTTAATTAAATAAAGTTCACTTTTTAAAATATCATTAATTTCTTCTTCTTCTATACCTTTAAAAAAACAAGTATTTTTTAATACATTAATCATAATATATTCCTTTCCCTCTTATAATTATTTTATAAAAGAGTATTTATTTTAATAATTTTATTATTCATTAATTATTCTATATATTAATTACTTTATCAAAATATATAAAAAAAAGCTATTGTAAAACTAAACAGAAGTTTTACAATAGCTTTTCTTATATTAAGCTAAAAACATTTTTAAATCATCTTCAACATTTGTAATTCCACCAATACCAAAGTTTTCAACTAATACCTTTGCAACATTTGGTGAAAGGAAAGCTGGTAATGTTGGTCCTAAATGTATATTCTTAACTCCAAGATATAGTAATGATAATAATACTATTACAGCTTTTTGTTCATACCATGCAATATTAAATGCTATTGGTAAATCATTTATATCTTGTAATTCAAATACTTCTTTAAGTTTTAATGCTATTAATGCTAATGAGTATGAATCATTACATTGTCCTGCATCTAAAACTCTTGGAATTCCACCTATATCTCCTAAGTCTAATTTGTTATATTTATATTTTGCACAACCAGCAGTTAATATTACAGTATCCTTTGGAAGTGCCTTAGCAAAGTCTGTATAGTAATTTCTTGACTTAGCTCTTCCATCACATCCTGCCATTACAAAGAACTTCTTAATAGCACCAGATTTAACTGCCTCTACAACTTTATCTGCAAGCTTAAGAACTTGATTATGAGCAAATCCACCTATTATTTCACCTTGCTCAATTTCAATTGGTGCTTTACACTTTTTAGCATGCTCAATAATTTCTGTAAAGTCTTTTTCTACTCCATCTCCACCTTCAATATGCTTACAACCTACAAATCCAGCAGCTCCAGTAGTATAAATCTTATCCTTATAACTATCCTTTGGTGGTACTATGCAGTTAGTAGTCATTAAAATAGGACCATTAAAGCTTTCAAATTCTTCTTTTTGTTTCCACCATGCATTCCCATAGTTTCCTACAAAATGTTCATACTTTTTAAATGCAGGATAATAGTGAGCTGGTAACATTTCTGAGTGAGTATAAACATCTACCCCTGTTCCTTCAGTTTGCTTTAATAATTCTTCTAAATCTTTTAAATCATGTCCTGAAACTAATATTCCTGGATTATTTCTAACTCCAATATTAACCTTAGTCATTTCTGGATGTCCGTAAGTTTCTGTATTAGCTTTATCTAAAATAGCCATACCACTTACCCCAACCTTACCAGTTTCTAAAGTTAATGCAACTAATTCATCTGCTCCTAAATTGTCATCTAACATCTTAGATAAAGTTTCTTGCATAAATGCATTTATTTCATTATCATCATAACTTAGTTCATTAGCATGCTTCATATAAGCTGATAAACCTTTTAATCCGTAAGTTATAAGCTCTCTTAAGCTTCTTATATCTTCATTTTTAGTTGCTAATACTCCAACCTTTGTTGATTTTTCATCATACTCTTCTCTTGTACT
>JAFSER010000026.1 GCA_017435645.1 Clostridium sp. | reverse complement strand
TAACTTTAATTCTCTTTTTTGCTGATTTAATATTTGCCATTCTAAATTCACCCCCTTAATAATTTTATTAGGGTCTCTTTGCAGTTTTGGGGAAATCTGCGTTCGAGTTCGTTTTTAACATACTAGATTATATCATTGAAATATTATAAGTTCAAGTATTAAATTGAAACATTAAGGAAAAATAAAAAATGATATTAGTTTTTTTGGGAGGTATTTCAATGATTAATGTAAGAACAGATTTAGCTATTGAAGCTAGAGATATGTATACTAAAGAAAATAAAAAGGAGCTAGATGGAGTTATTGTAGATGAGGAAACAGATGGAGATATAAAGATTACAACAGTAACTATTGAAAGTGATGAAGCAGGAGAAGAACTTGGAAAACCTAAGGGACATTACATAACAATAGATTTCCCAGAATTTACAACTTATGATGGAAAATCTATGGATAATGTTTCTAAGGTTGTGGATAATGTTTTGACAAGATTAGTTAAAATTTCAGAAGAAAAAACAGCTTTAGTAGTTGGATTAGGAAATTGGAATGTTACACCTGATGCATTAGGCCCTAAGGTTACAGAGAAAATTATGGTAACAAGACATTTAAAGCAAGTTATGCCAGATGCAATTGATGACTCTGTAAGACCTGTTTGTTGTATATCTCCTGGAGTTCTTGGAATAACAGGAATAGAAACTGGAGAAATAATAAAATCTTTAGTAGATAAAATTAAACCTGATTTAGTAATATGTATAGATGCGCTAGGTTCAAGAAAACTTGAAAGAGTAAATAGAACAATACAAATTAGTGATACAGGAATTTCACCAGGAGCAGGTGTTGGAAATCACAGAATGAAAATAAATGAAGAAACTTTAGGTGTTAAGGTTATTGCAATAGGAGTACCTACTGTTGTTCATGCAGCAACCATTGCAAATGATACAATAGATTTAGTATTAGATGGTCTTATTAGTAATGCTGAAAAGGGAAAAGAGTTTTATAATATGCTTAAATCTGTAGATAGATTGGAAAAAAGTAAGCTAATTAAAGAAGTTTTAAATCCATATGTTGGGGATTTAATGGTAACACCAAAAGATGTGGATGCAGTAATTGAAGCTTTAGCTAAAATAATTGCTAATGGAATAAATATGGCAATACAGCCTAATCTAGATATGGAGGATATAAATAAATTTATGAACTAAAAATTTTTTTATTTATTAATAATTATGTAACTCTATAAATATACTTATTAAAGAAAGGGGGAGTTGTATGTATTCTTTAAGACATAATATATCTAAAAGTAGATTAAAAAGAAAAAGTATACGTATAAATGGGAATAACTTTAGTGTTGGATATTTAATAATTGTAGTTACTTTTATCATTTTTATTATAAGAGCAATTAATGTATTAAATAGTTACAATGATCCAGGTGGATATGCATATGTTCAAATGCTTAATTATTCTATGCCAATAGTAAAAACTGCAGTTTATGATGAGGGAACATATGTGGAAAGTAATCTTTCTATAAAAGATGTATTTTTGGAGGCTATTGGAATAAATGGAATAAACACACTTGATATTGTTGCCAATGAAATAAGTATATTTAATGATATTGCTGATACATCATCAATAATTAGCAATGAAGGAGGCGTAGTACCATTTTCATTAAATAATGATAGCGTTGCTAGAATGACAGATGAGGAAATTGAACAGTTAAATAAAGTAAGTTCTGCCTATGATCCTTCTTTAAAGAAAACTTTAGATAACTCAAAACCAGAGGTTCTAATATTATATACGCATACAACAGAAAATTACTCTGAGGTAGAAGCGTTAACTACTGATAATAATTTCAATGTAGTAGGAGTTGGAGAAGTAATTTCTAAGGAATTAGAAGAAGGTTATGGAATATCTGTAATAAATGATAAAACAAATCATTGCGTATCATATAATGAAGCTTATTCAAGATCTAATAAGACCTTACAAGAATATTTAAATAAATATGGTGATTTTAAATTAATTATAGATCTTCATAGAGATGGAGTAGATTTAGTTAAAGCTGATAAATTAAAAAGTGTTTATACAACAAATATAAATGATGAAAATTTAGCTAAAATGATGTTTGTAACAGGCCAAAATAGTTCAAGATATGCTCAAAATAAAGCTTTAGTAGATGAGTTGTATAATATTACTAATGATTTATTTCCTGGGCTAATAAGAGAAACTTATGAATATGAAATAGCAGCTACAGCCATAAATCATAGCTTAAGTGATAATTTCGTTCTTTTAGAAGTTGGAGCAAATGTTAATAGTGCACAAGAGGCAAAATTAACAGGAAAATATATTGCAAGAGTAATAGCAGAATATTTAAATAGATAGATTGAATAAAATATAGTATTTATGAGCATCCTTTTAGATAGTTAAAAACACTAGGGGGTGCTTTTTTGATTAATAAGAAAATTATAATAGGAATAACCGTGTTTTTTTTAGTTACAATATATGGTTTTATTCAAATAAATATAATTAATACCAAGTCTTTATCACCAACAGGTAATAGTGAAGATAACTATGAGTTAGTAAAAGAAGAGTTTGGATCTGATTTTGAAGAATTTATAAAAGATGATGCAGAAATTAAAATATACACGCCAAAAGCAGATATGATGGATACAACAGTAAAGATCAATGATAAAGAATTTATAATTAAGCTAAATAATAAATTTACTCAAAAAATATATAATTTAGGTGAATATATATATAATGGATTCAATAGTATAATAGATAATGTTACAGGGAAAACAAATAGTAATGAAGAAGAAAAAAATCAAGAGTTAGATAATATAGTTAATGATTTTTTAGAAAAGAATAAAAAAGAATAAAAGAGGCATATTAGGAGCATTATATTTATATTGACAGCTAACCTAGGCACTATGATATAATTTACCTTGAAAATTATAATGGGGGTGAAATATCTATTGCTTTAAAAGTAGCAATAGTTTGATATATGAGTAGTAATAGACAAGAACATATTAGAAATTTTTCAATAGTAGCCCATATAGATCATGGGAAATCAACCCTAGCTGATAGATTATTAGAAGCCACTGGAACTCTTACACAAAGAGAAATGGAAGAACAAATTCTTGATAATATGGAGATAGAGAGAGAAAGAGGAATTACTATTAAGTCACAAGCTGCAAGACTTATATATAGAAGACCTGATGGAGAAGAATATATTTTAAATTTAATAGATACTCCAGGACACGTAGATTTTACATATGAAGTTTCAAGAAGCTTAGCTGCATGTGAAGGTGCAATATTAGTAGTTGATGCAACGCAAGGTGTTCAAGCACAAACCTTAGCTAACTGTTATTTAGCGTTAAATAATGATTTAGAGATTGCACCAGTTATAAATAAAGTAGATTTACAATCAGCAAGACCAGAGGAAGTTAAACAAGAAATAGAGGATATTATTGGAATAGAAGCGGAAAGTGCACCAATGATTTCAGCAAAAACTGGATTAAATATTCCAGACGTTTTAGAAACTATAGTTGAAAATATTCCAGCACCTACAGGTGATGAAGATGCACCTTTAAAAGCTTTAATATTTGATTCTTATTATGATAGCTATAAAGGTGTTGTATCATATGTAAGAATATTTGATGGTGTAGTTAAGCCAGGAACAAAAATTAAGTTAATGGCAACTAACAAAGTATATGAGGTTACAGAAGTTGGGGTATTTACTCCAAAAACATTACCAATAAATGAATTAAGAGCAGGAGATGTTGGTTATATAGCTGCATCTATTAAAAATGTTAGAGATGCTAGAGTTGGAGATACTATAACAGAAGCTGATAGACCAGTTGCTGAAGCATTACCAGGATATAAGCCAGCTGTACCTATGGTTTATTCAGGTATTTACCCAGTAGATGGAGCAAAATATCAAGAACTTAAGGATGCCTTAGAAAAGCTTCAAATAAATGATGCTGCATTAAATTTTGAACCAGAAACATCAATAGCACTAGGTTTTGGATTTAGATGTGGTTTCTTAGGATTATTACATATGGAAATAATTCAAGAAAGAATAGAGAGAGAGTTTAACTTAGATATTATTACGACAGCACCATCAGTTATATATAAAGTAATAAAAACTAATGGAGATGTAATAGAACTTACAAATCCAACAAATCTTCCAGAAGCAACTGAGATAGACTATATGGAAGAACCAGTTGTTAAAGCAAGTATAATAGCTCCTTCGGATTATGTTGGTGCAGTAATGGAATTATGTCAAGAAAGAAGAGGAACCTTCATTGATATGCAATATTTAGAAGAAACTAGGGTTTCTATTAATTATGATATTCCATTAAATGAAATAGTTTATGATTTCTTTGATACATTAAAATCTAGAACAAGAGGATATGCTTCACTAGATTATGAATTTAAAGGATATACTAGAACTGAATTAGTTAAGCTTGATATAATGTTAAATGGAGATGTTGTAGATGCTTTATCTATGATAGTTCCTAGAGAAAAAGCTTATGAAAAGGGAAGAGGAATAGCTGAAAAGCTTAAAGAGATAATTCCAAGACAAATGTTTGAAGTTCCGATTCAGGCTGCAATAGGTTCTAAAATTATAGCTAGAGAAACAGTTAAAGCTATGAGAAAAGACGTACTTGCAAAATGTTATGGTGGAGATATTTCTAGAAAGAAGAAGCTCCTTGAAAAGCAAAAAGAAGGAAAGAAAAGAATGAGACAGGTTGGCTCAGTTGAAATTCCTCAAGAAGCATTTATGGCTGTATTAAAAGTAGATAAATAAAAATATTTTTTGAAAATTAAAAAGGGCTGTCATAAGACAGTCCTTTTTAGATAGATAACTATAAGAGTAAGGTGGTAATATTATTAGTAAATATAAACATTAATTTGTTTATATTTATATTATACAATAAAATTTAAAAAAAGTTACAAAATAATTTAGGATAGATAAGAATATTTTAGAAATTTAAATAAATTCATCATATCACATTTTCTACCTATTGATTTTAAAAGATCAGTATATTTGTAATTATCTATATCTATAAATTTAGGAACATCAGGATTTATCTTAAAATAGTTATTTTTTAAGAATTCAGCACAATATAAATTCTCTAAGTCAGACATTCCATCTAATAATAAAGATATTATTGGTGAGTTCATTTTAGATGTAATATTAAATGCCCATTGAAGAGCTCCCCACTTAGTAGTTTTTCCGGTTATTTTTTCAGGAATATTACCTGTGCCAATAGATAATAAAGATACATTTTCTCTATTACAATTATTAACAGAGGATAATGTAGTAAGTAATGAAATTGCTGTAGGTGAATTTGCTATTACACCACCATCTATATAGTTTTTATAAGATGGGAAATAGGTTGGAGCAGCAGAACTAGCTAAGATAGCATCTTTAACAGGAATATCACTTGTTTTATTTTGTGATAGATTATTGAAGAATACAGCTTTCCAAGAAGTGCTAGTGGTATCCCCTAGATAAAATGAGGGAATAAAAATAAACTTTTTAAAATTAGATATCTTATAATTATCATCAAAGTAATTATCAAGAAGTTTTTTTAAAGCTTTATTATTATATTTAGGTCTTAATAATCCAATACTACAAGGAGAGAAAATTTTTTTTAGTGTATCCTTTGAATATAAGGATCTAATTTCTGAAATAGGAACTCCTTTCGCAAGAAGACATGCAATAATTGAGCCTGTAGATGTTCCAGAGAAAAGATCTACCTTATCTAAAAAGTTAGGGTATTTTTCTATTATTCTTGAGAGTATTTCAATGCTCAATACTCCTCTAACACCACCACCATCAAAAGTTAAAATTCTAAATTTTTTCATATCTTTACTCCATAATTAATTGATTATATATTTTATTCAAAAATTTTTTTGGTGACATAAACTTTTATTTTTCTTTATCATAGATGAAGTTTTTTTATTCTTTTTATATAATAATTATTAATACAATTTGAAAGAGAGAGTTGATATTATGAGTAATAAAAAAGAGATATCTCTTTATATACATATACCATTTTGTAAGCAGAAGTGTTTTTATTGTGATTTTCCTTCTTATGCAAATTTAGATAATTTAAGAGAGGATTATATTAACGCTTTATGTAAAGAAATAGAAAACAAAGCTGGTGAATACTTGATAAAAAGTATTTTTATAGGAGGTGGAACGCCGTCTTATTTGAATTCTATTGAAATAGAAAAAATTTTACTAGCTATTAATAAGCTTAAATTAGATAAAAATGTGGAATTTACTATAGAATGTAATCCAGGAACTATGGATGAGGAAAAGCTTAAGACTATGCTAAGAGGAGGAGTAAATAGAATTAGCATGGGACTTCAAGCAGTTCAAAATCATTTATTAAAAGAAGTTGGAAGAATACATAGTTTTAATGAATTTAAAGAAAATTTTATGCTAGCAAGAAAGCTTGGATTTAAAAATATAAATGTAGATTTAATGTTTGGTCTTCCCAATCAAAAGGTAGAAGAATGGAGAGAATCATTAGAGGTAATTTCAAGTCTTGAGCCAGAACATATTTCTGCTTATAGTTTAATAATTGAGGAAGATACAGCTTTTTATAAATTATGGGAAAATAATAACTTACTTCTACCTTCTGAAGATGAAGAAAGAGAAATGTATGAGATAACTAAGAGTATTTTAAAAAAGTATGGTTATAGGCAGTATGAAATATCTAATTATGCAAAAGATGGTTACGAATGTTATCATAATAAAGTTTATTGGAAATATTATAATTATTTAGGTTTAGGTTCATCTTCTACATCATTTATAGATGGAAAAAGAACTAAAAATATAGTGAATGTTAAGGAATATATAGAAAATATTAATTTGGGAAAAGATGTATATGAGGAAGTAAGTATAAATTCTTTACAGGATAGTATGGAAGAATTTGTGTTTATGGGACTTAGAATGCTCGATGGAATAAGTTTAAAGGAATTTAATAAAAGATTTGGAGTAAATATAGAAAGTATATATAAGAAGATTATAGACAAAAATATAGATAAAAAATTATTAGTTTTAGAAAATGATAAATTAAAATTAACAGAAAAAGGAGTTGAGGTATCTAATTCAGTAATGAGTGATTTTATAATAATATAATATGCTAGCAAACAATATAGTAGTAAAATGAAGAAATTATTAGAAAATTTAAGTAAATAGAGAATAATTAAATAAATTAAAGTGAAATTATTTATTTTACCCTTAAATAGAATTGACAAAAAACTCAATAAAGAATATATTGATATTGTAGTCATTAGCACTCGGTATTGTTGAGTGCTAACAATTAGAGGTGATAAAATGGCTATTGATGAAAGAAAAATAAAAATACTTCAGGCTATCATTAATGACTATATTATGACAGGAGAACCAGTAGGCTCAAGAACAATAGCTAAAAGATATGATTTGGGAGTAGGATCAGCTACTATAAGAAATGAAATGGCAGATTTAGAGGAGATGGGTTATTTAGAACAACCACACACTTCATCTGGAAGAATACCCTCAAATAAAGGCTATAGATTATATGTAGATGAATTAATGAGCACAGGAAGATTAACTAAGGATGAAGAATTAAAAATAAAAGAATATTTAATTAATTCTGCAATGTATGAAGTAGATAGAATAGTAAAGGAAGCTTGTTCACTTCTTTCAGAACTAACTAATTTAACTACAATAGTACAAACTCCTTCAGTAAGAAGTAGCTTTATTAAATCTATTCAGTTGCTTCCAATTGATAAGCATAATTTAGTTTCAGTAATAGTTGCAGATAATGGTGTAATTAAAAACCATAGAATTAGAGTTAATACAATGCCACAAGCTGAAACAATTCAAATGATAAATAATGTTTTAAATGTTAGACTTAGAAATTTAACTATAGAAGAAATAAATTTAGAAGTTATAAATAATTTAAAACTGGAATTACAAGGTTTTGATGAAGTATTTAATGGTCTATTACCAGCTTTATATGAAACATTAAAAGAATCTAACAATACAGAAGTATTTATAGAAGGTGCTACAAATATTTTCAATTATCCTGAGTACAATAATATTGAAAAGGCTAAGGAAATATTGTCTTTAATAAATGATAAAGATAACCTAATAGAATTAATAGAACCAGGAACAGACATAACAATAAAAATTGGAGAAGAAAATTTTTCACCAGAAGCTAAGGATTGTTCTATAATATCTGCTGAATATTCTGTAGATGGTAGACCTATAGGGAAGATTGGACTAATTGGACCTAAGAGAATTAATTATTCAAAGGTAATAGCAATAATGAATGAAGTAATGAAAGAACTTAATAAAAGTTTAAAAAATCAAATTATAGAATAAGAGATGAGGTGTTTTTGTGGAGGATATTAAGGATAAAATAGATAACCAAAGTGATTTAGAAGAAAACTTAGAAGTTGATGAAAATATCGAAACTAACGAACAAAATATTGAAGATTCTGAATCGGAATCTACAAATTCTTCAGAGAATATAGCAGAAGAAAATAATGATAAGGAAAATGAGTTAAATATTATGCGTAAATTAAAGGATGAAAATAAAAAGCTAAATAATGAAGCTGAAGCTTTAAAAGAAAGACTTTTAAGATTAACAGCAGAGTATGATAACTATAGAAAAAGAACTGCTAAAGAAAAAGAAGGAATATATACAGATGCATGCACAGATGTACTAAAAGAAATGATTCCAGTACTTGATAATTTAGAAAGAGCAATGCTAGTAGAAGGTAATGTTGAAGATATTAAAAAAGGAATAGAAATGACTATTAAGGGCTTCAAAACATCTTTTGAAAAACTTGGAGTTGAAGAAATAGATGCCTCAGGAGAATTTGATCCAAATTATCATCAAGCAGTTATGCATATTGAAGATGAAAGTTTAGGTGCTAATTCAGTTGTAGAAGTATTCCAAAAGGGATATAAAAGAGGCGAAAAGGTAATTAGATATACTGTTGTAAAGGTAGCTAATTAGACTATTAACATATAATTCAAATTAAAAAGATATTTATTTAGGAGGAAATAGATTATGGGAAAAATAATAGGAATTGACTTAGGAACAACTAACTCATGTGTAGCTGTTATGGAAGGTGGAGAACCAGTAGTTATCAGCAACTCAGAAGGAGCAAGAACTACTCCATCAGTAGTTTCATTCCAAGCTAGTGGAGAAAGATTAGTAGGACAAATTGCAAAAAGACAATCAATTACTAATCCAGATAAAACTGTTATATCAATAAAAAGACATATGGGAACTAACTATAAAGTTAATATAGATGGAAAGGATCATTCACCACAAGAAATATCAGCTATGATTCTTCAAAAAATTAAAGCTGATGCAGAAGCATATTTAGGTGAAAGTGTAACTCAAGCAGTTATAACAGTACCTGCATATTTTAATGATTCAGAAAGACAAGCAACAAAGGATGCTGGTAGAATAGCTGGTTTAGAAGTATTAAGAATTATAAATGAACCAACTGCTGCAGCTTTAGCATATGGATTAGATAAAATGGATACAAACCAAAAAATCTTTGTTTATGATTTAGGTGGTGGTACATTTGACGTATCTATCTTAGAACTTGGTGATGGTGTATTCGAAGTTTTATCAACAAATGGTGATACAAAACTAGGTGGAGATGACTTTGACCAAAGAATAATGGACTTTATCGCTGAAACTTTCAAAGCTGAAAATGGAATAGATTTAAGAAATGATAAAATGGCACTTCAAAGATTAAAAGAAGCTGCTGAAAAAGCAAAGATTGAATTATCTTCATCAATGCAAACAAACATTAACTTACCATTTATTACTGCAGATGCAACAGGTCCAAAACATATAGACCTTAACTTAACTAGAGCTAAATTTAATGAAATAACTCATGACTTAGTTCAAAGATCAATTGAACCAATGAAGAAAGCATTATCAGATGCAGGTCTTTCATTAAATGATATTGATAAGGTAATATTAGTTGGTGGATCTACAAGAATTCCAGCAGTAGTAGATGCAGTTAAAAACTTTACAGGAAAAGAACCTTCAAAGGGAATCAACCCAGATGAATGTGTAGCTATTGGAGCAGCTATTCAAGCAGGTGTATTAACTGGAGAAGTTAAGGACGTATTATTATTAGACGTTACACCACTTACTTTAGGTATAGAAACTTTAGGTGGAGTTGCTACACCATTAATAGAAAGAAATACTACTATTCCTACTAAGAAGAGTCAAACATTCTCAACTGCAGCAGATAACCAAACTTCAGTTGAAATTCACGTAGTTCAAGGTGAAAGACAAATGGCAGCAGATAATAAGACTTTAGGAAGATTTACATTATCAGGAATAGCTCCAGCACCAAGAGGAATTCCTCAAATTGAAGTTACTTTTGACATAGATGCTAATGGATTAGTAAAAGTATCAGCTTTAGATAAGGCAACTAATAAAGAAGCTAATATTACTATTACAGCATCAACTAACTTAAGTGATGAAGAAGTAGAAAAAGCAGTTAAAGAAGCTGAAAAGTTTGCTGAAGAAGATAAGAAGAGAAAAGAAAAAATAGAAGTTAAAAATAATGCAGATCAAGTATCATACCAAACTGCTAAAGCTTTAGAAGATTTAGGAGATAAGGTATCAGCTGATGATAAAGCTAAAATCCAAACTAAATTAGATGCATTAAATAGTGTTAAAGATGGAGAAGATGTTGATGCTATAAAGAATGCTATGGAAGAATTAAATAAGGAATTCCATGAATTATCAACTAAGATGTATTCACAAGCAAATGCAGGAGCAGAAGGTGCAGGATTTGATCCTAATAACATGGGTGGAGCAGGTGCACAAGGAGCTCCAAATGATGACAATGTTGTAGATGCAGACTTTGAAGTTAAAGACGACAAATAGTTGTAACGAATAAGTAAAGTATATATAATATATTGAGGGAAGGCAAAAGTCGTCTTCCCTTTTATAAAGTTAAAAATGGTGGTGAAAATAGATGGCAAATAAAGACTATTATGCAGCTCTAGGATTAGAAAAAGGAGCTACAGATGATGAGATTAAAAAAGCCTTTAGAAAGCTAGCTATAAAATATCATCCTGATAAAAATCAAGGAAATAAGGAAGCAGAAAATAAGTTTAAAGAAATAAATGAAGCTTATCAAGTGCTTTCAGATCCTGACAAGAAAGCAAAGTATGATATGTATGGAACAGCGGACTTTGATGGAAGTGGTTTTGGATCAGGTGGATTTGGTGGCTTCGATTTTTCAGATATGGGTGGATTTGGTGATATATTTGAAAGTTTCTTTGGTGGCGGTGGTAGCAGCAGAAGAAGAAATGGACCACAAAGAGGTTCTGATTTAGAGTATGGAATAAACTTAACTTTTGAAGAAGCAGTTTTCGGTGTTGAAAAAGAAATATCAATTGATAGAAGTGAATCTTGTGAAACATGTGGTGGAAGTGGTGCAAAGGCTGGTACATCAAAGAAAACATGTTCAACTTGTAATGGTACAGGTCAAGTAAGAGTACAAAGACAAACTCCATTAGGAAGCTTTGTAAGTACAACTACTTGTAATGCTTGTGGAGGAAGTGGTTCAGTAATTGAGGAGCCATGTACTTCTTGTCATGGAAGAGGGCATGCAAGAAAAACTAGAAAAATTAAGGTTAATATTCCAGCTGGAGTAGATACAGGAAATGTTATGCCTTTAAGAGGTCAAGGAAATCATGGGGTTAATGGTGGTTCTCCTGGAGATTTATATATAAGAATAAATGTTGCATCATCAAAGACGTTTGTTAGAAAAGGAAATGATATCTATATAGATACTCATATTTCTATGGGAAAAGCTGCTTTAGGTACAGAGATAACTGTAGCTACAGTTGATGGAGATGTTAAGTATACTATACCTGCAGGTACTCAATCAGGAACTTTATTTAGATTGAAAGGCAAAGGAGTTCCTAGAGTTAATTCATCAGGAAGAGGAGATCAATACGTAAAAGTAATTGTAGATATTCCTAAGAATTTAAATGAAAAACAAAAGGACGCATTAAAGGTATTTATGGAAGCTTGTGGTGAGAAGATAGGAGAAGGAACTCATCACAAAAAGGGATTTAAAGATTTATTTAAATAGCATTATAAAAAAGTCGCTTTGAAAAATATTATGTTCAAAATAATATTTTAAAAGTGGCTTTTATTTTATTCTATTTAGTAAGTACTTTTTTTAGTTAATACCTAGACAGAAACTTAACATAAGTGTAAAATAATAAATTAGTCAAATATCATTTGAAAGGACTGATTTAATATGGAAGGAACATGGATTGAAGTTAGAGTTATAACAAAAAGTGAAGCTCTAGAGCCAGTTTCAGGCATTTTTTATGGATTGGATTGTAAGGGGGTTGCAATTGAAGATCCAAACGATATATTAGAAAGAGAACAAGGTCCATTAACTTGGGATTTTGCAGATATAAATGTATTAGAACATAAGGGGAAGGTAGCTGTAGTTAAAGCTTATTTCTCTGAAGAAGATAATATAGAGTCAGTATTAAGATATATTGATGAAAAAATGAAAGAATTAAAGGAGCTTGGCATAGATACAGGAGTAGCTAAAATTGAAAGTGAAAAAATGTATGAAGAAGATTGGGCTAATAATTGGAAGAAATATTATAAGCCAACTAAAATAGGGGAAAGAATAGTAGTAAAGCCAACATGGGAGGAATACCAAGCAAAAGAGGATGAACTAGTTTTAGAATTAGATCCAGGTATGGCATTTGGTACTGGAACTCATGAAACGACAAGAATGTGTATTCAAGCATTAGATAAATATGTTGAGAAAGATAGTACTGTTTTTGATGTTGGATGTGGTTCTGGTATTCTTGCAATTGCAGCTGCTAAGTTAGGAGCTAAAAAAGCTGTAGGAGTTGATTTAGATCCAGTTGCTGTGGAATCTGCAAAGGAAAATGTAGGTTTTAATAATTTAGATAATATAGAAATACTTTATGGAAACTTGGTTGAAGTAATAGATGGAAAAGCTGATATAGTAGTAGCGAATATAATAGCAGAAATAATATGTATATTAACAGAAGATGTTAAGAGAGTATTAAAGGAAGATGGATATTTTATAACTTCAGGAATTATTCATGATAGAGTAGAAATGGTTACTAATGCTCTTGAAAAAACAGGCTTTGAAGTCTTAGAAGTAAATAAAGACGGGGAATGGAACTGTATAGTTGCCAAATTAAAATAGATTTAAGGAGAATGTGGAATGCATAAATTTTTTACTCCTAAAGAAAATTTTATAGAAAGTACTGCGAAAATTTTAGGTGATGATGTAAAACACTTGTATAAAGTATTAAGATTAAATGAAGGGGATATAATTGTCTTAAATAATTGTGAAGGGGAAGAGTTTTTAGCAAGAATTAGGACTATTACAAAGCAAGAAGTATTACTTGATATAGAAGAGAAGCTGAATATTAATAATGAAAGTGATATTAAGATATATTTATTTCAAGGCTTGCCAAAGTCTCAAAAAATGGATCTAATAGTTCAAAAGGGGACTGAGCTAGGCATAAATGAATTTATTCCTACTTTAACAGAAAGAGTAGATATTAAGCTAAAAGGGGAGTTTAAAAAGCTTGATAGACTTAATAGAATAGCTTTAGAAGCAGCTAAACAAAGTAAGAGAACAGTTATACCAAAGGTTAAAGAGCCAATAAGCTTTGAGGAAGCTGTAAATGCAATGAAAGAATTAGATTTAGTAATAGTTCCATACGAAAATGCAGAAAATTTTGGGATAAAAACATTGTTTAATGACAGAAATATTAATACATCTAAGATGAAAAAAATTGGAATATTGGTTGGTCCTGAAGGTGGATTTGAACCAAATGAAATTAATACACTAAAAGAAAATGGTGCTTATATAGTAACTTTAGGAAGTAGAATTTTACGAACTGAAACAGCAGGTTTTGTTGCTACTTCATTAGTTCAATATGAGCTTGGAGATTTAGGAGGAAATATATAATGAAGGTTGCTTTTTCAACTCTAGGATGTAGGGTTAACGTATATGAATCAGAAGCAATGATTGAAAAGTTTATTAGGGAAGGCTTTGAGGTTGTTGAAGCTAGCGAAGTAGCAGATGTGTATGTAATTAACACATGTACAGTTACAAACATGGGAGATAAAAAATCAAGACAAATAATAAGCAGAGCTAGAAGATTAAATGAAAATTCTATAATAGCAGTTGTAGGCTGTTATTCTCAAATAGCTCCTAAGGAAGTTTCAGAGATACCTGGTGTAGATGTTGTTTTAGGTACGAGAAATAAGGGTGATGTAGTTTACTATGTAAATAAAGCAAGAGAAGAAGGTAAACCTCAGGTTCATGTAGAAGGTGTACTTAAAAATAAAAAGTTTGAAGAATTAAATATAGAGGAATATCAAGATAAAACAAGAGCATTCTTAAAAATACAAGATGGATGTAATAGATTCTGTACTTATTGTATAATTCCTTATTCAAGGGGATCAGTTTGTTCAAAAGATCCTAAAAAAGTATTAGAAGAGGTAACTAAGCTAGCAGAGCATGGATTTAAAGAAATAATATTATCTGGTATACATACAGCATCTTATGGTTTAGACCTTGAAGGTAATGTAACACTTATAGATTTAATCTCAGAAATAGAGAAGGTTGAAGGTATAGAAAGAATAAGGATTGGATCTATAGAGCCAGCTTTCTTTACAGCAGAAGTAATTGAAAAAATAAAGAGTTTTAAAAAGTTATGTCCTCATTTCCACTTATCATTACAAAGTGGATGTGATACTGTACTTAAGAGAATGAACAGAAGATATACTGCAGCAGAATACGCAGCTTCTGTTGAGTTATTAAGAAAAACATTGCCAGGGGTATCTATTACTACAGATGTTATAGTAGGATTCCCAGGAGAAACTGATGAAGAGTTTAATGAGACATATGAATTTTTAAAGAATATTAAGCTTACAAAAACACATGTGTTTAAATATAGTCCAAGAAAAGGCACAAGAGCAGCAGAAATGTCTAATCAAGTAGATGGAAATATAAAAGAAAAAAGAAGTAAGCTATTAATAGAATTAAGTAATAAAAATGAAAGAGAATTTATAGAAAATTTCGTTGGCTCAAAAATGGATGTTTTAATAGAAACTGAAGTTAAAGGAGTAGAAGGAATGTATGAAGGGTATACTAAAAACTATATAAAGGTTCATATTCCTTGCAAATGTAATGAGATTATTGGTAAAATAATAGATATAAATATAGAAAAAGTTGAGAATGAATACGGAATTGGAAGCATTAATTAAGAAATAAATTTAATAATAAACTATTAATAGCTTGAAAAATATTTTTTAATTAAAAACAATAATAAATATAATTTAGTACTAATTATATGAAAGGTGGTGAGTTTATGAGCTGTATTTTTTGTAAAATAATATCTGGGGAAATTCCTAGCAATAAAATTTATGAAGATGATAAGGTTATTGCCTTCCACGATATAAGTCCTGAAGCGCCAGTACATTTTTTGGTTATACCAAAAGAACATATTAAAAGTGTTAATGAAATAAAGGATGAAAACTCTGAAATTATTTCACATATATTCTTAACTATTAATAAAATAGTAAAAGAAATTAATATAGCTGAATCGGGTTATAGAGTAGTAACTAATTGCGGTAAGGATGGAGGTCAAACGGTTGATCATATACATTTTCATGTATTAGGTCAAAGAGATTTGAAGTGGCCTCCAGGTTAAAATGTTAAATCAAATAGTTGACTTTAAGAGTTCGCTATTGTATAATATAACGTGTGTTATTAAGCCTGTAGCTGAGTTAAATTAATTAATTTGAGCTAGCGGAGGGAGGGATAATAGATGTCAGAAATAAAAGTTGGAGAAAACGAAACACTTGAAAGTGCGTTAAGAAGATTTAAAAGAAAATGCGCTAGAGCAGGAGTTCTTTCAGAAGTTAGAAAGAGAGAACATTATGAGAAGCCAAGCGTTAAGAGAAAGAAAAAGTCAGAAGCTGCTAGAAAGAGAAAATTCAAGTAGTATAATTTTGATTTAATTTCAATTAAACTTATTTTATTAAGTTGGCTATTATTGGAGTCTATATTAATCCAATTGGTCTAAGTGTATTTCAAAGTACACTAAGGTTGAGGACTATAGTTGTAAGTTTATCAAATAGTATAATATATTTATACTTGGATTGAGGGAATGAATAAGATATTAATTATAAATCTTATTATAGTACCTTCCTCAGCAGTAAAAAAAGAATCCATTATAATTAAGGAGCAGCTACATTATAGGTGTTAATAATATTTATAACTTTATAGTTATGAAAAGTCAATTTTATAAGATTAATATTAGTTGATAAATAAAAGCAAAAGGATTTATTCCTTTTGCTTTTTGCTTTATATAAGTTATTTTCTATATATTTTTATCATAAAGTACTATGAGAAATAATATTAGGAGAGGGAAAATGAAGGAGAGAATAGAAAAGGGTAAAGAGATATTATCAGAAAAATTAGATTTACCGAAGGATGTTATTCTAAATTTACCTAAGATAACTATTATTGCAGATGATGAAATTACTATTGAAAATCATAGAGGAATTATATTATTTGAAAGAAACATAATTAAAATTAATACAAAAGTAAAAGCAATTAGTATTCATGGAGAAAATTTTGAAATTTTATATATTGGCGATTCAACAATAACTATAAGTGGAAAATTTAAAGCCATAAATTACGAGGTGTAGTATGGCTAAGGGAGTTTTTGAAAATGGGAAAATTGTAGTTGAAGTATGTATGCTAAAACCAGAGAGACTTTTAAACATATTATGGAATAAAAATATAAATGTTATAAATGTAAAGAAAATAGATATTGTAACTCTTAGAATAACTATAGAATATGATAACTATAATGATGTGGTAGAGGTAGTTAAGAGTTTAAAGGGGAAAATTGAAGTTGTTGGAAGTAAGGGGATTCTCTTTTTTATAGGTAATTTAAAAGGAAAGCTAGCCTTAACATTAGGATCTTTCTTGTTTATAGCGGTACTATTTTATCTTTCAACTTTTGTATGGAGTATAGAAATAAATACTAAAGAAAATCTGTCACCATTTGAAGTTAGACAACAACTATATTCTTTAGGAATAAAGCCAGGAATAAAAAAAGATTCAATAGATTATAAAGAGTTAGAAAAGAAAATAGAAAATATAAATTCAGAGGTATTATGGATAAGAGCTAGAGTTGAGGGGTCAACATTAAAAATTAATATAGAAGAGAAAGTGAATCCACCAGAAATAATACAAAAAGAATTTGGTAATTTAGTTTCAAAAATGGATGGAGAAGTAACAAGGGTATATACATTTTCAGGAACAGCTTTAGTTAAGCCAGGAGATTATGTAAAAAATGGAGATATAGTAATTCAAGGAATAAATGGTTCAGAGGAAACTCCTTATGAATGTGTTCCAGATGGAGTTGTAATGGCTAATACTTTTTATGAAAAGAGTATGGTAGCTAAGGTTACAGGGAATGAAATAAAGAGAAGTGGAGAGACAGATAGTGATATATATATATCTATACTTGGTAAAAAAATTTATCTAAAAAAAGCTATAAAAGACTTTAAAGATTATGATAAAATAGAGGAAAGTGGAAAGTTTATTAATAAGGTTCATTATTATGAAAAAAAGGAATATCCTATAGAATTATCACAAGAAGAAATTATAGATAATTCAGTTAAATCTTTAGAAGAATCATTATATAATGAATTAACAAGAGAAGCTAAGATAGTTGATAGAATAATAACTACCAAAGAAGATGAAAAGGAAGGTCTTATAATAAACGTAGTTTTTATAGTAGAGCAAAATATTGTTAATAGTGAACCTATAGATTATTAATACTATTTGAGGAGAGGTGGAGGAACTTGTTTTTCAAAAGGGATAAGGAAAAGGAAAACAAAAGATATAATGTAGTTTTATTATATGGAATAGTTTTTTTTATTACGTATATGATACTGTTAAGTACAATTTTACCTAAAAAGTATAACTTATCAGTTGGGGATATAGCAAGTGTTGATATAAAAGCACCTATAGATACAGTAGATGAGGTAGCTACACAAGAAAAAATTGATGAAGCTATAGCGAAAGCTAAAGAAGAAGTTCAGTATAAGGTGAAGAGTGAGGTTAAAATTCAGGCTATAGAAAATATTAATAAACTATTTAATAAGGTTGCTACTGAGATTACCTCTAATAAAGACAAAAAAGAAAAGTTAGCAGAAGTTAAAAAAGTTACAGCATTTAGACTAACTGATGAAGAGTATAATATTTTATTAAATTTTGATTCGGCTAATATTTTAGATATTGAAAATAAAACTCTTCAGGCTTTAGAAAAAGCTTATAGTAATAATATTGGTGAAAATGATTATGAAGCTTTACAAAAAGCTAAAGATTTAGCCAGTGAGGAACTAGTTAAATTTAATTTTGATAGAAGTGTAGAAGATACTTTGAAGAGTATAGTGAATTCGCAAATAAAGGCTAATTTTTTTGTTGATACAGAAAAAATGGAAGAGAATATAGCTGAGGCAGAAAAAAATGTTCAAAAGGAAATAATTAAAAAAAATCAAATTATAGTTAAAGAAGGTGAGCCAGTAACAGAAAGGCAAATTCAATTATTGCAAGAACTAGGATTGCTAGACACAGGTTTAAATAAAGGTTATATAGCTTCAGTTATATCTTTAGCTGTATTGATATTATTGATTTTAATTATACAGTATAATTATATATCAAAAGAAAAATCATCAGTATATAAAAATATAAAGAATTTAATATTGATTAATTCAATTAATATAATTATTTTATTATTATCAATGGGATTAAATATTATATCTCCATATTTAATTCCAATAGTCTGTGGTGCTATGATTATGACAATATTAATAGATTATAGGTTGGCCATAATAATTAATTTATTAAATTTAGTATTTGTATCTATAATAGTTAGTTTTAACCCTGCAGTTATTGTAGTATCTGTAGTATCTATTATTTTAGGTGCAATATCAGTTAGGAAGGTTCAACAAAGAAATGATATTATATATTCAACTATATATCTTGTAGTTATATCAGCTATTATTACTTTAACTATGGGAATGATTTTATCAACTAACCTAAAGGAAAATTTAACTCAAATGGTATATTCAATTTTTGCAGTTCTAATATCAGGTATATTATCTGTAGGACTATTACCATTTTTTGAATCAATATTTGATGTAGTTACAAATATTAAATTATTAGAATTATCTAATCCTAATCAACCACTTATGAAAAAACTTTTAATGGAGGCTCCCGGAACATATCATCATAGTATGATGGTTGCTAATTTAGCAGAAGCAGCTACAGAAGCAATAGGAGGTAATCCTATATTAGCTAGAGTTGGAGCTTATTATCATGATATAGGAAAAACAAGGAGACCATATTTCTTTGGAGAAAACCAAATTGGAAAGGAGAATCCTCATGATAAGATAACTCCTAATTTGAGTAGCCTAATAATATTATCACATACTAAGGATGGATTAGAGCTTGCAAAGGAATATAAAATTCCAAAGGTAATTAGTGATATTATTGTTCAACATCATGGAACAACCTTAGTTAAATATTTTTATTATAAGGTTAAAAATTCAAATGAATATGGAGAAAAAGTTGACGAAGATGATTTTAGATATAGTGGACCTACTCCAAATACAATAGAATCAGGAGTGATAATGCTAGCAGACAGTGTTGAAGCTGCTGTAAGGTCTATACCTGAGCCAACTAAGGATAAGATTGAAGAAATGGTAAATAATATAATTAATGATAAAATTAATTCGAATCAATTTATTAATTGTGATTTAACATTGAAGCATATAGAAATAATTAGAAAATCATTTTTAAAAACACTAGATGGGATATATCATCATAGAATTGAATATCCAACGGAAAAAAAGTAGGTTATAATATAATAATTAGGGGCTGTCTTTAGACAGCCTTTAATACATAAATTATATTATTAATAATATTTTAATTTATAATATATTATTAACCTAAATTAGTTTTAAAGTTTAAGCTAATGCTAAAAGACTATATTTAAAATAAGGATTATATTTATATAAATTATTACATAAAGGAGAAAAAGATGTTATATACAGAAAATAGACAGGAAAAGATAGAAGTAAATGAGGAATTTATTAATAAAATATGTGAAGTTTGTGATTTTGTTTTAAAGGAAGAAGAAATGATTCATCCTTATCAAATATCGTTACTATTTGTAGATAATGAAGAAATAAAAGAGATTAATAATGAAACAAGAGGAATTAATAAAGCTACAGATGTACTTTCTTTTCCGATGCTAGATTTTGAAGAGAAAATGGTATATAAAGATATGTATTTAGACTTTAATTTTGATGAAACCTTCAAAGATGGGGAAGAATTAATATTAGGAGATATGGTTTTATCATTAGAAAGAGCTCTAGAACAAAGTAAAGAATATGGTCATTCCTACGAAAGAGAAGTAAGCTATTTAGTAGTGCATTCTATACTTCATTTATTAGGCTATGATCATATGGTTGAAGATGAAAAAGTTAAAATGAGAAAAAGAGAAGAGGGAATATTAAATAAATTAAAAATTACAAGATAGATTAATTAAGGGGGAGTTTATGAAGATAAAAAGGCTAGTAGAAAGTTTTAATTATGCTATAGAAGGAATAATTCATACTGTTAGAACTCAAAGAAATATGAAGATACATTTATTTGTTGCGCTAATTGTACTATTATTATGTTTTGTTATAGAAATATCTAAATTTGAATTTCTTATATTATTAGTTACTATAAGTATGGTTTTGTCTGCAGAAATAATAAATACAGCTATAGAATCAGCTATAGATATGACAACAAATCATTATCATCCATTAGCTAAAATAGCTAAAAATGCAGCAGCTGGAGCAGTATTAATAACTGCAATTAATGCTCTTATAGTAGGGTATTTTATATTTTGGGATAAAATATCATTAATTTCTTATGATATTTTATATAGAATAAGGCAGTTAAGTCCATATTTAGTTTTAATAGCATTAATAGTTGTTGTTATATCAACTTTAATAGTAAAAGCTATTTTTGGTGAAGGAACTCCCTTAAGAGGTGGAATGCCTAGTGGGCATAGTTCATTAGCTTTTTCAATAGCAACGGCAATATCATTAATTACTGAAAAGCCTGTTTGTATTATGCTAAGTTATTTAATTGCTATAATTACTGCACAAAGTAGAGTAGATTCCAAAAGCCACTCGGTATTTGAAGTTATTGTAGGAGGATTATTTGGAACACTATTAACTCTTCTTATATTTATTATTTTTAAAATTTAATTTATTTAAATAGATGATAAAATTCATTAAGAATGCTATAATTTATTAAAGAAACTTAAAAGTTATTTTAAATACCCAGTTAAATGAATTTATATTGGGCAAACTAGGAGGAAAAATGTTTAAATCAGGATTTGTAACAATAGTTGGTAGACCTAATGTAGGTAAGTCAACTTTATTAAATGAAATAATGGGAGAAAAGCTTTCTATAGTATCTAATAAGCCACAAACAACTAGAAATAATATACAAACAATATTAACAGGTAAAGACTATCAAATGATATTCGTTGATACTCCAGGTATTCATAAGCCTAAGCATAAATTAGGAGAATATATGGTTAATTCAGCTAAGGATTCAATTAAGGAAGTAGATCTTGTATTATTTTTAATAAACCCTGAGGAAGAAATCGGAAGAGGAGATAAATTTATAATTGAAACATTAAAAAATCAAAAAGCACCAGTATTTTTAGTGCTAAATAAAATAGATGAGTTTACTCAGGAGAGAGTAGCTAAAACGCTTCAAATGTATTCACAGGAATATGATTTTAAAGAAATAATTCCAATATCAGCTTTAAAGGGAAAAAATGTAGATAAATTAGTTGAGTTAATGGTATCAGCAATGCCAGAGGGACCACAATATTATCCAGAAGATATGATAACTGATGTACAAGAAAGATTTGTTGTATCAGAAATAATTAGAGAAAAAGCATTAAGAACTCTAAGAGAGGAAATACCTCATGGTATAGCTGTTGATATAATACAAATGAAACAAAGTCAAAATGGAACTTGGCATATTGAAGTAGATATGCTTTGCGAAAAAGATTCACATAAAGGTATAATAATAGGTAAAAATGGCCAATGCTTAAAAAAGATAGGTGAAACTGCAAGATATGAAATTGAAAGATTTTTAAATTCTAAGGTTAATTTAAAAATTTGGGTAAAGGTTAGAAAAGAATGGAGAGATAATCAAAACCTATTAAAAGAGTTAGGTTATAAAAAGGTAAATAAATAAGGGGTTGATTTATCTGTCATTAAATAAGGTAAATGCTGTAGTTATTAAAACTATGGAGTTTAAAGAAAATGATAAACTAGTATGGTTATATGCTGATAGATTAGGGAAAATAACAGCAATAGCAAAGGGCGCAAGAAAAAGTAAAAGTAAGTTTTTATCACTTACTTTACCTTTATGCTATGGAGAATATGTATTATTTAAAGGAAAAAATTTATATAATTTACAAGAAGGTAAAATAGTAAATTCTTTTCAGGGATTATTAGATAATTTAGATAAGCTTACTTACTCATCTTATATTTGTGAACTTATAGATATTTGTGTTGAAGAAGGGGAAGTAAATTACAATTTGTTTAAGAGTTTCATAACATGTATGTATTTACTTAATACTGATGTATTAGACTACGAAATGCTAATACGTTCCTTTGAATTGAAAATTTTAAGAGAAACAGGATATGGATTAAATTTAGATTTTTGTGTAAAATGTCGAAAAAAAATAAGTGTATCAAATTATATATCTCTTTCAAATTTTGGTGGAGTATGTGAAGAATGCCAGAGAGAGCATGGAATATATATTTCTAAACCTGCTTATAATTCAATGAAGTTTTTACTTAAAATGCCAATGGATAAGATATATAAATTAAATATAAATGATGATGTGAAAAAAGATATTAAAAAGATAACAACCTTTATAATATCTTCTAATTATTCTAAAAAACCAAAGAGTTTAGAAATGTTAAATTATTTAAAGGAGTGATTATAAATGGAAATAACTTTAGAAAAGGTAGATCAAGTAATTGAAAGAACAGGTGTTACTTATGCAGAGGCTAAAAATGCTTTAGAAGAATCTTCAGGAGATGTATTAGATGCAATAATATACATTGAAAAGAAAAGAGGAATAGATAGAGAAGCAAATAAAAAAATTAAAACAGAAACAATTGAAGAATTCAAAAATTGGCTAAAAGAGTTAATAAACAAAGGTAATATTACTAGGATAAGAATAAGTAAGGATGAAAAAGAGTTAGTTGATGTCCCTGTAAATGCAGGAATTGCAGCTGGTGTTATTGCTGTTATCTTTCCACCAATTTTAGCTTTTATAGTAATTGCTGGAGTAGTAACACAAATAACTATAGAAATTACTAGAGCAGATGGAACTGTAGAAGTTGTTAATAAGTATATAAGTAAAGCTGTGGATGATATAAAAGATACAGCAACAGATGTGGCAGAAAAGGTTAAGAATAAAGTAGAAGAAGTAAAAAAAGAAAAATTTTCAAGCGATGATTTTACAGTGTTTAAAAGAGGCAAAAAGGATAATGATAAAAAAGAGGTTAATTCATTTACCTATACTGTAAAATTTGATGAAGAAGAGAAAAGTGAAGAAAATTAAAGATAAACAGTAATTAGATAGGAATAATATAAAATAAATAGGAATATTCAGTTAATTTAAAAGATTTTTCAGAAAATTAATTATAGTCAAACTTAGATAACGTGATATAATTATAATGTAAATATCTAACTAATCTAAATTATCTGAATATTTCTTTGGTAAACCTAGAAAGAGGGATAAATTTGAAATTATCAGAAAGGCAAGAAGAAATAGTAAAGATAGTTAAAAAAGGACAGCCTGTAACAAGTGAAGTATTAGCAGAAAAGCTTGGAGTTACTAGAGCTGCATTAAGAGCAGATTTAGCTATATTAACCATGATAGGTATATTAGATGCTAAACCTAAGGTTGGTTATGTATATTTAGGAGAAGCACAAAATACCAGAATATTAGAAAATATATCAAAGGTTTTAGCAGGAGAAATAATGTCAAAATCTGTGACAGTAAAGGAAGAAACGACAGTATATGATGCAATCGTATTCTTGTTTTTAAATGATGTAGGGACTTTATTTGTTGAAAATAATGGTATTTTAGTAGGTGCTATATCTAGAAAAGATTTCTTAAAGAATGCTATAGGGGGAACTGATATGCATAAAGTTCCAGTAGGTGTTATTATGACTAGAATGCCTAATATAGTATATGGATTTGCTGAAGATAGTGCTTATGATTTAGCAAAAAAAATAATAGAACATGAGATAGATTGTATTCCAATAGTAGAAAAATTAGAAGAAACATCTAATGAAAAAGTTCAACTAAGAATTATTGGGAAAATATCTAAAACAAATATAACAAAGCTTTTTGTTAAGCTTGGTGAGGGTAATTAATTGGGTAACTACAGTATAAAAATACTGTTAGTATATATATGAAATTTCTTGAACGGAGGAGTATTGAGATGGAGAAAAAGAAGTACGTTTACCTTTTTAATGAAGGAAATGGAACTATGAAAAACCTTCTAGGAGGTAAAGGAGCAAACTTATCAGAAATGATTTCATTAGGAATCCCTGTTCCACAAGGGTTTACAGTTACTACAGAAGCTTGTAACAAGTATTATGAAGATGGAAAAGTGATTTCAGAAGGAATTATAGAAGAAATTCACACTAAAATATCTGAATTAGAAAAAATAACAGGTAAAGAATTTGGTAGTTTAACAAACCCATTATTAGTATCTGTTAGATCAGGTGCTAGAGTATCAATGCCAGGTATGATGGATACAGTATTAAATCTTGGGTTAAATGATGAAGCTGTTGAAGCAATGGCTGGATTAACTAATAATCCTAGATTTGCATATGATTCATATAGAAGATTTATTCAAATGTTTTCAGATGTTGTTATGAATATAGAAAAGAGATTATTTGAAAATCTTATAGATGAACTAAAGGAAGAAAAAGGTGTTGAGTTAGACACAGACTTAACTGCTGATGATTTAAAAGTTTTAGTTGAAAGATATAAAGAACTTTATAAAAAAGAAAAGGGAGAAGATTTCCCACAAGATCCTAAAACTCAATTAATAGAAGCTGTTACAGCTGTATTTAGATCTTGGAATAACCCAAGAGCTATCGTTTATAGAAGATTAAATGATATTCCAGGAGAATGGGGAACTGCTGTTAACGTTCAAGAAATGGTATTTGGTAATAAGGGAGAAACTTCAGGAACAGGGGTTGTATTCTCAAGAGACCCTGCTACTGGAGAAAATAAGATTTATGGTGAATATTTAATGAATGCACAAGGTGAAGACGTTGTTGCTGGTATTAGAACACCATTACCAATAGCAAAATTACAAGAACAAAATGCAGCTATATACGAACAATTTGAAAATATAGTTAATACATTAGAAAATCACTATAAAGATATGCAAGATATGGAAATTACAATAGAAGAAGGAAAGTTATATTTCTTACAAACTAGAAATGGTAAGAGAACAGCTCAAGCTGCTTTAAAAATTGCTGTTGATTTAGTTGAAGAAGGAATGTTAACTAAAGAAGAAGCAATCTTAAAGGTTGAACCAAATCAATTAGATTCATTACTTCACCCAACTTTCCATGCTGATGAATTAAAGAAGGCGAAAGCTATTGCACAAGGTCTTCCAGCTTCACCAGGAGCAGCTTGTGGTAAAATAGCATTTACTGCTGAAGAAGCTAAGGAAAGAAATGAAAAGGGAGAAAAAGTTGTTTTAGTAAGACTTGAAACTTCTCCAGAAGATATTGAAGGTATGATAGCAGCTGAAGGTATCTTAACAGTAAGAGGAGGTATGACTTCTCACGCAGCAGTTGTTGCTAGAGGAATGGGAACTTGTTGTGTAGCTGGTTGTGGAGCTTTAAAAGTTGATGAAGAAGCTAAAACTGTAGAAGTTAATGGAAAGGTATATACTACAGAAGATTATATATCAATTGATGGATCTACTGGTAATGTATACGGAGAAGCAGTTAAAACTGTTACACCAGAAATATCAGGACATTTTGCTACATTTATGGGATGGGCAGATGAAATTAGAAAGTTAAAAGTTAGAACTAATGCTGATTCACCAAGAGATACTAAACAAGCTGTTGAATTTGGTGCAGAAGGTATTGGATTATGTAGAACAGAGCACATGTTCTTTGCTGAAGATAGAATCATGGCTGTTAGAGAAATGATTGTTGCTAAAAATGAAGAACAAAGAAGAGTTGCTTTAGAAAAATTACTTCCAATGCAAAGAGAAGATTTCGTTGGAATTTATGAAGCTTTAGAAGGAATGCCAGCTACTATAAGATTCTTAGATCCACCACTACACGAATTCTTACCTCACACTGAAGAAGATATAGCAGCTTTAGCTAAGGAATTAGGATTAACTTTTGAAGAATTAAAAGCTACTGTAGATGGATTACATGAATTTAACCCAATGATGGGACATAGAGGATGTAGATTAGCAGTTTCTTATCCAGAAATAGCTGAAATGCAAACTAGAGCAGTAATTGAAGCTGCAATTGAAGTTAAGAATAATAAGGGATTTGATGTAATTCCAGAAATAATGATTCCACTTGTTGGAGAAGTTAAAGAATTAAAATTTGTTAAAGATGTAGTTGTTAAGACTGCAGAAGCTGTAATGGCTGAAAAAGGAGTTAAATTAGAGTATAAGATTGGTACTATGATAGAAATTCCAAGAGCAGCATTAACAGCAGATCAAATTGCTAAGGAAGCAGATTTCTTCTCATTTGGTACAAATGACTTAACTCAAATGACATTTGGTTTCTCAAGAGATGATGCTGCTAAGTTCTTAGGAAGCTACTATGAAAATAAAATCTATGAACAAGATCCATTTGCTAAATTAGATCAAACTGGAGTAGGTTCATTAGTTAAGATAGCTGCAGAAAAAGGAAGAGCTATTAAATCAGATATTAAGTTAGGAATATGTGGAGAACACGGTGGAGATCCATCATCAGTTGAATTCTGCCAAAACATAGGATTAGACTATGTATCATGTTCACCATTCAGAGTTCCACTTGCTAGATTAGCAGCAGCTCAAGCACAAGTTAAAAATAAAAGATAATAATAAAAGAAACTATCTAAAAATTATAATTTAAAAAGATTGTAAAGATAATTTCTAAAAAATAACCAGTAGATATGTAATATTTCTACTGGTTTTCTTTATACTATTTATTTATAATTCATAATGTACAATTTAATTAAAGAGAAATACTATTTAAAAAATAAAATCTATAAAATGTATATATATTCTTTATACAATAAACCTATGATGTAAATTACTTGCTAAGAAAAATAGAATTCTTAAACTAACTAGGAATATCTTTAGATATTTAGTGACCACTTTCTCCTAAATTCATTAATTAACTCATAAGAAAAAGTTAATTGATTTTTACTTTTTTTAATGGATTTATTAAGAATAGAAATAAAAGAATTTTTATTACATTTTTTTATATTTTTATAGTAATCCCTAGATATCTTCCAATATTTTTGAGGAAAAGCTATATAAGCTAGTATGAATTTTAAATCTGAATCTGTTAATTTATTTTCAATCATATATGATTCTAATATGTTTAAAGTTAGATTAATTTGCCAATTTGTATTTTCTCTCTTTAATAATCGTCTTAAAAAGTAAGAAATATCTCTAGATGCAAAATCTTTTTTACATTTGTCAAAATCTATTAAAGAAATATTATCTTTATTATCAATTAATATATTTTTATTTACATAATCACCATGGCAAAGACAAGTTGTTAAATCATTAATTTCTATAGATGAAGAAAGCTCAAAGGATAGTTTGGCTAGCTCTAAATTTTCGTCTAAATTATCTAGAAAAATCTTAGAAAATCTATCATTATACTTATGAGCATTATTAATGTTTAATAATAGCTGATTAAAATGTTTTGTTATGGAGTCACAATAGTTTTCAAGTCCTTTCCTTTCATAACTTCCTTCTATAGGAAAGAAATTTTTTGAGTTTCTATGTAACTTACCTAGAGTTCTGGCAGATAATAAAACATCATTAATATTATCAAAATCGCATTTATCACCCTTTATCCATGGTGTTAAAATAAAAAGCATATCTTTATGTTTTACATATCTATTACCATTAATTGTAGGAAGTAGCTTTGGGGTATTTATACCAGAATGATAGCACCATTCCATAGCAGAATAAACATAAAGCAGATTTTCTTCATCATAATAAACCTTTTTTAAACAATATTCTTTATTATTATTTTCTATTTTGTATACTGCTCGTTGTTTTTCAGTATTTTTAAATTTAACATTAATAACAGAGGAATTCTCCAAATTATAATATATTAAAATTTTATTTTTTATTTCTTCTATAGGTAATAATTCATCTATATTGTTATGAGAAAAGTTTTCCATAATTCTCTCCTTTACAATTACTTATTAATAAGATATTAGTTTAAAAAAGAAAATATTCTAGGTATTAAATATATTATTAATAAATATGTTTAAATAGAGGAAAATAGAGAAAAATATAGAATATGTAATATAGAGGTGAGATATATGAATGTAAGAGAAAAAATGGAAGGGATTGAAAGGTTGACATTAATTCCAGAAGCAACATTTAGTAGTGAGACCTTAGGAAGAGAAAAAGAGGAGGATAAAGATTCTATAAGAACATGCTTTATGGTGGATAGAGATAGAATTATTCACAGTAAATCATTTAGAAGATTGAAACATAAAACTCAAGTATATATAAAAACCTTTGGAGATCATTATAGAACTAGATTGACTCATACATTAGAAGTATCTCAAATAGCTAGAACAATAGGAATTGGAATAGGGTTGAATGAACAATTAATAGAAGCTATATCAGTAGGACATGATTTAGGGCATGCAGCTTTTGCTCATAATGGAGAGGAAGTATTAAATGAATTTTTAGAAGAAGGCTTTAGGCATAATGAGCAAAGTGTTAGAGTTGTAAGATTATTAGAAAAAAATGGAAGAGGATTAAACTTATCAAAAGAAGTAATTGATGGAATATTAAATCATAGTGGATTAAGTAAAAATGATAAGAATAAGGCAGCTACTTTAGAAGGAAGAGTTGTAAAGGTTAGCGATAAAATAGCATACTTAAATCATGATATAGACGATTCTATTAGAGCTGGACTTTTAAGTGAAGATATATTACCTAAAAATGTAATAGAAGTCCTAGGCGATACTCATTCAAAAAGAATAGAAACTTTAGTTAAAGATGTTGTGATAAATACAACAAAAGCTATAGAAAATGGAAATATAGATATAGAATTTAGTCAAGAAGTTTGGGAAGCTATGACTGAACTAAGAAGGTTTATGTTTAATAATATTTACCTAGGAGATATTTTAAAGGTAGAAAGAAATAAAGCGAAGTTTGTATTAGAAAATTTAATTAATTATTACTATAAACATAGTGATGAATTACCAGAACTATATAAGGATATTGCTAGAAAAGAAGGCGTTAAAAGAGCTGTAGCAGACTATATATCAGGAATGAGCGATGATTATTGTTTAAGTACATTTAATTCAATCTTTGTTCCTAAATTAGTTATATACTAATTTTTACAAAATTTTATTTTAGAATAAAGGAATTTTAAAGTTGGTAAAGAATATAAATAAAGATGATTTAATAAAAAAATATAAAAAATTTTTAATAAAGAAGGATTTTTATAGAATATGTCGAAATAGTTATAGGTTGACGAAAATTATAGGTAAGGAGGTGAATCTCCTTGCAGATTTCTGAAGAGATTCTAGAAAAAATCAAAGAAGAAAATGATATTGTTGATGTAATATCAGAGTCAGTTAGACTAAAAAAAGCTGGTAGAAGCTTTTCAGGATTATGTCCATTTCATAATGAAAAATCCCCTTCTTTTTCAGTATCACAAGAAAAGCAAATTTATAAATGTTTTGGTTGTGGTGAATCTGGAAATGTAATTACTTTTGTTATGAAAAATAGAAACTTAAATTTTATAGATGCTGTTAAATATTTAGCTGAGAGAGCAAATATAGTATTAGAAAGTGAAAAAAAAATAAGCCCAGTCACAAGGAAGAAAGAATTACTTTATAAAGTAAATGTAGAAGCTGGAAGATTTTTTTATACCAATTTAATATCTAATAAAAGTGCTCTTGATTATTTCTTAAATAGAGGAATAAGAAAAGAAACTATAAAAAGATTTGGATTAGGATATGCAAAGGATAGTTGGAATAGTCTATTATTTTACTTAAAAAACAAAGGTTTCAATGAAAATTTATTATTAGAGGCTGGATTAGTACTACCATCTCAAAAGACGGGAAATAAGTATGATAGATTTAGAAATAGAGTTATGTTTCCAGTTTTTGATTATAGAGGTAAAGTTATAGGATTTGGTGGTAGAGTATTAGATGATTCTAAGCCAAAATATTTAAACTCACCAGAAACTTTCGTATTTCAAAAGGGAACTAATTTATATGGACTAAACTTTGCAATCAAAGGTAATTTAAAGGAAAGATATTTCATTATAGTAGAAGGGTATATGGACTTAATAACATTACATCAGTATGGAATCACTAATGTAGTTGCATCTTTAGGAACTGCATTAACCGTAAATCAAGCAAGACTTTTAAAGAGGTATGCAGATAAGGTTATTATATCTTATGATGCAGATGTAGCTGGGCAAACAGCAACAATGAGAGGATTAGAAATACTTAAAGAAGTTGGGTTTGATGTAAGAGTATTAACTATTCCTCAAGGGAAAGATCCTGATGAGTATGTAAGAAGTAATGGTAAGGATGCATTTACTAAATTAATAAATGAAGCAGAAGGATTGGTAGAGTACAGAATTAAAAAGGCTGGAGAAGACATTAATTTCAAAAATAAAAATGATTTAATAAAATATGGTAACAGAGTTACTGAAATTTTAGCTAATGTAAATCCAGTTGAAAAAGATATCTATATTAAGATGATATCTGAAAATACAGGTATAAAAGAACAGTCATTATATGATTTATTAGCAAATAAAATGACAAAAAACATAGAAAATAAAGAATTTGTGAATAATAAGGAAGAAAATGGAACAAGATTATATAAGGAGCCTATTTATTTAAAGGCTGAAAGATCTTTATTAAAGTTATGTTTAAATGAAGAATATTATAATTACATTATTAATTCAATAAGCCAAGATGAGTTAATTCTTCCAGAACATAAAGAGATTTTTTCTATTATTAAAGATGCTAAAAAGGGAAATATAAATAATATAGAAGCTTTTTTAGAATCTAAATGTACAGAAATAAAAACTATTGAGGAAGTTGTTAAAATTAAAGAAGAACATATTCTTATAGGAAAAGATGTTAAGAAATTAATTCAAGATTTAATAAATCAAATAAATAGCTATAAATTAAATGAAAGATTACAAGAATTAAAGCAAAAGCAAAAGCAATTAGAATCACAAGGAAAGATTGAGGAATCTATTAAAATAGCTATTGAATTAAAAAATTTAATGAGAAGCTAAAGAGAGGTGTGGATATAGTTGGCAATAACGGAAGGAGGTAAAAATATGTTAGATGAAAAAACAAAAGTTAAGCAGGTTAAGAAAGATCAAGAAGATAGAAATAGTAAGATGAATATAGTTAAGAATCTGCTTGAAAAAGGAAAAAAAGGTGGTACTTTAACATATAAAGAAATAATGGATGAACTTGAACATATTGATTTAAGTCCAGAGCAAATAGAGAAAATATATGAAGTTTTAGAGTCTATGGGAATAGAAGTTATCGGAGAGCCAAGTGGTGAAGAAGTTGTAGAAGAAGAATTAGATTTAACTATTCCAGAAGGTATTGCTATTGATGATCCTGTTAGAATGTACTTAAAAGAAATAGGAAAAGTTCCACTATTATCCTCTGAAGAAGAAATTGATTTAGCAAATAGAATAGAACAAGGAGATCAAAGAGCTAAGAAGAAATTAGCAGAAGCAAATTTAAGACTTGTTGTAAGTATTGCAAAAAGATATGTAGGTAGAGGAATGTTATTTCTAGACCTTATTCAAGAAGGAAATTTAGGTTTAATTAAAGCAGTAGAAAAATTTGATTATAGAAAAGGCTTTAAGTTTTCAACATATGCTACATGGTGGATAAGACAGGCAATTACAAGAGCTATAGCAGATCAAGCAAGAACTATAAGAATACCGGTACATATGGTAGAAACTATTAATAAATTAATAAGAGTCCAAAGACAATTATTACAAGAGCTTGGAAGAGATCCTTTCCCAGAAGAAATTTCTAAGGTTATGGATTTACCAGTAGATAAGGTAAGAGAAATTCAAAAAATTGCTCAAGAACCAGTTTCATTAGAAACACCTATAGGTGAAGAAGAAGATTCACATTTAGGAGATTTTATTCCAGATGATGATGCCTTAGCACCAGCAGAAGCAGCTGCATTTACAATGCTTAAGGAGCAATTAATAAATGTTTTAGATACATTAACTCCAAGAGAAGAAAAAGTATTAAGATTAAGATTTGGTTTAGATGATGGTAGAGCAAGAACTCTTGAAGAAGTTGGTAAGGAATTCAATGTTACAAGAGAAAGAATAAGACAAATAGAAGCAAAAGCATTAAGAAAATTAAGACATCCTTCCAGAAGTAAAAAGTTAAAGGATTATTTAGATTAGCACCAAAAGGTGCTAATTTTAATTTAGCAAGGAGAAGAAATATATGGAACTAAGCAAAAGATTAAAGTTTATAATTGAAAATATGGATAAAACCGTGGTATTAGCAGATGTAGGAACTGATCATGGATATATACCTTTATATGCTACAAAAAATAACTTATGCAAGAAAGCTATTGCTATAGATATAAATAAAGATCCTTTAGATAAGGCAAGACTTAATGCTATATTAGAGGGAGCTGGAGATGAAATAGAATTTAGACTAGGAGATGGTTTAAAGCCTATAGAAAAAGGTGAAGTAGAAGCTGTAATAATAGCAGGAATGGGTGGAAATTTAATAAGAGATATTCTTGAAGAAAGCAAGGATAAAGTAAGCTCAATAAGTTATTTAATTTTAGTACCAGCACAAAATCCAGAAATATTAAGAGAATATTTATATAATAATGATTATGAAATAATATGTGAAGATCTTTGCGAAGAAGAGGGTAAATATTATGAATTATTTAAAGTAAGAAAAAAAGATGGAGAATCAATGTCTTTAGATGAAATATATTATGAAGTAAGCCCTAAGTTATTAATGCAAAAGCATCCATTAATTAAGGAGTACTTAAATTATAAAATAGAAAATTATAATAAAATTCTTGGATTTATAACTGAAAGTACTGTATCTGCTCAAGAAAGAAGAAATTCTATTAAAGAAAAAATTAATATACTTACAACAATAATTAATTATATATAGGAAGTAAAAGTATGAAAAGGGTAAAAGATATTATAAAAATAATGGAGGATTTTGCTCCAGTAAATTTAAAAGAAGATTTTGATAATGTTGGTTTAATGGTTGGAGATAAAGAAAAAGAAGTTAAAAAGGTTCTTTTAGCTTTAGATTGTACCTTAAAAGTTATAGAGGAAGCAGAAGATAAGAACATAGATTTAATAATAACTCATCACCCACTTATATTTAATAAGCCAAGTTGTATAACAACAGATAGTTTAATTGGTAAAAAAATTATTAAACTTATAAAAAGTGATATAAGTGTATATTCTAGCCATACTAATCTAGATTCTGCTAGAGAAGGACTAAATGAAACTATAGTAAATATTTTAGGATATAATTCAAAGGAGTTAATAGAAGAAAATAAAAATTCTAGAGATTCTAATGAAGGACTAGGAAGAATAGTTAGATTAGATAATCCTATTAAGATAGATAGTTTAATTAACAATGTTAAGAAAAAGCTTAATATAGAAGCTTTAAAGGTAGTAAAGGCAAAAGAAGAGGTAAGTACTATTGCTATAATCAATGGAAGTGGTAGTAGCTTTTTAAAGGAAGCCTATAAAAGAGGAGCAGATTGTGTAATTACAGGAGATACTACATATCATTTTGCAAGTGATTATAAGGAAATGGGAGTATCAATTATAGATACAGGACATTTTTCATCGGAATGGATAGTGTTTTTAGAAGTAATAAAAAAATTACAAGATAAATTAACGGATGTAGAAATAATTGTTTCTGAGTATAGTAGTGATCCATATATAGTAATTTAAAATTAATATGGAGATGTATATCCTAAAGTATAGGAAACATCTCCACTTTTATATAATTAAGAAAGTATGAGAAATTCAATAATATTAATTTAATTAAAAATACATATATTTTATTTAGTATATTATTTGATTTTAAACTTCAACTAAATTCCTATATTAACAATACCACGTAAATTTTAAGTTTTTATTAATAAGCTGGAAAATTTACAAATAATTAATATTATTTATAATAATAAAAATATAATTTTTATAGGAGGTTATTAAAATGGAATTAAAAATAATAAATAAAGAGTTTTCAGTATGTAAAGTAAAAGATTTATCATTAGTAAATTATGAAGATGAATTTTGTTTTATAGGAAAGACAGATGAAGAGTTATCAGTAGTATGTAGTACAACTTTCGTACCCCAAAACATAATTGAATGTGATAATGGTTGGAAAGCATTTAGAATACAGGGGATATTAGACTTTTCTCTTATAGGAATATTATCTAAAATATCAACTTTATTAGCTGAAAATAAAATTGGTATATTTGCAGTATCCACATTTAATACAGATTATATATTAATAAAGAAAGAATATTTTAAAAGAGCAATAGATGTACTTGAGAATAATGGATATAAAATAAATAAATAGATTTATAATTTAGAAGAGGTGCATATAATAAGAGCAGAAATTAATTTTATTACAATTTGGACAGATGATATGGATAAAATGCTAAAGTAAATATAATATAATTTAAGATAGTTAATTAAATTATATTATAACTATTTAGGTTCATTCTTCATAGAATTATAATAAGAAAATAATTTAGGAGTTTTAGAATGGGTAAATCTTATTATAGAAAGAAAAAAGGATCTTGGACAAAGGTTTTTCAAGATGGAATTAAGGATATATTTGATGGTATAGGAAAGAATATTGGAACAGGAGGACCAATATTTTTTAAGAATTGTATTAATCCTGCTGCAAGATTAGTTATTTTTATACTTTTAATATTAACTCTCTTATTTTCTGGAATAGGGTTTTATACGTGGGTTATACTTATAATGTTAGTATTAATACTTCAATTTGTCTAAAATGTAAAAAAATTCATTTGTGTTATTTAGAAATATGTGTTAATATATTTTTTGCGAGTAAGACATGCAATCGCTGCTAGACTTAGATCTAGGAGAGGAAAGTCGGAGCTCCATAGGGCAGGGTGCTGGATAACGTCCAGTCAAGGCGACTTGAAGGAAAGTGCAACAGAGAGATACCGCCTTAAGTTAAAAATGAATACATTCTAATAAATTAGAATGTATAAGTTCCACTAACCAAATCATAGATTTGGAGTGCACTTAAGGTAAGGGTGGAAAGGCGAGGTAAGAGCTCACCAGCATCATGGTGACATGATGGCTATGTAAACCCCACCTGGAGCAAGGTCGAATAGGGAAACATATTGGAGTTGCCCGCTCCGTTTCCGGGTGTACCGCTTG
>JAFSER010000025.1 GCA_017435645.1 Clostridium sp. | reverse complement strand
TTTTTCTGTTCTTATTCCTTCATCATTATACTTATAACTTATAGTATTATTATTTCCTATTATACTGTGAAGTCTTCTTCCACCTTCCCATGAATATGTGTATCCATCATAAGTTAGAGGATTTCCTATTTCATCGTAAGTTATTTCTTTTCCATTATAAACTGTTAATTTATCCTTCCAATTCGTATCGTTATAAGAATAATTAATTGTTTTAGTTGGAGTTCCTAATTCTCCAGTAGTATAATCATATTCCTTTTTAGATAATATGTTACCTCCAGCATCATACTCATAAGTTATTGTTTATTTAAGCTTCCATTAATTTCTTTCATATATCCAATTACCACAAGATATATATTTAGTGCATGAATTCTATCTACATTTTTATTTATTGTTGCTACCTAGTAGTTACTTTCTATTAGGAAATTATTATAGCTTAATACTTAGAATAGTTATAAGCTACCTTTAAATTCAACCCCTTTATCTTCTAGAAATTCTATGAATGTCTTAATGTCACCAATGTAACTTTCAACTGTTTTAGGACTCTTACCATCTTCAATTAAACTTATCTTGAAATCTTCAATTACTTTACACATATCCTTTCCCTCCTTGAATTTTTTACATAGAAAAAGAGTCAATGCTTCTTTCCTTAGAAACATTGACTCTTATCATTGTTATAATATATATTTACTTTTTCTTTTAGTTACATCTTACTGCATTATTAATATTATGAATCTTATTATTCTATCTTTTTTTTATACTTTATATGACTTCTTGAAAGCTACATACTTTTGCAGTAAGTTTTGATTTATTTATGCATCAACTAATTTTTTAAACACCTTAACTTTATCTGTTAATTCTTCCATATGAAATCCTTCAATAGTTTTTAAAGCTTTATTAGTTATAAACCACATGTTTATATTTTCACTTTTTCTTATAACATCTTCTAATTCTTGACTATATTCTAAAGCTGATTCTACTCCAACAGATGAAATTATAATCTCATAAATATTGGATAACTCCGAAATAATATCTATAAGTTTATTATAAAACATTTCATTTTCAGCTATAATCGAATTAGAATCTAGATGTTGTAATTTTTCAGTATCTATCCATAAATTTGTTAAATAAATACCATTTTCCTTCTCAATTTGACATCCCATTTTAAATTTATTATTTGCATTTAATTGAATATTAGCTATTTTACCAACTTCAATATATTTACATACATTATCAATTTCTAATTCATAAATAACATTTGAGTATTCCCAATCATCAATAATTTCAATTTCATTTACTCCTATTTTTACGTTAAAACTCTTCTCCATTAGTATTAATAGCTTATTAATACTAATATTTTTTGTACTTACTATATTTAAATCTAAGGTTGCGCCCATAATAATCCTCCATCCTTTATTGCATTTGTAACTCTACTACTAGATACACCTGGGTACGTACTTATAAACTCTCCATTTGGCTTTACCCTTAATAAGTCATTTCCTCTAATATAAAGATATTCATCATTTACCTTATCATAAACTATTTTTTCTGGATTTTTGAAAATATTATTACTAAAATCTTTATACTCATTGTAATTTTTCATTTCTAGATAATCAGTTTTATGCTTACCCCATTTTTTCCTATTTGCTTACTTTCTAGATTTAACTCTTTTGGAGCTTTACTTATCCCCTTTGAGCAGAGTCTCTATTAACATCCTATCATTATAAAACTTAGTGTTTTCTATACCTCACATTACTTCCCAACTACCTTTTACCACTTACCATTTTTCTGCATTATGCAGTTATATATTTAACATTAATTTCCTTGAATCTATTACTCTTATTTTATCATGCTACTTCTTCTATTTCTATATTGGTAATTATATAAAAAAAAGATTAATGCTCCATTACTGAAACATTAACCTTTTTAACTTCTTTCGCTGCATTTTTAATATTATGCAGTAACTTATTTATATACTTTCTAGCAATTTTAATTATTTAGAACAATTATATTTTATGCTATCAGATTTAATATAATTATGAAGTGACCTTAATATACTTACTTGGAACATTATCTGCCAGCCACACCTTATCATTACAAAGATAAAAGCTTACCCCTTCATCCCATGCTTTTTTAGCATTAATTTCAAGAATAATTGGCTTAGAATCATGTCTTTTACCAACTGCAAATGCAGTCTCATAATCGCTTGATAAATGAACATATTGTCTTCCTTTTGCTACTAATCCTATATTCTCTATTGATTCTAAAAAACGTCTAGCAGTCCCATGAAATAATATTTCAGGTGGTTCTTAAATTTCTTTTACTATCTTGTTGGGTACAGAATGTCCATATAAAGCTCTAATTTTTCCATCAACCAATTCATATCTCTTCTTATCTGAACTCTCAATTATATGCTCTAAATCTTTTATAGTTACACTTTCCCATTTACCATTTTTTTAAAGCAGTTAATAATTGTTCTACGCTAACTCACCCATTCTCATCTAACTCTAATTCATACTCCCAAGGATCATGTCTAAGAGCATATGATATTTCTTTGCTTAACTCAATATAATTCATATTAGTTTTTTAACCCCCATATCAATATTACAATTTAAATTCCTTCAATAACTCCATAACTAAGAAATTCATATGATCCATATCCATCAAAATATACCATATAGTGCTTTAAATTTTCCTCTTTTACAGAAATTAATGAAATTTTATTTTTCCAACTATAATCCTTTATTTATACTACTCGATTATATGCTTTTATCATATAACCTTTAACATTAGCCTCTTTAACATGTCTATATTTAACCGTGTTAAGAAAAGTAATTCCTGTCCATTCATATTCACCTAATTCAGTTTCATAGTCATACATAAGAATTAAATCATTACCTTTTTTATTAATCTTAGGATTATCAATAAATTCTTGTGCTAATTCATGTATCTCAAGTATATTTGTAATCTCTATATTCTACCTCATATCTTAAACTACTAGCATTTTTACCTTGTCCTGTAATCCTTAACACATCTGTTCCAATATTACTTAACCCATTTCGTTGCAATCTCTCAGTTATTTTAAATAGTATATATTTGATTTTAGTTTTATCAATTCTAAAAACAGCAAAAGTTATAGAAACTTGTTACTATTTACTATTTTCATTAAATTGATCTCAAGTTCATCTAACTACCGCAGATACATGATATAAACAAGATTAAAAAATCCTACTTTCTAATCAAGATAATACTTTCTTTCAAGTAAATCCTTATCGCTAATATATCTCACATCAACATATCCTCTTATAATAGCATAGTTATATATATTAGCTACATGTTTATCATCTTTACACCAAAACATAACATAGGAACTATCAAATATTGAAATAACAATATTACAATCACTTTTTGAAAACTCCTCATAATTATATATTGGTTTAATACTAGCATATTTAGGAAAAGCGTACATATTAACAAAAATCGTATAATAATCATTACTATTTACAATATCGTACAACTTTTGTCCCTCAATTATTCGATCTTCTTCTTTAAACAAATCCTCATAAGTAATCTTATTATTCTTTTTTATTAAAATTTCATCATTATTTATTAACCATCTATATTCGTAAAATGGTATAGATTCTAACAAATTAGATATATTATCTAGAGATTCATTTGGAACTTCAAAAAATACTCCTATATTTTTCAATAAACTATCCTCCTTATTTAATAATAATTTCGTTGTAAAACATTTATTCTTATTCCTACGTTTAACATTATCTTTTATCTTTTTTAAAATTACTTAGGTACCCAAGGCTCCCAATTTAATCTTGGCTTTGATACACTCCAATCCCATGTATGAGAATGTGGAAAAACATGAGTTTCTTGTCCTTGATGATTAAAATCAATATCTAGTTCTGGTTTGCCATCTGGACCATAATATCTTCTTTGTTTTACACTTCCATCTTTATTTAATACGTCACTAGATGAGTTTGGTCTAGAATTATTAGGATTCTTATTTGATACTTTAGGTACTACAGTATGGTCATTGCTTGGAATTCCCCTACTCTTTGCATTTTCATATTCTTTATTCTCAGTATCATCAGAGCTTGATTTACTAGAATATGTTATAGTATTAATTGTAGCTACAGCCAATACAGCAACTGATGCTACAACTACAGTTGCTAATCCAAGCACCTCTCCAAAAGGTAACGGTCCATCCGCTATAGCCAATCCACCTGCAGCAGCATACACTGGCTTAAATGCATTAAATACATTTGCAACTTGAGATACAAATTCTTTAATGAATCTCCAAAGATATCCACTACTATCTTCTCTATTTACAGGATTATTTGCACAATAAGAAAACATATTTGCAGATAAAATTTCACCTTGAGTTCCAACAATTCCATCAGCATTAATGAATCTTCCCCACTCTGGATTATAATATCTAGCATTTAAGTAATATA
>JAFSER010000024.1 GCA_017435645.1 Clostridium sp. | reverse complement strand
ATATCACAACTTCCAATTTTACCTGCTAAATTCTTTTCTAAATAATCTGAAACATTAATTGCCATTTTTTGCGTATCATTTAATTGCATACCAAAACTCTCCTTCTTTAATTAATCTTTTAAACCCATATTCACTCTTTAAATATTCCCATTCTTTTAATAGGGCACAATCTCCATACTGTTCTGGATGATGTGAATATCTAATTTCCTTTCCCGACTTTACAGCATCATCTAATGCTGGTACATTAAATAAATCAAACATATCATCATCAGTTATATTATACTTAGCTTTTATTACATCCCAATCATTTCCTAGGCTAAAATACGTTGTATCTCCTGCCATTACTGTATATGAATCATTTCCTGGAATTGTCCAGTCTAATGTTCCATCAGGCTTTACTGTTGGCTTATATTTACCTAAAGTTATTGTGTCTGAATTAATGTTTTGTATGGACTCTGCTCTTATCTTCTTAAAATCATCTACTGGTATTTTTCCATTCACCTTACCATCAACAACTTTTAATCCATCTATTATACTATCAGCTTTACTTACCCCCTTGGGGCATAGGCTGTCTTTTTTATGAACCTAGTGCTTTCAATGCTTAGCATTACTTTTTAACTACTTTTCATAACTTACCACTTTTAGTTTTATGTAGTTAGTTTTTAACATTAATTTCCTTAATTCTATTAACCTTATTTTATCATGCTGCTTCTTTTATTTCTACACTTGGCATTACATGAAAAAGAGATTAATGCTCCAATTACAGAAACATTAATCTCTTATCTTATTTCACTGCATTATTAATATTATGCAATATTTATTCTTCTCGTATTGATTAATTTGACTATATTCTAAATTGATATTTTTTATGCTGTTACTTAATTCTTTATTATGCATCTACTTAACTATATCTTTTTTAATATTGCTCCACTAATTCTCTGCTCTATTAATTCATAATTAATATTATAACTATTCTATAACTCATACTCATTAATAAATCTATCAATTTCTAATTCAATTCTTTCTTTCGCAATTTTATTACTAATTGCAAATCCTACTTCACCATCTTTTTCTACGACTTTCGTTGGTATATTCCAATAACTCATTTCTGATGAAAATTCACATAATTCAAAATCTAATACTAAACTTTCATTATTTCTTTTAACTCTTACAAAATAATATTCTTTATCATACTTTTCATAACTAATATCTATTTTATTCATAAACTATTCCTCTTTCCTAATTCATTTTATAAAGATGAAAGTATTCATCATAAAGTCCACAACACGCATCCATTCCTGGATTAGCTCCCATCGCACCTTCTATTATTTTTTCAAATGAACCATACTTTTTTAATGCATCTTCAAATCTCAATCCATCTTCATGTCCATATTCTCTTAAATTACTTGCTTTAACCTTTGCTAAGCCTTCGAAATCATTTCTTTTTATATATGAATTAAGTCTATTTTGATTTCTTTGATTATTTGCAGCTCTTGCAATCTCTTCTAAGGATGCGCCTTCCTTCTTCATTGAAATAACAAGTTCAGAAATATTATCATTAGCCTCATGGTACTTTATTCTAATTTTCCTGTATTTAGCAACCTCTTCAGGATTAGTCCAATCATATTTTGTTGATGCAAATTCCTTAATTCTTGAAGGCGGTTCTGGATTAGGAGAATATCCATATACAGCGTTAGGATTCTCCACTGCATTTATTAAAACCTTAGGATTATCAGATGGATTATTTTTATATTTAAATTTAGCTTCTCCTACCCCCTTAATACCTTGAGTACAGCTCTTCATATTAGCCATATTATGTGCTAATATCTTTTCTTCACCTACAAAGTAATTATGATTCTCTTCTACACTTAGGTTGTATACAAAACTTGGGTAATTGTTCTTTTCTACTGTGATATCATCTACTTGTAAGTATTTATTATCATCGGTGCAGATATAATCGCCTTTTTCAATATTTATTGCTGCTGTCCACCACTTATCTTTTACTTTAAATAAGTGTCCTGTTGTTGCTT
>JAFSER010000023.1 GCA_017435645.1 Clostridium sp. | reverse complement strand
TGGTGTAGAGGATATTACGTTGACACAGTGGGAAGAAATAAAACTGCAATTACAAAGTATATTCAAAACCAAATTCAAGAAGATCAAATAGCAGAGCAACTTAGTTTTAAAGAATATATTGACCCGTTTACGGGATCGCCGGTAAAAGGAAGCAAATAGAAAAACCACCCGATGAGGGTGGTAGCTGAAACTGTTTTGCGATTGGCGGTTATTCAGAGCACGAGTAGTGCAGCAAGTGTCATGCCCTTATAGGGCTTAATCAAGCCACCAGCTAAGCTGGTGGTACATGACTTATATTCCTAAAGCATCCTTAATTGCTTGATTCATATTCCATGATAACCAAGAATTTGTGTTATAGTAGTTGTTATTTGTAGCAGTTCTGAAACCAGCTTGCATTTTATTAGATAAGCAGATGAATATATAATCGTTATCTGGATCTACAAATACAGTTGTACCAGTAAATCCATCATGTCCATAAACTGCTTCTGTTGCAGTTTGCCCCATCCAGCTTTGGTCTAATTTAAATCCATATCCAAACTCTTCAGATAAAACTGGATTACCGTTTTTATCTGTATGGTTCTCTTGATATGTTGTATGTTTAGTAGTAAATAATTTAACAGTTTCTTCACTATATAGACGAACTCCATTATATTCGCCGCCATTTAACATTGTTTGTAATAGTATTGCTAAATCTTTAGCAGTAGAGAATAAACCTGCATGGCCAGCAACACCTTGTCCACCCATACCAGCATTTCCATCATTAACTTCACCTATTAATGTATATTTTCTCCAACCATTAAAGGCGCCAAAAGCTTCAGAATCCTTTGTACAATCATAACCAATACCAGGGTAATTTATTTCATCAACCATTCTATATTCATAAGGATTACCTAATGAAGTTGCAGCAATTTGATCTTTAGTAAATCCATTTTTTAATGGATTATATGTAGTAGATGTCATTCCTAAAGGACCATAAATATTTTCTTTAGCAAATACATCCATATTTTGACCAGATACTGCTTCAACTATAAATCCTAAAGCCATAAAGCTAAAATCAGAATATTTAGGTTCAGAACCATCTGTTTTAAAAGTATCAACTAATTTTAAATTTTTAAGATATTCCAATTGCTCTTCTTTAGTATCACAATATAGGAATGTAGCTTCCCATTGAGGTAAACCGCTAGAGTGTGTTAATAATTGAGCTATTGTAATTTCACCTTTACCATTTACTTCAAAGCCAGGTAAATACTTCGCAACAGGATCATCAAGCTTGATTAATCCTCTGTCTGTTAAAATCATTATTGATTGAGTTGTAGCCATAACTTTTGTTACAGAAGCTAAATCAAATATTGTATCTGTAGTCATTAAGCGAGGATTTTCAGTTTCTTTATAAACAGGATTAGCGTAAGTACTACCTTCAGCTTCATAATCAGCATCAAAATAATGAGCATATCCATAGGATTTTTCAAAAATTATTTCTCCATCTTTAACTGCTAATGCTACAGCACCCCATCCTTCATTTCCACGATCATATCCAGCTGTATTAATTGTTTCTGACCAAACTTTATCTACATTAGATTCCATATCTGTAGATGTTTTATAAGTATCATTATAAGATAAATGCATATCATAATCAGTAGATTTTAAAACTGATTGAGAGCAACCGCATAATAGTGATGCTGATAATAAAAGTGCTATTATTTTTTTCATTTCTTTTTTTACCTCCGTATATTATGTTTAATTGAATATACAGAAATTTGTATTTTATAAAAATATTATTAATTATATTGTTTTGTTTGTCAATAAAATATCAAAAAATATTTTTATTTTTTTTGAAATAAATAAAATTTAGAAAAAAAATAAATTTTTCATATGTAAACGATTGACAAAACTAGAGGGTAAATGTTATAACTAATATACAGAAATTTGTATTTTAAAAATTGAAACTAAAAATAATATTTAAAAAATTATAAATATGAAAGAATGGTGTAAAGTTAATGAAAAAGATTTATGGTATATTAGGAAGTGGATTTTTAGCATTTAATTTATTAACTACTACAGTATATGCTGATTCTACATTAAATTTTTCTGAAATTAATTTAATAAGCTACTTAGATAATTTTTCATACAAATACAATGGAAAAGAATTTACAGTTTCAGAGGATCTTTTAGTAAAATTAAAAAGTTATTTAGCTAAAGATGGAATTGAATTAAATGATGAACAAGTTAATAAAGTAAGTACATTATCTGAAGACGCTTTAATTAATTTAGTTAAAAAAAATGCTTTAAATATAAAAGATTTAACTAAGGAAGAAGGAAAAAGTTTTATAGATAATCATATTGTAAAAATTGCTGATGAATTAAATTTCAAAGTTACATATAATGAAAATTTAGATATAACTATTAAAGATGCAAATGAAAATATTATTTATTCAGATTTACCTATAGAAGATAATACTCCAAATGAAGGTGGGAGTGATGATAAAGTAGAAGATGATAAAGTAGAAAATGATAAAGTAGAAGATGATAAAGTGGAAGATGATAAAGTAGAAGATGATAAAGTGGAAGACGATAAAGTGGAAGATGATAAAGTGGAAGACGATAAAGTAGAAGACGATAAGATAGAAGATACTACAGAAAAAGATGATAAAGAAACAGATAAAAATTTGGGACAAACTATAATAGAAAATAATAAGAATGAAAGTTTACCACAAACAGGAGATTCAATATCTGGTACAGTTATCACTATATTAGCTACTTTAATGTCTGCAGCTGGTATAGTATTAATAAAAAAAAGATAAATTAAAATTGTTACTCTAGGAAATTTTCCTGGGGTTTCAATTGGAATCTAAAAATAATATAAAAATTTATTAAATATTATTTTAGTAAAAGAATAATCTAAGATATAATATATTAGTATAATTATAGAGAAGGTATAAGTTAATTATAAGTTATAATCCAGATAATAAACTTACTTAAGTATTAATTCACTCTAAAATATAGATTATATTTTAATGGAGAAATATAGTTTTAAATATATTAATTAATGATATATTTAATCTTTAAGCTTTAATAATTTATTATAAAAATAAATCTATGAAAATGTTTTTAGTAAAAAAAATAAATTTTCAAAAAACTATTGAAAATTTATTTGTAAGGTGATAATATTAATATACAATAAATTGTATATTACTAAGGAGTTATATGATGGATGTTCAAAGTAAGCTTATGCAAAAACTTGGAATTGCAATTACTTCTTTAGCAGTGGAATTTTTACCTTTAAATAAAGGCGATAGAATAAAGACAGTTTCAGAACTTGCTGAAATATATGAAACAGCAAGAGGAACAATTCAATCTGCAATAAAGTTTTTAAAAGAAGAAGAGGCTATAACTTTAGAATCTAGAGGACATCTTGGAACCTTCATAAAAGAAATAGACTATATAAAGCTTCTGGAGTTAACTGGTATAAAATCGTTAGTAGGAGTAATGCCGTTACCTTATTCAAAAAGATATGAAGGATTAGCAACTGGAATTTACAAGTCTTTAAATGATAGAGGAGTTAATACGAATCTTGCATTCATGAGAGGATCTAATAATAGATTAAAAGCTTTAGAAGATGGAAGATACGATTTTGCAGTAACCTCAAGATTAACAGCAGATTTTTATTTGGAAAATAAAAGAAATATCCAAATAGTTAAATCTTTTGGTAATTTTAGTTATGTTAATGAACATATTATAGTAGTATCAAAAGATTTTACTGGAAAATTTACTAATGGAACTAGAATTGGCATAGATACTTCATCAATAGATCAATTTATGTTAAGTAAAACTTATTTTAAAGATTTAGATGTGCAATATGTACCATTAAGTTATAGCCAATTTATTACTGGAATTAAAGAAAATAAAATTGATGGAGCTATTTGGAATTTAGATGATATTCAAGATAGAGCAGATGATATTAAGTTTATACCTTTAGATACAGATAAAAAGGATATTAAAGATACTGAAGCTGTAATAATAGCCACTAAAAGTAATTCAATTGTTCCGGTGCTTTTTTCTAGGACATTAAATGTAGAAGAAGTAAAGGAATATCAAAGATTAGTTCTTGAAAAGAAAATAATGCCTCAATATTAAGAGGTGTTTATTATATGAAAGTACAAAAAAATGTATATTGGAGGAGTAGTATGGATTTGACAATAAGATTAGACATTTTAAAAAAATCAGGAATGTTATCAGAAAGTAATTACAATAAAGTAATAAAGGTAATTGAGTATTTTCATAAAGTGAAAAATATGAAACTTGTAGAAGAAAATTCTTCAATGTTTATAACTCATTTATGTTCAGCATTAGAGAGAATAGATAAAAATGAAAATGTAAATGTTATTGACGAGGAAGTGCTTAATGCCTTAAAACTAGAAGAAAAATATATCGAGTCTATGGAGCTTGTAAAGGATTTAAAAGGCTTTTTAGGAGAGATTCCTAAAGAAGAAGTAGATTTTATTGTGATGCATGTATGTACATTATTAACACAAGTGTAAAAATGAATTATATATAAATTAAAAAAGTGGAGGATTGAAAATGAAAAGGATAGTTGTTGGTGGGCAGATAGACAAGCAAAAGGTAGCTGATATTATAGCTAAAATTGCAGGTGATAAAGTAAGTATAGAAATAAAAAGTGATATTGAAGCAGCTATGGCAATTAAGACTGGAGTTGCAGATTATTACTTAGGAGCTTGCAATACTGGTGGCGGTGGTGCTTTAGCCATGGCAATAGCATTACTTGGAATGGGAACTTGTGCAACTGTTTCAATGCCAGGTAGCATTAAAACAGAAGCAGAAATTAAAGCAGAAGTGGAAGCTGGAAAGAAGGCTTATGGATTTACAGCTCAACATGCTGAAGAAGTTATTCCAGTAATTCTTAAATATATTCTTTAATATAAGAATACATAATCGATAAATAAAGTTGCTAACAAAAGATAAGATATAAAGATATATAAAAAGTTTATTAATATTAATTTAAATAAAAATGAAATTTAGGAGGATTAAAAAAATGCAATATCTTCAATATATAGTAATATCACTTTTAGGAGCATTAGCAGCAATATTATCAAACACAGGAGTAGCGGTATTTAATGATGGATTAAGACCAATCATTCCTGAATATCTAGATGGAAGAATGGATAAAAAAGTTTTGGCAGCAACATCTTTTGCACTTAGTTTTGGATTAGTTATAGGTTTTGGTATCCCGGTTTCAATAGCCGCATCAATTATCTTAATTCATAGTATATTATTAGGTACAGATATTATAGGAGCCTTCTGTCCAGCAGGAAAGAAAGGTATGATTATTTCAGGTATAGCAGGAGCTATTTATGGAATAGGTATAGTTTATGGATTACAATTTGTAGTTGACTTATTTGCACTTTTACCAATTAACTTTTTAGATGCATTAAAGCAAGTTGGAACACCAATTACAGTTGCGTTTGCAGTATTCCCAGCATTAGTTGTTGCATATCAATTTGGAACTAAAAAAGGTTTTTTAACTGGAATAGTTTCTTTATTAGTTAGACAAATAACTGCAGTATATGGAGTATTTACTATAAATGGCGCAAAAATAACATTAGATAAAGAAGGAATGGCTTTACTTGCTGGTATGATAATTATGATTGTGTTTGCAGTTCAAGAAAAACCAGATCCAAATGCACCACAAGTTGATTTAGTTTCAATATTCTCAGAAAGAGTTAAAAAAATAAAAAAGAACTTACCTTTATTAGCATTAATGGGTGGATTAATTTCTGCAGCAACTAGTCTTAGCTTATTAGCAGGAGATCCAATAAGTTTAAATCTTTTAGCAGAAGGAAAGAATGCTGAAGCAGCTATGACTGCATTTGCAAGAGGTATAGGATTTATTCCATTAGTTGCTACAACAGCTATTTCTACTGGAGTTTATGCACCAGCAGGTATGACATTTGTATTTGTTGCAGGATTCTTAGTTGGAAATCCGATATTAGCATTTGTTCTTGGAGCAGGAGTTATGGCTTTAGAAATATTCTTCTTAGATGGATTAGCTAGACTTATGGACAAGTTCCCAGGGGTTAGAAAGTGCGGAGATAATATAAGAACTGCTATGAGTAAAGTTTTAGAAGTTGCTTTATTAATAGGTGGTATGATGGCAGCACAAACTATGGCACCAGGACTTGGATTATTCGTAGTAATTGGTTTATATGTATTAAATAAGACTTCAAAGAAACCAATAGTAGATATGGCAGTAGGACCAGTTGGAGCAATTGGAGTAGGAATATTAATAAATATATTATATTTAGTTAGATTATTTGTAGTAGCTTAGTATTACTTAATAATATGTAATGGTTAATTAATAATAATTAATATTTTAATCTATATTGCAGAATACATAATTAATATAATAACTCAGCTTAGGCTGAGTTATTACCTAGTAAATTTATAGTATATTAACTTAATAATTAATTAGAAATATATTAGCAATATACAATATATTGTATATTGCTAATATAAAATTAGTTTAACGTTAATTATTAGTAAAGGGGATTTGAGATGGAGAAGGAAATAATTTATGCACATGAGCATGTAACAATAGACTTATCTGGTATCAAGAAGGATAAGGATTGTTTTTTAAATAATAAAGCTCAAAGCATAGAAGAATTTAAAGAGCTGAAGAAAAAAGGTGTTTCTACTATTATAGATGTTACTAATAGAGGAATGGGGAGAAATACTGAATATGTTTCTGAGGTTGTCAAAGAAACTGAATTAAATATTATTCAATCAACTGGGTATTACAAAGAGCCTTTTTTGCCAGAAGAGGTTTATAAAATAAATGAAAAAGAAATGGCTAGAATTTTAGTGGATGAAATAATAAATGGTATTGATGGCACATCTACAAGGGCTTCTGTTATAGGAGAAATTGGAACTAGTTTAAATAGAATTGAGGATATGGAGCTTAAGGTTTTTGAAGCTGCTTCAAGAGCTCATATTGAAACAGGAGTACCGATAATTACTCATACTACTTTAGGAAAGTTAGGTTTTGAACAAATTGAATTATTTAAAAAGTTCAATGTTGATTTATCTAAAGTAACACTAAGTCATATTGATTTAAGTGGTGATTTAGATTATATGATCAGGTTGTTAGATACAGGTGTTAATATTGCTTTTGATACAATTGGCAAAAATAATTACCAACCAGATAATGACAGAGTTAAATGGCTGAAAGAGCTTTGTGATAGAGGATATAGCAATCAAATAGTTATGTCTATGGATATTACAAGAAAATCACATTTTAAAGAAAATGGCGGTCTTGGATATAGTTATTTAATAGATAATTTTATACCAAGATTATATGAAAAAGGGATTTCTAATAAGCATATAGAAAACATGTTAGTTAATAATATAAAAAATATTTATGGCCTTAAATAGGAGGAAATTTATGAAAACTTATCCACTATATTCGATAAATTTAGATGAAGCAAAAAATTTACAATTTAAAATAATAGATACGATAACAAAACATTTTGATGGAAAAGAAGTATTATCTTTAGGTGATCTAGGGGTAGTAAAAGGGTTAAATAAGCCTACATATACTAAGAAGGTAGAGCAGGTTTTTGCAGAAGTATTTGATGCTGAAGCTGCAATATTAGTAAGAGGAGCAGGAACAGGGGCTATAAGATGGGGACTTATAAGTTTTATGAAAAGTGGAGATACTATTTTAGTACATGATGCACCGATATATCCTACTTCTAAGGTTACTATTGAAACAATGGGACTTAATATTGTTACTGCTAACTTTAATGATTTAGAAGATATTAAGAATATAATTAAAAGCCATCCAGAAATAAAAGGTGCTTTAGTTCAAAATACCAGACAAAAAATAGATGATTCGTATGATTTAGAAGAAGTAATCACAACTATAAAAGAAGTAAATTCAAATATAAAAATAATTACTGATGATAACTATGCAGCTTTAAAAGTAAGAAAGATAGGAAATCAATGTGGAGCTGAACTTGGTAGCTTTTCTTGCTTTAAGATATTAGGACCAGAAGGGGTTGGAGTATTAATAGGTAAGAAAGAATTAATAGATAAAGTTTATTCATTAAACTATTCAGGTGGAAGTCAAGTACAAGGACATGAAGCTATGGAAGCATTGAGGGGGCTAGTATATGCGCCAGTTTCTTTGGCTATTCAATCTGAAGTAAATGAGGAGTTAGTAAGAAGATTGAAAAGTGGAGAAATACCAGAAATTAAGGATGCTTTTTTAGCAAATGCTCAATCTAAGGTGCTTTTAGTAGAATTTAATGAAGAAATTGCAGAAAAAATTTTAGAGTTAACAACTAAGTATGGCGCAGCTTCTCATCCAATTGGTTCAGAATCTAAATATGAGTTTGTTCCAATGATGTATAGAGTCTCTGGAACATTTAGATCAGCTGATCCAACTCTTGAAAAGAGAATGATTAGAATTAATCCAATGAGAAGTGGAGCAGATACTATAATTAGAATTTTAAATTCTGCAATAAAGGAAGTAAAAAATAAGTAAGGGGGAAAAAGAATGTTTCTTGAAAAAACTATAGAAAGAAATAGAGAATTAATTCAAGCTGCATTTGATCTCCATAGAAAGGGAGACATTTTACCTGACACTTATGTTATAGATTTAGATTCTGTAATTGAAAATGCTAGAAAAATAAAAGAAGAAGCTGATAAGTATGGTATTAAGCTTTATTTCATGACTAAACAAATAGGTAGAAATCCTATTATCTCTAAAGAACTTATGAAGCTTGGTTATGAAGGAGCTGTAGTAGTTGATTTTAGAGAAGCAGAAGTGATGATTAATAATGGTATTAAAATAGGACATGTTGGTCATTTGGTCCAAATACCTAAAGCTTTAATTGAGAAGGTAGTTAAAGCTAAGCCTGACTATATTACAGTTTATACTTTAGAAAAAGCTAAGGAAATTAATGAGGCCTGTGAGAAGGTTGGATTAAAACAAAATATTATGCTTAGAGTACTGGGGGAAGATGACAATTTATATTCTGGACAGTACGGTGGATTTAAATTAGAAGATCTTAAGGAGATTGGAAAAGAATTAATTAAGTTTAAAAATTTAAATATAGCAGGAATAGCATCATTTCCATGTTTTTTATATGATGCTGAAAGCAATGAAATTAATAGAACAAATAATATTGATACTATTAAAAAAGCAAAATTTATTCTTGAAAATGAGTTTAACATAAAGATACAACAATTAAATATGCCTTCAGCAACATGTGTGGCTTCTATAGAAAAGATATATGAAGAAGGTGGTACCCATGGAGAGCCAGGTCATGGTTTAACAGGTAGTACGCCATATCACAAGTATAATAATGGTGTAGAGATTCCTGCTATGATTTATTTAACTGAAGTATCACATAATTTATCAGATAAAGGATATTGTTATGGAGGAGGTCATTATAGAAGATCTCATATGGAAGATGCATTAGTGGGAGAAGATATAGATAATTCAAAAATAGTTAAGGTTATTCCTCCAACAGATGAAAGCATAGACTATCATTTAGAACTATCAGAAAAGTGTAATGTATCAGATTCAGTCATAATGGCATTTAGAACACAAATATTTGTAACAAGAAGTAATGTAGCTTTAGTTAAGGGGATAAAAAGTGGAAAATTAGAGATTGTTGGTGTTTATGACTCACAAGGGAAGTTATTAAAATAACCTAAGGAGAAGATCCTAAGGGGAAAATCCTCAGGGGATGTTCTCCTGATGGTTTCTAAGGAGGTTTTAATGAGTAAATTTATAGTTGTAGTTCTTGATGGTTTTGGAATTGGTGAAATGAATGATGTAAAAGAAACAAGACCGCAAGATATTAATTCAAATACTTGTGTACATATATTAGAAAGAAAAAAAGATTTAAATATGCCTAACTTAGAAAAATTAGGTTTAATGAATATAATAGGCAAAGAAATAAATGGAATGAGGAGAAGTCCTAACGCAACATATGGAAAATCTAATTTAACTCATTTTGGAGCAGATACTTTTTTTGGACATCAAGAGATAATGGGAACTAAACCAAAAATGCCATTTAGAGAGCCTATAAAAAATAAAGTAGATGAAATTTATGAAGCTTTAAAGAATGATGGGTATAATGTCAAATATAAGTATGGAAATAATGAAAAATACCTTGTTGTAGAGGATGCACTTGCTGTAGCAGATAATATAGAATGTGATTTAGGACAAGCATTTAATATAACTTCAGCTTTAGATTTAATTCCTTTTAAAAGGGTATTAGAAATTGGGCAGATAGTAAGGTCTATTGCAACGGTACCAAGAGTAATAACATTTGGTGGAAGAGGGATAACTTTAGAAGATATATTAAATGCAGAAGAAGAAAAAGAAGGTGGCTATATTGGAATAAATGCACCTAAATCTGGTGTTTATAATACTGGATATGAATGCATTCATTTAGGATACGGAGTTAATCCTCATACACAGGTATCAACTATATTATCAGAGTACAATATACCAGTTTATTTGTTAGGGAAGGTAGCAGATGTAGTCATAAATGAAAAAGGAACAAGTATTCCTATGGTAGATACAGAAGAGGTTTTAAGTAGGACTATAGACCTTTCAAAACAAGTAGATAAAGGTTTTATTTGCTGTAATGTACAAGAAACAGATTTATCTGGACATTCTGAAAATGTTGATAAATATGCGGAAAAATTACAAATAGCAGACAGATTAATTGGTGAATTAATGAATACTATACATGGGGATGATATCTTATTGATAATGGCAGATCACGGAAATGATCCAACTATAGGTCATAGTAAGCATACAAGAGAAATGGTCCCTATTATGATCTATGGAGAAAATTTAAGGAAAGGTTATATTGGAGAAAGAAAAACTCTTTCAGATGTAGGAGCAACAGTAGCTGATTATTTCCGTGTTAGAAGACCAGAAAATGGAGAAAGCTTTTTAAAAAATATTATGCCTAATAAGAATTAATTGGGTGTGCCTCAGGGGAATTTCCCCTGAGGCAATACTTGAATAAAATTATATGAAATGTGCATAATCAAGATAAAAACATGGTTTTGAAAGGGAATATATTATGGGTACACCTAAAATAAAATGGCAAAATGGAGCTATATATCATGTTGGAGTGAGAGGAAATAATAAAGAAAAAATATTTAATGAGTTAAATGATTTTAAGATTTACTTATCAAAATTAGAAGATAGTTTAGCGTTTTATAGTGATTTAAATTACACGATAATTGCGTATTACTTAATGACTAATCATGTACATTTATTAATAAAAACAGATAAAGCTCCATTAACAAGTTTGATGAGAAGGCTTAATTCTACTTATGCAGTTTACTATAATAAAAAATATAATTGTATAGGACATCTGTTTCAAAGTAGGTATTTTTATGAGGTAGTAACTGATTATGCTCATTTATTAGAACTTAGTAGATATATTCATTTAAATCCTGTTAGAGCTAAAATGGTTGATAATCCTAAGAGTTATAGATGGTCCAGTTATAGAATGTTTATTAGTAAAGAAGATTATAGAATTATAAACCCAGAGATAGTACTTGATAGATTTGCAAGTAAAAAAAGATATAAGGAGTTTGTTGAAAGTTCAATAATATAAAGCTAAATAAGTAGCTTATGGTGGAAACTTGAAAAAGATAAATTTTGAAACAAAGGAGTTTGAAGATATAAAGCAAATTGATTTAAGAAAAGATATGGATCAAAGAGATGATTTTGCTTTAAAATTATTTGAAATTAAAGGGGATTTAGCTTATTATAACTCAAATGGAGAAATAATAATTGATAAAAGCTTAAATGTTGTTAATGGAGAAAGTGATTCTCTTTAATATAAATAAAGTAAACCTAAGATTCAATTTAAAGCGGGAAGAAATATAAAAAAGGGATAGTATTAAAATGAATTTTTTTACTAACTTAAGAATGAGCTATTACACTAAAAACTAGTGTATAGCTTATTTTTTATTGAAAAAAATATTAAAAAGCAAATTTTTATTTATAAAATATTATTATATTTATAGTAAAAATTTTAGGAATCAAAGATTTTTATCTATATATAATAATATTTTTTTGTTAAATAATAAACTTTTAGTTTTAAAAAAATTATAGTATTATTAAATACTATATAAAAAAACAATATTTTATATAAAAATTGTTTTTTTAGTATAAAATAATATAATTTTTATATTGAAAAATTTTTACATACATTTCATAAAACGACAAAAATAGTCATTTAATATGGTAAAATAAATTGCATAAAAGTAAAATAATTCATTGTAATTTAATGGTATAAAAATGAATGATTATAAATTATTATAATCTAAATTGCAATATCAAATTGAACTATATAGGTTAAATTGAATAAATAGAATCTAAATATTGCTCAAACAGAGCTTCTGGTGTCTTATAATTTAACTTTTTCTAGGAAGAGTATTAATCCAATCTTCAATTCTAGATATTTCATCAATGGTATATTGAAATATAGCTTTTCCTTTTGGAATAAATCTTCTTATTAGTCCATTATGTCTCTCGTTGCACCCTTTTTCAAAAGATGAATATGGGTGCGTAAAATATACCTTAGTAGAACATTCCTTTTC
>JAFSER010000022.1 GCA_017435645.1 Clostridium sp. | reverse complement strand
ATAGCGTCTTTACCCCCAATCTTTACTACTTCTCCTAGACCATTTGGAGTTATCTCCTTTGGTATCATATAGATAGCTTCTTGTTTTTTTCCTTCACCCTTCTCAGCTTCTTTAAGATCACTTGTTACTTTTTTATACAATTTATATTTAGCTCTATGACTATTTAACCACCACTTTAGAGATTTTATATCTTCTACTACCTTTTCACTTTTTTGTACTCCTTGCTTACCTTCTTTATTTACTATTTCTAAAACTTCCTGTAACATCTTAGTTAAACTCTTTTTCTTTTCACCTGTAGAGGTAGTATGTCCAGTTAAGATAGCTCCTAATGCTGTATTTAATGTAGCATTAGTTCTAAAGTCTTCTCTTTTCTCTTCAGGAGTCTCTAGAGCTGTTATAATATTATTTATTCTATTTAACATTCTAGATACTGCTGAACTAGCTGTATTTTTAGGTGTAGCATTAGGATCTTTATCCTCATTAAGTTTTTGATCTACATTACTTGCTAACTCCTCTATACCAGTTAGCTCACTAATAAACTTAGAAGCTTTTCTAAGATTATTCAACTGTTCTTGAGTATATTCTTTAACCTTATTTTCTTCAGCTAGTTTCTGACCTTGCTTAATAGCAGAACCAACATCAATTGTGCTTTTATTTCCTCTGTTCTCATAACTACTCAACTTCTTTCCCTCACTTCCGTTTTGAGCAGAAGTATCGGAAGTTTTACCTATAGCTCTAGCAAGTAACTGTTTTACTTGATCTGGATTAGTTAGCATTTGTCTAGCTACATAGTAATCTAAAGCAGGATTATTATTCATATTCTCTTTAAACTCTGCTAGAGTACTCATAACACCATCAGTATCTGTATTAGGGTCTATTTTTATTATAGAATCTATATGTTCATTTACTGCTTGTATAGCTCTACCTATAGACTCGTCTATTATCGTTTGTGAAGATATCTCTTTATCATCTTTTTGTATATTGCTAAGAAAACCATTAGCTCCTAAAGTGATTACTTCATTTAGTAAAGGTATATCTTTATTTACATTTAAAGGAGACTCTTCTGAGTTATTGTCAGGGACACTATCATACTTCTCTAAACTTACTTGAGATAGATTATGGAATATAGTATTCCTTAGCTCTACTTCTTCTTTAGGGAGCTTAGCTAATGGATTTTCTACTTCTTTTGTTTTATGAACATTACCTTTAGAGTCAGTTGTCTCTTTTATTGAAGAAGAGAACATATCTTCAAGATTTAAAGTTTTTGATAACTTTGCAGCGTTTTGTTTAGTAGTCTCAAAGATTTCTCTCTCTTTAGTTTTATTAGCTACATAGCTTATAGGAGCTGTTACTGCTTTACCTGCAGCTCCTAATCCTCCACCAGCTATAGCTCCTAAAAGCATAGACTCTTCTAGGTCTTTATAATTCTCTTCAAAAGATTTGTTTTGGAAATCTCCAGTAGCTATTTTTTCACCAGCTGTTTGTGCTCCTTCACTTAATCCTTCACCTAAAGCTACTAAACCTACTCCACTACCGTACTTAGCTAAATTCTTAACAGCTTTACCTGCTCCTAAAGTACCATAGTAACCTGCTTTTAATGTAGCATTTAATCCAGGGATATCCTCACCTAAAGTATTTGGTTTTAATTTGTCAAATACACTTCTTATAGGAGTAGCTACTGAATCTATAAAGCCTGATGAAGCTTTTCCACTTTGACCTATTAATCCTCTACCTACAGCTCCTTTCATAGAAGCTAAGCTAAGTTTTCCACCTAAACCATAAACAGTTGCTCCAGCTAGTTCAGCTAAAGAAGCTTTATTGGTTGTATCTAAAATTTCATTAGAATTTACTCCTAGCTCTTTAGCTTGATTTTCTTTATTAAGTTTAGCTAAAGCTGGTACAGCAGCCCCATAGCTAAGCAAACCCTCAACCATAGTAGGGACAGTATGTAATCCTGTATTTACAAGTTCTTTAGCAAATTCTTTAACATTTCCTTTATCAAAAGATTCACCTAGGTAATCTAAGTCTTGATGTATATTTACAAAATTCTTATCTCTTTCATACTCATTAAAAGGAGTAGCAAGAGTATTAGTAATATCAGTAAATAAAGATATTCTATCAAAGTTATCTGCTAAATCTTTTTCTAGTTGTTTTCTAGTCTCAGCATTCTTTTCTTCACCATTAAAGATATATTGTCCAATCTCTCCTACACTAGCTAATCCACCTATAAGACCATTATAAGCAGTATCTAAACCTAGCCCTACACCTTGAATAGCATCACCTGCAAAACCAGATAGAAAACTTTTAAAATTAGAAGCTAGATCATAAGTTTGTAGCTTCATATTGTAGTTTTTATTTTCTGATATCCTTTTTATCTCACCTGTAGCTAAATCTACATATCTATCATCATAAGGTTCTGTAGAAAACTCTTCTTGAAGCTTAGCTGCTTTGTATAAGTCTTTCTTTGCTTCTAAATCTTGTAGTTTCATTTGAGTATTAAAAACAGAAGAAAAAGAAGGATCTTTTAATCCTTTCATATATTCTTCTGTTTGGAGCAGATTTGCAGCAGCTATTACAGGATCATTATCTTCATTATAGATCTTAGAACTTTTTTGTTCTACTTTCTGTAAAATCTTATCTATTTTGTCTTGCTTTTTGTTTTCCATTAAAATCCTTTAGTTTGTAATTACATTTTTATTATATCATAAGAAAAAATTAATAGTAACCCTAATACTTTATTAAGCATTATTTTGGTAACATTTTTGCATGAGAGAATTATTTTTAAGAGATGTAGCAAACACTGTTTTTGTAGTAGGGATATTTTTTACTTTTATCCTTATTAATTGTTTTATAGCTAGATTAGTATCTAAGAGATATTATGATGAAAGATTAGAATCTTATACCTTTCATTTAAGTATGCTAACTCTATTTATATTTCCTATAGTCTATTCTATATTTAATACTAAGATAAAACATAGACTATTTAAACTTCCTATACTATTTATAAGAATACTATCTATTACTATCTTTAGTATAATACTCTTAAAAATTATATTATGGGATATATGGGGAATGTATTATTTATACAATGTATTTGGAACTCCTGAAGTAATAAACGATATAATTGTAAATTCAGGAAGAGCTTTAGACCATATAATTCCTGACATAGATAAAAACCTTCCATCAAGAAAATTTTGGGGAATAAAAAGCGAATATACCTTAGAGTAAGGTATATTCTGATTATATTTCTTAACTTCTAAGCTATTGCTAGATATTTACAACTAAAGCTAGATATGAATTTAAATAAATTTTGTCATTAAAGACTCAAATTTATTATATTAAACTTTTTCTAATTAAATATCAAATAAACAAATAATACAATAAAAAAACAAAAATAAAATACCTAATAAAATCTATAACTTTAATATTAGGAGCTTTTGTAGCTTATAAATTACTAACTGCAAAAGATAAATCAGAAGATATTAATAATCATAAATTACATCACAGTTAAAATATAAATACCCCAGCTACTAGGCTGGGTACCCTAAAGCATAAGCTTTGAGCTTGTTCTCTTTGCAGAGCAAAATACGATTAATTTTTTAATTACAATATTATTTTTTATTTTTTAGATCATTACAATATTCTTTAAAATATATAAATGAGGATTGCTCTAGTCGTATTTTAGATTTATCAAATATAGTTTTATTTTCTCTCTTATAACAACATAAATTTTCCTTTTTATATCTTTTAAAAATATTATCAAAATTACCACCATTTCTTACGATATGGTTATAGATATCTTTTTTAGATTTTAACTCATCCTTGTTTTTTAACTTTAATCTTTTTAGTATATTATTTTCATAAGAATTAAAATGAGATGATAAAAATCCTTCAAAATTAGGATATGTTATAAAGGCAAAACTATATTTAAACTCATTTAGTACTTTTAACATAATTTCAAAATTACTAAGCTCATTTTCATCATTAGCTAATCTATCTATATCAGTTACGATAAATATAGTAGAGTCAGATAAGCCTTTAAAAGATCTTATCTTTTTAGCGATAGAGTGATAACTACCACCCTTTACATTGTGAAAATTAAACTTAAGAGTTTCATCATTAAAACTATCTTTTGTAAATTCTTTTAAATAGTTTTCTTCAGTCATTCCTTCTACTATAACTTCTATTTTTATCCTAGGCTTTATTTTACTCATAATCACCTCTAAGATAATTTAAATAAACTTTTCTTTTATCCTTTCTTAATTCAAAAGAATCTAAAGAGTTTATCTTAGTAGCATAATCTTCTTTAGTTACTATATATATTTGATCTGGAGATAGTAACTCTGTATCAAAAAGTAAAGGATTGTGAGTACTTATTAAGAATTGACCCTTTTCATTATCTTCTGAGTTTATTGTACTATTTAAAAATCTAATTAATGATATAGTACCTATAGAGCTATCTAACTCATCTATAAGGGTTATTCCACCATTTTCCATAGTAAATATTATAATTGGGACTAACCAAATTATTTTTTTAATCCCACTACTTTCTAGCTCTATACCAAAATCTATATCTCCTCGTTTTAAGATCATCTTATAAGAGTTATCTTTTAAATCTAAGAAGTAAAAATCAGTTATGCTATTATCTAATATTGTAAGAATATTTATAACAGCATCTTTTTTTCTTTCAAAAAATATTTTAATCTCTTCATCTCTTATCTTATAACCACGCATTCCATGCTCTATCTTATAAAACATACAATCATATTCTATAAATTCAGAAATTTCTGAAATTATATTATCTTTTAACTTTTGAAGAATAGTAGTTTTAGATTTAACAGAAAGTAAAGATTTAAAATCTTTATAGCGATTAGAAACTAAAGTATCATCTTTAAATTCATAAAATTGTTCGTTATTTTTAGATAGATATTCATATAGTATCTTCTCTTGATTTATTTCTAATTTATAAGTATATAGGTCATTACCACAGATTACCTCTAAGTGGTATTTTAACTCATTTGTAGAAGCATTTATAAAAGTTTTTTGTTGTTCTAAGTCTATACCTTTATTTATAATATTAAATAGATTATCTATAGATTCTAAAACATTAGTTTTACCTACTGCATTCTGACCAAACAAAAATACTGATTTAGGTAATCTATTGTCAAAATAGTTATACTCATATTTAGTACCTTTAATTCTTTTACCTTTAGGATTTAAGTCTAATTCTATAGGATCTTTTATAGATTTATATCCTGATACTTTAAAATATTTTATCATACAATATCCTTTTTAATTTTACTATTATATAAAATATAAACAAAAAAAATGCTTATATTTTATAATTAGAATATTTATTATTGTAGATTAATCTATTTGTAATGTATTTATAGATTTTAGTTTTTTGTATTAAAAGTCCAAGTCCCATTAAGAGACTCGGTTAATATCCGTAGATATTAAGATAAAGGTATTATATCAGATTATTCTTTAATCCCCATCATTTCATTAGCTATTTTTCTCTCCTTTTCAGCTATAGCTTTTAATCTATCTAGCTCAGCAATTGATAATACATTAGCTAATATCCCTGTATTTATCATATATGGATTATCCTTTCCACCTATGTTTAACTCTACACTATAAGGAGAGTATCTATATCCATCACCTAAATCTTTTAACATATTAGATTTATATTCAGCTATAGATTTAATATTAGTCAAAAACTCATTTACATCAATACCTAAAGCTTTTAAAGCTTTATTATT
>JAFSER010000021.1 GCA_017435645.1 Clostridium sp. | reverse complement strand
TTATTTTTCTTTGAATTTGTGATATTCTTTTTAGTATCCATAGTGATTTCCTTTCGTGAATTGTTCTGCAAATTCAATTTTAACACGAAAATCGCTATGGATTTTTTATTAGTTCAATTTAATTTTACAACTAGCCAAATTATAGTTTTGATTAAATTTTCCATTGTCTATTATGAAAAAATTATATAAATAGAATAATAAAACCAGTAGAAATCTTAAATATCTACTGGTTATTTTCAGTTAGAGTTATATTTACAATTCTTAATAATATAACTCTTTTTTATTAAATTTATATACTGCTAAATTTAATTATTTCTTAGTCATTGATTCTACAATTACGTCAACAAGTGAATCCATTTCATCAACATTATTTTCATTCATAGAAGAAACTAATGAAACTTTTTCATCTAAGATTGTCATCTTCTTAAGCTTTTCAAGCTCTTCTGTTATTAACTTACCAGATTTAGTTGCCCAAGAACCATTTTCTATTACAGCAACTGTTCTCTTTTGTAAGTTAAGAGCTTTCATATCCATTAAATAATTATGCATTAATGGGTAGATTCCTAAATTATATGTTACTGATGCTATAACAATATGGCTAACTCTAAATGATTCAGCAATTAATGTGGACACATGAGTATTAGATACATCATATACTGAAACATTAGTTATACCTTTTTCAACTAATTTAGTTGCTAGTACATTAGCAGCTGATTCTGTATTTCCATACATTGATGAATATACTATCATAACTGCATTATCTTCCGGCTCATATTTACTCCATTTATCATGTTTATCTATAAAATATCCTAAATCTGTACGCCAAACTGGACCATGTAATGGACAAATCATTTTTATGTCTAAAGTTAATGCTTTCTTTAATAATGATTGTACTTGAGGACCATATTTACCAACTATATTTGTATAGTATCTTCTAGCATCATCAATCCAGTCACGATCAAAGTTAACTTCATCGTTAAATAGTTTTCCATCTAATGAGCCAAATGAACCAAATGCATCAGCTGAAAATAAAACTCCATTTGTTTTATCAAAGCTAACTAAAACTTCTGGCCAGTGCACCATTGGAGCAGCATAGAAAGTAATTTCATGCTTACCAAAGGATAGTGAATCTCCTTCTTTTACTTCAATCTCTTTACCATCTATGTTAAATCCAAATTGTCTCATTAACATAAATGCTTTTTCAGAACTAACTATTTTAACATCTGGATAACGTAATGTTATTTCTTCTATAGATGCTGCATGGTCTGGTTCCATATGATGAATAACTAAATAATCTAGTTTTCTTCCATTTAAAACATGATCAACATTTTCCATAAATTGTCTGAATACTGACCAATCTACAGTATCAAATAATACTGTCTTTTTATCTAATAATAAATATGAGTTATATGATACACCTCTTGGAATTGGGTGGATATTTTCAAATAGCGCTAAACGCTTATCATTTCCGCCTACCCAAAAAAGGTCATCAGTTACTTTTCTAACACAAAACATATATTAATCCTCCTCTTGACTATGAAAATTTTTACTTGCGCTAAAGACTATGCTTCAATGAAATTAGTCTTTTCTTCACCACAATCTGGACACATCCATTCTTCTGGTAAAGTTTCAAATAGAGTTTCTGGTTCTATTTCACTTTCTTCATCGCCTATTGCTGGATCGTATTCATATCCACAACCCATACAAACATAAGTCTTCCATGAAGGTTCTATCTTCTTAGGAACACTTCTCTTCATCTTCTTCATAGGAGGTGCTTCTTTTTTTGCTTCTCCATTATCTAAAGCTTTTGTTAATAATGGCATTATTTCCATTAAGTCTCCCACTATACCGTAATCAGCATTTTTAAATATTGGTGCATTTGGATTTGTATTAATAGCTACTATAGTTGTAGCATCTTTAATTCCTTTAAGATGTTGACCTGCACCTGAAATACCACATGCTATATAAAGATTTCCATTGAATTTTTGTCCTGACATACCTACATATCTGTTCATTGGAACATATTTCAACGTTTCAGCAACTGGACGTGATGAACCTAGAGCTGCTCCTGCCTGATAAGCTAATGCCTTAGCTAATTCTACATTCTTTTTATCTCCAATACCTCTACCTATACTTACAACACGCTCTGCTTTATTTATTGGAGTATCAATATCTATACCCACTGTAAAGTCGTATCCATCGTTCTTTAATGCTTCCACTAATTTATCAACATTTTCTTTAGCAGTACCTTCCTTAAATATAACCTTCTTACGAGCACCTGTCAATGGGTCACGTTTTTTCTTTGCAGTATTATTAGCTTTACGTACTTTACCAATTATATGAGAAGCAATAACTACTCTTTGTATTTCATTTGTACCTTCATAGATTGTACAAATTTTAGCATCACGATAAGCTCTTTCTACATCCATTCCCTTTAAGTATCCTGATCCACCAAAGATTTGTAATGCATCATTAACTACTTCTAAACATATATCTGAAGCATACATCTTAGCCATTGCAGCTTCCATTGAATATGGTTCATGATGTTCTTTTAAATCTGCTGCACTATAAACTAATAATCTAGCTGCTCTTAATTTAGTAGCCATATCTGCTAACTTAAATGCAATTGATTGTTGTTGAGCTATAGGTTGTCCAAATTGTTCTCTTTCCTTAGCATATTCTAATGCACTTTCATAAGCTCCTTGAGCTATACCTAAGGCTTGAGCAGCTATACCTATACGTCCACCATCAAGTGTCTTCATAGCTATCTTAAAGCCTTCACCTTCCTTGCCAAGTAAATTTTCCTTTGGAACCTTTACATTATTGAAAAGTAATTGAGCTGTTGAAGATGAACGAATACCTAATTTATCGTAATGATCTCCAAATGTAAAGCCTTCCCATCCCTTTTCAACTATAAAAGCACTAATACCTCTAACTCCTATATCTGGAGTAGTAACTGCAAATACAACATATGTATCTGCTTTATCAGCATTAGTTATAAATATTTTTTCACCATTTAATATATAGTGGTCGCCTTCTAAGACAGCAGTTGTTTCTGTTCCACCTGCATCACTACCAGCATTAGGCTCTGTTAAACCAAAAGCACCTATTTTTTCACCTTTAGCTAATGGTACTAAATACTTTTGTTTTTGCTCTTCTGTACCATATGCAAATATAGGGAAACTTCCTAATGAAACATGTGCTGATAAAATAACACCAGTACCACCATCTACTCTAGAAAGTTCTTCTACTGCTATTGCATAGCTAATAATATCACTGCCTAATCCACCATATTCTTTTGGATAAGGAGTTCCCATAACACCCATTTCTCCTAATTTTTTAACAACTTCCATAGGGAAAATATTTTCTTTATCCCATGTTGCAGCATAAGGCCTAATTTCTTCCTCTGCTAACTGTCTTATTTTTGAACGAAATTCTTCATGTTGATCTGTAGTCTTAAAAAACATAAACCTGCCTCCTTTTATTTTGTACCTTGTTAAAGTACATTTATTCTTAATAAAAGTAAAACTTCTTCTGCAAATATTAGTATTCATTAACAACATTAATTAATAACATTTTATTCCTCTTAATAATAATTATTATATAACTTATTATATTAATCTGTCAATTTATTCTGAAAATATTTACATTTTTTTATTTTGCGAAAATTCTATTTATTTTATGTTAATATTTTGTTCGCATATTTATAATATTAGTAATTTATTATATTTTTATTATTAAATTAAAATTCCTTATATTTTATTTGTAAATAATTTTTTTAAAAATCAATAGTCAAGTTATATATAACTTGACTATTAATATCTAAAAGTAATTATTATTTAATATCTATTCTGTTCTATCGCTAAATAATCCTGCACCTCTTACTATTTCTTGATCTCTAAAAATACTATTAACAGCATCTTTGTAGTCTTGAAGCTTTTGTGATTTTTTAATTTTTTTAATGTATTTTTTATTATCTGTAAAAATATAGCTCATATAGCCCCATAGTTCTTTCATTCTATAAATTGCTATTGTATCATCATTAAAGGTTATTCTATGATTCTCAAATACTTCATCATGAAATTCCTTTAATTTATTTTTATCTAAAGATACATTATCTTTTATTTCTGATAATAGGCCTGGATTAGCTATTATTCCTCTTCCTATCATAATTTTATCTACCTGTGGAAATTTCTCTATAAAATCATTATGATTTTTAACTGTAAAAATATCCCCATTATAGCAAATAGGATTTTTACTTAATTCTAAAGCATCTTTAAATACATCTAAATTAGGTTTATTACCATAAAAATCAGCTCTAGTTCTTGGATGTATTATAAGTTCTTCTATTGGATATTTATTATATATTTTTATAATCTCATAAAATTCATCTGGACTTTCTTTTCCTAATCTTGTTTTAACAGATATCTTAATATTGTCCATTTTATATATTTCATCTAAAAATCTATCTAATTCTTCTCTTTTTGCTAAAAACCCTGAACCTCTATCTTTTGCTACAACAGTTCCTGATGGACAACCAAGATTTAAATTTATCTCTTCATAGCCTAAAGCTTGTATTTTTTGTGCTGTATATATAAATCCATCAGCATCATTTGTAAGTATTTGAGGAACTATCTCTAACCCCTTATTATTCTCTGGTAAAAGATCTCGCAATTCTTTAGTTTTAAAACTTTTACTTGTATTAGGTACAACAAAAGGTGTAAAATACTTATCTATATTGTTAAAATATTTATGATACGAATTTCTATATATATGTCCTGTAAGTCCTTCCATGGGAGCTAAATAATATTTCATAAATTATTATAGTGAAAGTTTTCCTATTTAAATCAATAAAAATATTTTCACTATTTCCTCCTTTTTTGATTATAATATAGAAATTATAACAGTCTTCTTTTTACTTCTCCATATATTTTTTATTTATTTCATCTTAATTCCCATAAAGAAATTTTTTTAAAATTAAAGTACTATCTTCAAATGTAAAATAAAATAATTTTACATTTAAAAATAGTACCATTTATCATTATAGCTCTATATTAATCCTATATCATTTCTATAATATTTATCTTTAAAATCTACTTTTTCAATTAATTTATATGCTTCTTCTCTTGCCTTATCAACAGTATCTCCTACTGCAACAACTGATAAAACTCTTCCTCCATTAGTTTTTAAAACATTGTTTTCTAACTTTGCACCTGCTATAAATACTTTATCTTTAATTTCATCATCTATATTGATTTCATATCCTTTTACAAATGATCCTGGATATCCATTTGAAGCTAATACAACATTAATGCATGTACCAATTTTCCAATTAACTTCTACATTTTCTAGTTCTTCTTTTAAAGCCTTTTCTATAAGATCCAATAAATCACTTTCCATTAAATTAAGGACAGATTGAGTTTCAGGATCTCCCATTCTTACATTATACTCCAAAAGGTAAGCTCCTTTTTTAGTTATCATTACTCCAAAGAATATAATCCCTTTAAAATCAAAACCTTCTTCTTTTATACCTATTAATGTTTTATTCATAATATTTTCTTCAAAATCTTTGAAAACTTCATCTGTTACATATGGATTTGGTGCTAAAACTCCCATTCCACCTGTATTAGGTCCTTTTCCACCATCAAATATTTGTTTATGATCCTTTGCTGAAATAAACGGAATTATAGTTTTTCCATCAGTAATTGAAAGAATAGATGCTTCTACCCCTTCTAAAAACTCTTCTATTACTATTTTTTGACCAGCACCTTTAAATATATCATCTATCATAAATGATTTTACAGCACTTATTGCCTCTTCCTTGTTTTCACAAATAGAAACACCTTTTCCAGCTGCTAACCCATCCGCCTTAACTACTATAGGATAATTACATTCTTCTAAATAATTTAAAGCTTTATTAGAATCATAAAAAACTTCATACTCTGCAGTTTTAACTCCATATTTCTTCATAAAATCCTTTGAAAAACTTTTACTACCTTCAAGTTGTGCAGCTTTTTTACTTGGTCCAAAAATTTTAAGACCTTTTTCTTTAAATCTATCTACTATTCCTTTAGTTAATGGATCTTCTGGCCCAACAACAGTTAATTCAATATTGTTATTTATAGCAAATTCTATTAATTTATCTATATCATTTACATCTATATTTATATTTTCACATTTTTCTTCTTTATCTGTTCCACCATTTCCTGGAGCTACATAAATTTTCTTAACCTTATTATTCTTAGCTATTTTCCAAGCTATGGCATGTTCTCTTCCCCCTGAACCAATTAATAAAACCTTCATTATATCCTCCCCATAACTTCAAACTAATATATTATCTTTGTTAAAAATCAATAGTTAATTTAAACAATTTCTTTTTCTTAATTCAAGTTAGTACTCTTTTAAAAATAATACATTTAATTTTAAACTTTTCTTAATGCTTGAAGTGTCTTATTCCAGTAAACACCATAGCTATTCCATGTTCATTACATGCATCTATAGATTCTTGGTCTCTTATAGATCCTCCTGGTTGAATTATAGCTTTTATTCCATTTTTAGCACATTCATCTACTACATCTCTAAATGGGAAGAATGCATCTGAAGCTAATACATAAGCACCTTGTCCTCTTTGAAGTGCTTCTTCTGTAGCCCAAATTCTATTAACTTGGCCTCCACCAATTCCAACTGCTACTCCATCTTTTATTGCAACTATTGCATTTGATTTAACATATTTTACTACTTTCATTCCAAATAATAAGTCTTTCATTTCTTCTTCTGTTGGTGCTTTTTCAGTAACTACTTTTATATCTTCAATTAATTTACTATCTTCTTCTTGAACTAAGATACCACCATCTACAGTTACCATATACTTTTTAGCCTTTGGTTCATTAGTACATTTTATTACTCTTAAATTCTTTTTACTTCTTAATACTTCTAGTGCATCTTCATCATAATCTGGCGCTGCTACTACTTCTAAGAATATTTTAACCATTTCTTCCGCTGTAGCTTTATCTATTTTTCTATTTACTGCAACTATCCCTCCAAATATTGATGTTGGATCTGCATCATAAGCTTTTTTATAAACTTCATAAGGAGTTTCTCCAATTGCTACTCCACAAGGTGTATTATGCTTAAGTCCACAACAAGCAACTTCATCAAACTCACAAGCAACCTTCCATGCTATATCTAAGTCTTTTATATTGTTATATGATAATTCCTTACCATTTAATATTTCAAAACTATTCATTGCTCCATCAAATTCATTGCAACTATAATAAGCTGCACTTTGATGTGGATTTTCTCCATATCTTAAGCTTTGTTTTTTCTTATATGAAATTGAAAGATATTCAGGATATTCTTCATCTTCAAGTAAGAAATTAGATATTGCAGCATCATATGCACTCATTAAATTAAATACTTTACCTGCTAATTTTTTTCTTAATTGTAATGAAACATCTCCATTTTCATTAATTTCATCCATAACTGCTTTATAATCATCTTTATCAGATATTACAACAACATCTTTAAAGTTTTTTGCAGCTGCTCTAAGCATAGTAGGTCCACCAATATCTATAAACTCAACTTTTTCATCAAAACTTAAATCTTCTCTAACCTTTTGAAAGAAAGGATATAAATTAACTATAACCATATCTATAGTTTCTATATTTCTTGCTTTAATAGTATCCATATGCTCTTTATTATCTCTTATAGCTAAAATACCTGCATGTATAATTGGATGAAGAGTTTTAACTCTTCCATCTAACATCTCCGGAAAATCAGTAACTTCATTAACTTCTATTACATTAACACCATTTTCCTTAAGATGCTTATATGTTCCTCCTGTAGATATTATTTCAACTCCTTTTTCTTGCAAAAAGTTAGAAAAATCTAAAATTCCATCCTTATCAAAAACACTTACTAATGCTCTTTTTATCATAAAAACACCCCATTATTAATATATAATGCATTACACATTATACGTAATTTTTATTAAAATACCTTATTAATTTCTTTTATTTCATAAAACTTCCTTAAAAGCTTTATTAATTAAAAACTTAGAATTATTTATATAATTCTAAACTAATTACTTAAAATATTTGTATTTAAGAAACTACTACTGTAGTATTTATTTAATTTTATATTTTTTATTGTTACCTTTATATTGTGCTAAAGCACTACTACACTATTTTAGTTTTCCCATTTATAATTTCCACTTTATTATTACTTATTAACCTAATTGCTTCTGGCAATAAAATATGTTCTTTTTCTAGAACTCTTTTTTGTAATTCTTCTTTAGTATCTTCAAAATATACAGGAACAATTTCTTGAAGAATTATTGCTCCTCCATCTACTTCTTCATTAACAAAATGTACTGTACATCCTGTAAATTTAACTCCTGAATTTATTACTGCCTCATGTACTTTTAATCCATACATCTTAGGGCCACAAAAACTTGGTATTAATGATGGATGAATATTAATTATTTTATCTTTAAACTCTTTTAATATATCTCCTTGAAGAATTGAAAGATATCCTGCTAAAACTATTAAATCAACTTTCCCCTTAGTTAGTTCTAGAATTTTGTCAGATGTTTTATTTCCGTATTCCTCTTTAGATATTACATAACTTTTTATTCCTTTAAGTTCTGCTCTTTCTAGTGCATATATTCCTGCTTTACTTCCTATAACCATTTCTATTTTACAATTTAATTTGCCACTATCTATAGAATCTATAATTGATTGAAGGTTTGTTCCTCCTCCAGACGCAAGTACTGCTATCTTAAACAACAGCCCTCACCTCCAGATGTTACATAGCCTATTTCATAAGCTTTTTCTCCCATTTCAATTAATGCTTTTAGAATACTGTCTACAGATTCTTCATTAACACATAATACAAACCCAATTCCCATATTGAATGTATTATACATATGTTCTTTATCAACACCCTTTTCAATTATCTTTTCAAATATTAAAGGTAATGGATAGCTATCCTTATTTATAACCGCTGTTAATCCTTCTTTATTAAACATTCTTGGAACATTTTCAATAAATCCACCACCTGTAATATGAGCCATTCCTTTTATTTCAAAGCTTTCTAGTAATTTTAAAATTGGTTTTACATAGATTTTGGTAGGTGTTATTAAGGTTTCCCATGCTTCTTTTCCACCTACATCTTCTTTTAAGTCTGTAAATAATTTTCTTACTAAAGAATAGCCATTTGAATGCAATCCTGAAGATGCAATTCCAATTAACTTATCTCCTACTTTAATATCTTTTCCATTTATTATTTTATCCTTATCTACTATTCCAACTGCAAAGCCTGCCATATCATATTCTCCATCTCTATAAAAGCCTGGCATTTCTGCAGTTTCTCCACCAACTAGTGCACAATCTCCTTGAATGCATCCTTCTGAAACTCCTTTAACTAAATCAGCAGCTACTTCTGCTTCAAGCTTTCCACAAGCTATATAATCTAGAAAGAATAATGGTTTTGCTCCATGGCATAAAATATCATTAACACACATAGCAACACAGTCTATACCAACTGTATCATACTTTTTAGTTTTAAATGCAATATCAAGTTTTGTTCCTACTCCATCTGTTCCTGATACTAAAACTGGCTTTTTATATCCTTCTGGAAGTTCAACCATTCCAGCAAAACTTCCAAGCCCATTTAACACATATTCACTCATGGTCTTGCTTGCATACTCTTTTATTAATTTAACTGATCTATATCCCTCTTCTATATTAACTCCAGCTTCTTTATAAGTTATCATTTCATACACTACCTTTCAGAGTTATTTTGCTCCTTCTATAGGAGTTGCTACTGGATAAACGCCGTTAAAGCATCCAACACAGTATCCACAATCTTTTTTAAAGCACTTATACATACCTTCCATGCTTAAATAACCTAATGAATCTGCACCTATAGTTTCCCTAATTTCTTCTATAGACTTCTTTGCTCCAATTAATTCACTTCTATATGGAGTATCTATACCAAAATAACATGGAAATTTAACTATTGGTGATGCAACTAAAAAATGTACTTCTTTTGCTCCTGCTCTTCTTAATGAGTCAACTAAATGTCTTGAAGTAGTACCTCTAACTATAGAATCATCTATTAATATAACTCTTTTCCCATTTACATTTACCTTTAATGGATTTAATTTAACTGCTACTGCTTTTTCTCTAATTTCTTGAGATGGAGTTATAAAAGTTCTGCCAACATATCTATTTTTAACAAATCCTGTATCATACGCTATTCCAGATGCTTTAGAATAACCAATTGCTGATGGTATTCCTGAATCTGGAACAGCTACAACTATATCTGCATCTATTTTATGCTCATTATATAATTCTTCACCAGCTCTTACTCTTGAATAATGAACATCAAGACCATCTATGGTAGAATCTGGTCTAGCAAAATATATATATTCAAATGCACAAGTTTGACATTGAGTATTTTCCGAGTATTTATAAGAATTAACTCCATTACTATCTATAATAATAATTTCTCCTGGCTCTATATCTCTAACTAATTCAGCTCCTATTGCATCTAAAGCACAACTTTCTGATGATAAAACATATCCTTCTTCTATCTTTCCTAAGCATAGAGGTCTAATTCCATGTGGATCTCTAACCCCTATTAACTTATCCTTTGTTAAAATTACCATTGCAAAAGATCCTCTTACAGCTTGAATAGCATCAAATATTGCCCTTTCAATTCCCTTTTTAGCTCCTCTAGCAATAAGATTAGCTATAACTTCTGAATCTATTGAGGTATGAAAAATATGACCTCCATCTTCCAAAAGTTCTCTTATTACATCTGCATTTACTAATGTTCCATTATGAGCCATTGCAATAGGTCCAAGCTTACTTTGGCTTAATAGTGGTTGTGCATTTTCTATTCTTGTATCTCCACAAGTAGAATATCTAACATGTCCTATTGCTGCAAAGCCTTTCAATCTATTTAAATCATCTTTTGAAAAAGCCTCTGTTATTAATCCCATTCCTTTATGAATATTTATATTTTCTCCATTTGTCACAGCTATTCCTGCACTTTCTTGGCCTCTATGTTGAAGAGCATATAAACCATAATAAGACATAGATGCAACATCCATAGACTTATTTACATAAACACCAAAAACACCACACTCGTCCTTAAACTTATCATTACTTGGATCAAAATCAAATCTAGATTCCAAAACGACACCTCCTATAAAGATATAAAGAATGCAAAATGAAAAATATTAATTCAAGTAGTTATAAATAAGTTTCTTATTTTAATTCCTATAATTTAACAATTATAATCACTTTATTAGTTTTCCATTATTTATTGTTCATTTAACACTCTTCGTTAGCATATTAACTATGCTTAATTTTGTATTCTTTTTAATATTTCAACATATGCATCTTTTACATTTCCTAGGTCTCTTCTAAATCTATCTTTATCTAGTTTTTCTCCTGTAGTTGCATCCCAGAATCTACATGTATCTGGTGATATTTCATCTGCCAATAATATTTCTCCATTATATCTACCGAATTCTAACTTAAAGTCTATAAGTCTTATGTTTTGTTTAATAAATAATTCCTTTAATATATCATTTACTTTAGCTGTAATTTCATATATTTTTTCTAACTCTTCAAAAGTAGTTGCTCCAATTCCCACTGCATGATAATCATTTATTAGCGGATCTCCAAGTGAGTCATCTTTATATGATAATTCAAAAACTGTTGTTTTAAGTTCAAATCCTTCTTGTAGCCCTAATCTTTTTGCCATTGACCCAGCTGCTACATTTCTAACTATAACTTCTAGTGGAACTATCTCAACTTTTTTACATAATTGTTCTCTATCATTTAACTTTTTAATAAAATGAGTTTTTATTCCTTGCTCATTTAACATTTCAAATATCATTGAAGTTATTGCATTATTTAATTCTCCCTTATCTTCGATTTGTCCCTTTTTTTCTCCATTAAAAGCTGTAGCATCATCTTTGTAATAAACTATAACTTCATCTTCTTTATCTGTAGCATATATCTTCTTTGCTTTTCCTTCATACATCATTTCTAATTTTTCCATTATAAATCTACCCCTTCTCCATTTTCCTCTATAAATTTCTTTTTCATATCTAATCTAAAATTATTTAACTTATTCTTTAAATTCTCATCTTTTATTGCTAACATTTGTACTGCAAGCATTCCAGCATTATAACTATTATTTATTCCTACTGTTGCAACTGGAATAGATTTTGGCATTTGAACTATAGAAAATAAAGCATCTAATCCTTCTATAGCTCCTTTAATTGGTACTCCTATTACAGGCATAGTTGTTTGTGATGCTATAACTCCTGGCAAATGAGCTGCAAGACCTGCTCCTGCAATAACAACTTCACATCCACTTTTTTCTGCTTCCTTTAATGTTTCTGTTAACTTTTCTGGAACTCTATGTGCTGATAAAACATATGCTTTAAATTCAACACCAAACTCTCTAAGACAGTTAGCAGCTCCCTTCATTATTTCAGTATCAGATTTACTTCCAAAAAATATTGCTACTTTCATACAAAAATCCCCTTTTTATAATTGATAATGCGTAATACATAATGGATAATTGTTGTTGAAATTAATAAACCTAAATTTTTTAATTTATAAGTTATATCCTAAACTACCCATTTTGTATTCTTCATTATTAAAATTACTAATTATATATTTTTCTAATTCTATTCTTTATCGAATTATTATTATTTCTTCAAAATTCAATAACTGAACTTATCTAAGTTATTTCCTTAATTATTCACTATGGATTATATTTGGAAATAACTAATCATATTCATTCTTAGGTGTAAGTTCAGCTATGATAAATCATAGATTTGGAGCCAATTTAGGTAACACCTATTCACCTTCGCTAATAGGTGTAAGTTCGGCTGTGCCAAATCATAGATTTGGAGCCTTACTTAAAGTATTTTACTCCTGATTTAAATATCTTTTGATCAAAATTACCTGGAACATTCTTATAAATATATTCTCCTATTCTTTCTGAATGTCCCATTTTACCAAGTATTCTTCCATCAGGACTTGTTATACCTTCTATAGCTAACATAGATCCATTTGGATTATATGGCATATCTAATGTAATATTGCCTTCTAAATCTACATATTGAGTAGCTATTTGGCCATTTTTCTCTAGGGATTCTAATAAACTTTTAGGTGCTACAAACCTTCCTTCTCCATGAGAAATAGCAACTGAATGTATATCTCCAACATTTACTTCATTAAACCATGGTGATTTATTTGAAGTAATTCTAGTTCTAACTATAGAACTCATATGTCTATTAATTTCATTGTAAGTTAATGTTGCCATATCTTCTTCAATATCTATTATTTCCCCATATGGTACTAATCCTAGCTTTATTAAAGCCTGGAATCCATTGCAAATACCAATCATTAATCCATCTCTATTCTTTATTAAATCCATAACTGCATCTTTGATTCTTTCATTTCTAAATACTGTAGCTATAAATTTACCTGATCCATCTGGTTCATCTCCTGCTGAGAATCCACCTGGTAGCATAACTATTTGACTTTCTCTTATAGACTTTTCCATATTTAAGATAGACTCATTTAAAAGTTCCTTGTTCATATTATTCAAAACTAATTCCTTAACATCTGCACCTTCTTTCCTAAACGCTCTAGCACTATCGTACTCACAATTTGTTCCTGGAAATACTGGTATAAATACTCTTGGTTTAGCTATCTTTATACTTGGTGTTTTTATTTCTTTAGCTTCAAATAACTCTGATTCAACTTTTATATCTTTAACTTTAGTCTTAATAGTAAATACCTTTGATAACTTTTCTTCTAAAATATTTTCTAAATCATTTATATTAAAATTAATATTATATTCCTTTAAAATAATAGCCTTATCTACAATTGTTTTACCTATTACTTTATAATTACATCCTTCAAATTCTTTATTTATATCTACTTCTTCTTTAACTTCTAAAACTAAGCTTCCATAATTAAGTTCAAACAATTCTTTTTTAGATATGTTCTCAATATCTACTCCAATTTTATTTCCTAATGACATTTTTGTTAAAGCTTCAGCTAATCCTCCAAACTTAATTGATGATGCTGAAATAACCTTCTCCTCTAGAATTAATTTATGAAGCCTGTCTAAATTGTTTTTAAATTCTTCAACTCTTAAGCTCATATCTTCATTCTTTTTAGCCATTAATAAAACTATATTTGAACCTGTACTCTTAAATTCTTGAGAAATAATATCCTTTGCTTTTGCTATATCAACAGCAAATGCTACTAATGATGGTGGAACATCTAAATCCTCAAAAGTTCCTGACATGGAATCCTTTCCTCCAATTGCAGGTATTCCAATATCAACTTGTGCCTGATATGCTCCAAGTAGTGCTGCAAATGGTTTTCCCCATTTAATTTCATCTTTACCTAATCTCTCAAAATATTCTTGTAATGTAAGTCTTGCTTTCTTGTAATACCCACCCATAGCTGAAAGCTTTGTTATTGCTTCAATTACTGAATAATATGCCATATGATATGGACTCCACATTCCCATTTCAGGATTAAATCCAAAAGTCATTAATGTAGCATCCTTACTTTCTCCGTTTAAAACCGGAATCTTTGCTGCCATTCCATCTGCTGGTGTTTTTTGATATTTACCTCCAAAAGGCATCAATACACTACCTGCTCCAATAGTTGCATCAAACCTTTCAACCAATCCTTGTTGTGATGATACATTTAAATTTTTTAATATATCCATCCATTCTTTTTCTACATTTAAATCTTCATTTATATTAAATGGATATTCCTCTGGTGATTTCACTTTAACTTTAGTTACTTGTCTTGCACCATTTGTATCTAAAAATTTTCTCTTTATATCAACTATAGTCTTACCCCTCCAGAACATTTTAAGTTTTTCTGAATCAGTAACTATAGCAACTCTTACTGCTTCTAAATTCTCTTTTTTAGCAAGTTCTATAAACTTTTCCTCATTTTCTTTATTAACAACTACAGCCATTCTTTCTTGAGATTCTGAAATTGCTATTTCTGTTCCATCTAAGCCCTCATACTTTTTAGGAACCCTATCTAAATCTATATCCAAACCTCTTGTTAATTCTCCAATAGCTACCGAAACTCCCCCTGCTCCAAAATCATTACATCTTTTAATCATTTTAGCTACTTCACTATTTCTAAATAATCTTTGAATCTTTCTTTCCGTTGGTGGATTTCCTTTTTGTACTTCCGCTCCACATTCATTTATAGATTCAGATGTATGCTCCTTAGAAGATCCTGTTGCTCCTCCTAAACCATCTCTACCTGTTCTTCCACCTAATAAAATTACAACATCTCCTGGCTTAGGCTCTTCTCTAACTACATTTTCTTTAGGCGCTGCTGCAATTACTGCTCCAACTTCCATTCTTTTAGCAACATAATTTGGATGATATATTTCCGCAACTTGTCCTGTTGCAAGTCCTATTTGATTTCCGTAAGAACTATATCCATGTGCTGCTCCTAAAGTTATTGTTCTTTGAGGAAGCTTTCCTTTTAAAGTATCTTCAATTTTAACTGTTGGATCTCCAGAACCTGTAACTCTCATAGCTTGATATACATAAGTTCTTCCTGATAATGGATCTCTTATAGCTCCTCCAAGACAAGTAGCAGCTCCCCCAAAAGGTTCTATTTCTGTTGGATGGTTATGCGTTTCATTTTTAAACATTACTAAATAATCTTCACTACCATTATCTGTTTCAATATTAACCTTTATAGAACATGCATTTATTTCATCTGAAACATCTAAGTCATCTAATAATCCTCTTTTTCTCATTTCCTTCATTGTTATAACTGCAATATCCATAAGAGTTTCATCTCTATTAGTTTCACCATAAACAAAATCTCTAGATTTTAAATAAGCATTATATGACTTTACTATTGCTTCAGTATATAATCCTTTTTCAATCTCAACATTTTCAATTGCTGTAGAAAAAGTTGTATGCCTACAATGATCTGACCAATAAGTATCTATTACCTTAATTTCTGTAATACTTGGATCTCTTTTTTCACTAACAAAATAATTTTTTATTAATTTAATATCCTCAAGGCTCATAGCTAATCCCATCTCTCTATGAAGCTCTTCAATTTCCTCATCATTTTTATTAATAAACCCTTTTAATATCTCTACATCCTTTGGTTCTGGAAGCTTTGAAGATAATTCTAACTTACTTATTTCAACTTCCCTAGAATCAACTGGGTTTATATAATATTTTTTTATTCTATTTATTTCATTTTCTGTTAATTTTCCTTTTAAAATTATAATTTTTGTCCATTTTATTTCCAACTTTTCTCCTGAAGTTAAAATCCCATAGCATTCCGAAGCTGAATCTGCTCTTTGATCATATTGACCAGGCAAATACTCAACTCCAAAAGCAACTTCATCCTCATCTATATACAAATTATTTTCATACAAATCATCTACTGTTTTTTCAGAAAAAATAGTATATAAAGCTTTTTTATAATCCTCTTCTTTTATCTCTCCTAAAGTATATTTATTAACTAATCTCACTGAAATTAATGATGTTATACCTAGATTTTTTCTTAAATCTTCCAATAAGCTTTTCTCTTCAACATTATAGCCTTTCTTTTTTTCTACAAATATACATCTCAACATAAATTTTTATACCTCCAAAGTTAATAGCCCCACCTTAGGCGAATATTTTTTATATATTTATAAAAATATTTCGTTAATATAAATTAAGATTATCACTATATTTTTCCATTGTCAACTTTAACTATATATTTCTATATAATCATTCGCTATATATATCGAATATTATTTTTAAATTTTCATTCTATAATTCGTATTATTAACCAACTATTTTCTTTATAAAAATAAAAAATTACATTCTTCATAAAACTAATTTTTTTGTTAATGTAGTGTTTTTAATAATAATTTATCCCCTTATATATAAAATAGCCATCTAAAAACTATAATTAAAAAACATAAAAATAGTTCTAAATACAATAAAAAATAAGTAGCTATTTAATATTTCTACTGATTTTTTATTGTATTTATATATTTTATTAATAATTCAAAATCTATAAGTTAACAAAAAAGGACTATCATTTTTAGATAGTCCCTAGATAAAATTATCTTCTGTTGTTTTGAGCTTTTCTTGCTCTTCTACAATCAGCACATCTTACTGGATCGTTATCGAATCCTTTTTCTTTGTAGAATTCTTGTTCTCCAACTGTAAATACGAATTCAGCTCCACAATCTTTACATACGATTTTCTTATCTTCCATTATTAAAACCTCCATTTTAAAGACTATTATAGTAATACTAATCTCTATAACGGAGAATATCATTATCTATCAAAATCTTTAAACAAATTATTGTTAGTCAATTTGACTACTTTCTAATATTAACATATTTAATAATATAAATCTAGTATTTTTTATAATATATTTCCTTTTGACTACTCTAATATATTAAAATGTAAGATGATTATAAAAATTTATTTTTTTTATAATTTTTTATTAAAAATACCGGTAGCATAACACCACCGGCTAAAACCTACGTAACCCTTTCGGGTTATTTTTTATTATTAACAAATTTATATATTTATATTCTTATACAAAAAATATATTTTTATATACCTTTACCACTTGATAATTTTAATAATACCTTTAAATTTTTTAATAAAATATATTTCTCCTCTATAAATTACCGAGAAAAATAAAAATTTATCAAGTTATTTATTATTCTTTATTATTTTTTAGCATATCTGCAATAGCTGCTATACTTCCTAAAGATGATAAAGTTTCATTAGGTAATATAAGTTTATTAGCAGGATTATTAGCCATTTCCTTAAGCGCTTCAACTTGCTTTAATGCAATAACTCTTTCATCTGTTCCTGATTCAATGATAGCTTTATTTACCATTCTAACTGCCTCTGCTTCAGATATAGCTATAGCTTCTATTGCTTTAGCCTTACCTTCTGCTTCTAACATTTGAGATTCTCTTAATCCTTCTGCTCTTCTTATATTGGCTTCCTTTTCAGCTTCTGCTGCAAGTATTTTACTTCTTTTTTCTCCCTCTGCTCTTTCAATTTGAGATTGTCTAAGCCCCTCTGCCTCTAATATCATCGCTCTTTTGTTTCTCTCTGCCTTCATTTGCTTCTCCATGGCTTCTTGAATTTCTGTTGGTGGTATTATATTTTTAATTTCAACAGAAAGTATCTTTATACCATAAGCATCTGTTACTTCATCAATTATACTTAAAAGATCTTGATTAATTTTATCTCTACCAGATAATATTTCATCTAATGTCATATTACCTAATATATTTCTCATGTTTGTTGTTGCTGAATAAACTATCCCCGCTTTGTAATCTTCAATATTATAAACAGCATCTCTAGCATTTAATAATTTATAAAATATAACATTATCTACTGAAACTTTAACGTTATCCTTAGTAATAACTGATTGTGGTGGTACATCTAAAATTTGTTGTTTTGTTGAGATTCTTTTTCTGACAAAATCAACATATGGTATCATAAAGTGCCATCCTGGTTCTAAAGTCTTACTATATTGACCAAATCTTTCAACAACATATAAGTAACCTGTGTTAACGATTTTTATTGATGATATTATTGTAATTAAAATAAATAAAATAACTACACCAATAATAACTAAAGTTATAATCCCTTTCATTTATAATTCCTCCTCTTTCTTTATCAATAATTTTATACCGTCAATTCCTAATATCTTAAATTTCTCTCCTACTTTTATTTCATCTCCTATATTTTGTGCAGTCCAAAATACCCCATCAACTTTTATTCTAACTCTATTCTCTATATTCTCTTCCGCTTTCATTACCCTTCCAATATAGTTTTCTTCCATTAATGGAGTTCTTTCTACTACCTTTTTAAACTTCTTTTTCACCCAAGGATACCCTATTGATATAGTTATAAGATTTACTACTAAGAAAATAACAATCTGATATCCAACAGATACACCAAATAATGTTGAAATCATAGCTACTACTGCTCCTGATGTAAACCATACAAATAAGAAGTTACTAGTTAATATATCTATTCCTATAGCTATAATTGCAATTATTATCCAAATAATTACCATCCCCATTTTTATTCCTCCTTTAAATTATTTAGTAAAAATTTTATATAACTTTTCTTTAATAATTTTATTATACTATATTCAGAAAATTTACACAATATATTATTTATCATTTTATATAGTATTTAAAACTATTTATTCTCTATTTCTTTATTATTATTGATTTTCTATAGTTTTCCTTTTATTATTTAAATAGTAACTTTTGAATTTATTATTTTAAAATAGTTAAAAATAATATTATACCTATATAGATTGGAGAGATTTTATGGATTTTATAAAAGTTGCTGCTGCATGTCCTATAACTCGTGTAGCAGATATAGACTATAATTTAGACAATATTTTATTTTGTTTAGATGAAGCAGCTAAAAATAATGCAAAAGCTATTATATTCCCAGAACTATGTATTACTTCCTATAGTTGTGGTGATTTATTTATGCAATATACTCTTATTGAAAAATCTAAATTAGCCATAAAAAAATTATTAGATAAAAGTAAAAATTTAGATATATTAATAGCTGTAGGCGCTCCTTTAAATTTTAAAAATACATTATATAATTGTGCCTATATACTATTTAATGGAAAAATACTGGGGATAGTTCCTAAATCTTATATTCCTAATTATAGTGAATTTTATGAAAAACGTTGGTTTAGCGAAGGCTTAGGAGTAATTGATGAAAAAATAGATTTTGAATTTCAAGAAAATATTCCCTTTGGAACTAATTTAATTTTCACTTCCAATCAATATTCTTTTGGTTTTGAAATTTGTGAAGATCTTTGGGTAACTATACCTCCAAGCTCTTACCTATCACTTTTAGGAGCTAATATTATAGGAAATTTATCTGCTTCCAATGAATTAGTAAGTAAAAAAGATTATAGAAAAGCTTTAATTTCAAACCAAAGTGCTAGATGTATGTCTGCATATATTTATTCATCTGCTGGAGTTCATGAGTCAACAACTGATCTTTTATTTAGTGGTCATTTATTAATCTCTGAAAATGGAAGTATTTTAAAAGAAAATAATAGATTTCAAAGAGATAACGAAATTATTTATTCTTATATAGATATTTTTAAGCTTAATAGTGAAAGACTTAAAAATATAAGTTATAGAGACACTTCTAGAATTCTTAATTTTGAAGCAAAGGTAATTAAATTTAACTATAAATCTAATGATATAACAAATTTTGATAGATATATAGATAAGCACCCTTTTGTACCTTCAAATACTAAAGATAGAGAAGAAAGATGCAAAGAAATATTTGATATCCAAGCTGCTGCATTAGCAAAAAGACTTGAACATACTAATCTAAAAAAGGCTGTTATTGGTATATCTGGAGGACTTGATTCTACCTTAGCCCTACTGGTTGTAGTTAAAAGCTTCCAGCTTCTAGGCATAAATAATCAAAATATAATTACTATCACAATGCCTGGCTTTGGAACTACAGATAGAACCTATAATAATGCCTTAACCTTATGTAAGGAACTTGGATGCCATTTAAGAGAAATAAATATAGTTAAAGCTGCTCTTCAACATTTTGAAGATATAGGACATGATAAGAATATACATGATGTAACTTATGAAAATGTTCAAGCAAGAGAAAGAACACAAATACTTATGGATGTTGCAAATAAAGAAGGAGGCTTGTTAATTGGCACTGGTGACTTATCAGAGCTTGCCCTTGGATGGTGTACTTATAATGGTGACCATATGAGTATGTATTCAGTGAATCCATCTATACCAAAGACTTTAGTACGATATTTAGTACGATATGTAGCTGAAAAAGAATCTAGCAAAGAAGTAACAGATACTCTTCTTGATATATTAGATACTCCTGTTAGCCCTGAATTACTTCCTAAAGGAAATAAAGGAGAAATAACTCAAAAAACTGAGGATATAGTAGGTCCTTATGAATTACATGACTTTTTCCTATATCATTTTATAAAAAATGGTTCTTCAAAAGAAAGAATTAAATTCTTAGCAAAAGAAGCCTTTAAAAATGACTATAGTACAGAAGAAATAGAAAAATGGTTAGATAAATTTATCCATAGATTCTTTACTCAGCAATTTAAAAGAAGTGCATTGCCTGATGGTCCAAAAGTAGGTAGTATTTCCTTAAGCCCTCGTGGTGATTGGAGAATGCCTTCAGATGCATCCTTTAATTCATTTAAATAAAATATAATAAAAAAGTTAGGATAATTACTATATATCCTAACTTTTTTATTATACTATCTCTTTTATTTTTCTAACTTCTCTTAGTTTATTTTCAACTAATTCTATAAGTTTTAGCCTATCTTTTTCATTGTTTACAACATCCATTGTATCCATATCAATAATTAGTACTTCTGATGCATTGTAACAATTATTAACCCAATTATCATAGTCTTTCCATAAAAAATTATAATATTCTTTTAAGCTTTCATCAACTTCAAATTCTCTACCCCTTAATGCTATTCTGTTAAGGACTGTTTCGAAAGAACCTTTTAAATAAACCATAACATCTGGCGCTTTCTTTGGAAGTTCTTCTAATTCTTCTAACATGTTATGTAAAAGATCTTCATAAATCTTCATTTCTAATTGATTTATTCTGCCAAGCTCCATATTCTTCTTAGCAAAATACCAATCTTCATATATTGATCTATCTAAAACATTATTATTATTTACTAATGCTTCCTTTATACTTTTAAATCTTGTGTTTAAAAAATATAGTTGTAGTAAGAATGGATATCTCCTCTTTTGAATTTCATCTTCACTTTCACTATAAAATAAAGGTAATATAGGATTATCATCTACACTCTCATAAAATACATCTGAATTGAAATGATTTCCTAGAATTTCAGCTACCGAACTTTTTCCAAGTCCAATCATACCTCCAACAACTATCAACATGCTTCACCTATCCTTTACTTTTTGTCTTTTTCTATATTACATAATAAAAAAATCACTTTCAAGTCTTGACATAAATTATTTATATTACTTATTTTTTTATATACTATCAAGTATTATTATTCAAAATTTTCTAAATATATATAATTAAATGATAACAATTCTTTAACTTAGATATTATCTTATTAATATCTAAAAAATATAATTCATTATTTTAAAATTTAATTATTTAGAAAAATATCTTATAAAAATATTCATCTTTTTTTTAATATTTATATAAGTTTTTTCTTAATAAAAATTTTACTTTTTAAGTAACTATAAAAATACTATTTATATAACCTACATCTATTAAAGTAATTACAAGATAAACTAGAATAATATAGTATAAATATATGAATAGCTTTTAAATAAACTTAAACTAATAAAAAATCCATAGAATTACTTTTCATGTTAAAATCAACTTACTAACTAAAAAGTACTAACTATGTACAATAATAAAAATATCTCAAATTCAAAGAAAAATAAAACTTAAATTTAAAAAGCATGTTTTATTAAAATAATCCTTAAAGATAAGTGATATTATGATAAGCTTTGGTGATTCTATAATAAATAACGACTTTCAACCTAACGAAATGCTTTGCCCCAAGACTCTATATTGCTATATTAACTTAGGTCTTATGAATGTAAAAACTCTAATTTATGTATTAAATTAAGAATAAATAAGAAAAAGAGAACCAATGTATTAAATAAAATAAAGTTAGGTAGTAATATTTAAGAAAGAACCTTAATTCAATACATAGAAAAATTAAATAAACTACAATAGATTTGCTGTTGTAGAAATAATAAAGCTAAAAAAGAATTTTGATCTAAATTTAGTAAAGTTTTTAAAACTATAACTGTTGATAATGACCTGAAATTTTCAAGCCTTAGTATAACAGAAAAGACTATTTATAATAAGGCTTATTTCTCTTGTACTTATCTTTCCAGAGAGGTTATAACAAAATCTATAATTGACTTATACCAATGATGATTCATAAGTAAAATCAATAATATATCTAAATATTATATAGATAAAATTTCATAATATATAATATTTTTGTAATATATTATCTCTTAGGAAACTTAATTATAACCCCCTAAAAATCTATTTGATAACAACGTATCTTATTTATTCAACTTAAATCAAAATAGTCCAATTTAATATT
>JAFSER010000020.1 GCA_017435645.1 Clostridium sp. | reverse complement strand
TATATTTAATATGTATAAACTATATAAATATTGATAATATATTACTATATCAGTATTGATATAGTTTATTAGTATGTTATTATAAAAGCATGAATTTTCTGAATAAGGAGGATTATTATGCAAAAAATAGCATTGATAGTTGATAGTGCCTGCGACTTATCACTTGAAGTAATAAAAGAAAATAATATAAAATTACTTCCACTAAGAATTATTTACTCTGATAAAGAATATAGAGATAAAATTGAAATATCAGCAAGTGAAATATATAGTAACTTAGAAAGAGAAGTTCCAAAAACCTCACTACCAAGTGCTGAAGATTTAGAAAACATATTAGCGTCCCTTGAAAATGAAGGCTATACCCATGTAATTGCAATTACTTTATCTAGTGGGCTTTCTGGTACTTATAACTCAATAAGATTAGCTCTTGAAAATCATGAAAACTTAATCTCTTATGTTTTTGATACTAAAATATTAGCAATGCCTGAAGGAATTGTAGCCCTTGAAGTTGCAAAACTAATTAATTCTGGAAAAACTTTTCAAGAAATAATAGAAACTATTCCTTCAATAAGAAAAAATATTATAGGGTATTTTACAGTAAATACTCTAGAATATTTAAAAAAAGGTGGAAGAATTGGTAGAGTTGCTGGAACCATAGGAGAAATGCTTAACTTAAAGCCAATTGTTGGTGTTGATGAAGATGGTATTTATTATACTATTTCTAAAGCTAGAGGTAGAAAACAATCTATACGTAAGTTAATTGATCTTTTAAAGGATATACTAAAAGAATCCCCTTGTAATGTTTGGGTGCTTCATGCTGGTGTTCTTGAAGAAGCTGAAAATATCTTAAATTCAATTAAAAACTTTGATAATATTCTAAATAGCGATATAGCTCAAATTAGCCCTGCATTAGGTGTCCATGGTGGCCCTGGATTATTAGGATTTGCAATTCAAAAGGTAAATTAATATGGAAGAATTTAATCTTCATTCAATTAGTATGGAAGATATAAAAAAGCAGGAACAACGATTATATGAAGAATATCAAGAAAAATTATCGAAATTAAAAAGAATAAAAAAAGAAAAAGAATCTGTAGGACAAATTTTTACTAAAGGTTTATTACCTATATATGTTCTTCATATTCTTTATATCTGTCCATCTAACGGAAATGATATTGCTAATAGAATAGGCGAAAAAACAAATGGTCTTTGGATTCCAAGTACTGGCGGAATTTATCCCCTACTAAAAAAACTTGAAAAAGAAGGCTATATAGTTGGAGAATGGGATGATCCCAAGAAAAAATTTAAAAAAATATATTCATTAACTTCTAAAGGTGTAGATGAATATAAAACTAAAAAAATTTTATTAAAGTCTAAAATAGAAGAATCATTAAAGGTTTTTAAAATTATATATACTGACTTATATCTATAATTAAAACTTGTATAAATTTATATATTTTGAGAAAGATAATACTAAACTTATTATATATAGGTGGTGTTATTTTTTGAAAGGTAAAATAATAGATTATAATTTTTCTGAAGCTTTTGTTTTATTAGAAGATGATACTATTGTAAAGATATCCTTAAATCAAGTATCTAATAATTTAAATGTCGGCGATACAATTGCCTTAACCTCAACTAATAAATGTAACTACACATCTAATAAACCTAAATTTATTCAGGATAAGATAGTTGATTTCTTTTAAAATTAAAAATATTAGAGGCTACCATAATGGTAACCTCTAATATTTTTATGATACACTTATAGCACTTACTGGACAGCTTGCTTCTGCATCTTTTGCTTCATCTTCATGATCTTTAGATACATCAGCTTCTATCGCAACTGCCTTTCCATCATCATCCATTTGAAAAACATCTTCACATATTGATGGGCATAAACCACAACCAATACATATATCTTTATCCACATGAGCCTTCATAAAATTTCATTCCTTCCATTATTACTTCACTATTATTATTGACAGAAATTTTAATTTTTATGTACCTAATATTATATCTCTAATGCTAAAAATATATGCTTTTTATAATTCTTATTCCTTTATATATTAATATAAGCCTTCAAAAATTAATGAATATAAATCGTTATCCAATATATATTCTTCTGCATTTCCCTCTTCTAGTGCTTCTGTTAAATCAATATTTATAGGCAACTCTCCAATTAAAGGAATACCTAAATACTCAGCATGCTCTTCTGCTGACTTTTTACTAAATACCTTTATCTTACTATCACAACCACCACAGTTAATATAAGACATATTTTCTACTACTCCTCTTATAGATAAAGACATTTTATTTGCCATTGTAATAACCTTTTTAACTATCATAGAAACCATATCTTGAGGAGTTGATACTATAACTAATTCAGTTATAGGAAAGCTTTGCATTACTGTTAATGTAATATCTGATGTTCCAGGTGGCATATCAATTAATAAATAATCTAATTCATCCCACTGAGTATCAGTAAATATCTGTGTTAGCACATTTGTTACTACTGGACCTCTCCAAACCACAGGCTCATCTTCATTAGGTATTAATAAATTCATAGATAGTACCCTTATTCCTGTTTTAGATTCTACAGGATAGTATTTAAAATTATTCTCATCAATAGGCTCTATTCTTGCCCTTTTATTATTAATACCAAAAAATCTTGGCATTGATGGACCTGTAATATCTGCGTCTAACACTCCTACTTTATAGCCTTTTTTTCTTAATATAGTAGCTAATATTCCTGTAACAGTAGATTTTCCAACTCCACCTTTTCCACTTATTACACCTATAACATTCTTAATTACTCCATATTTAGCTTGTATCTTACCACAATTTGCTGCACCAGCAGTTGTTTTAACATTACATTTATCTTTACTTGAACAAGTTGAACAATTTGACATAATTACACCCCTTACCAATTTTTCTCTACATCTTTTGGTAGATCTTCTTCAGTATAAATATTAACTTCCCACTCTTTATATTCATTTTCTCCAAATACATAATAATAATAACTAGTATTATCTACTTTATTTTTAACAGTTATATTACTTTTGTATATTGTAGTACTATGTCCTCTATTTTTTATAGTAACTATAACATCAAATTCATCTTCATTTCCATTTACTATATCTATATTTGGAGCAATTTTCCTAGCTTTCTTTAAAAAATTATCTAAATCCGTAGAAAATATATACTTTACACAATCTACATCTTCTTTAATATTTATACCAACCTTTTTATCTTCATAATTTATTGTACTACTTAATTTATCAATTACATCTAAAAGTGGCTCATAATATATGTATTCAAAGTCTCTTGGTTTTCTTATTATAGATAGATTTTGAAGTATCGCTTCATCTAATCTACTTGATACTGTAAAACTAATTTCATCATTATAAAAATTTCCTTCATAAGCCCCAACAACATAATTAAATTGTAATATATCTTCTCCCATTACTATTTCAACTATATAATCTGGTTGTAATTCTGATCTAACATCAGTTTCCTTTGCCTCTGATAAAAATTTATACATATTTTCTATTGCACTTTCATCTGTAACCAAAAATTTAAAAGATTTATCTCTAATATTTTGAATGCTTATTTGATCTACTTCATTAGAAGTAACAAAATAATCATTTTTATTGTTAAATACCCTTTTTAAAGAATCAATAGCCCCACAAGATATTAAATACATTGATAACATAACTAATAATATAGCTACTAGCCAATTTTTCTTTTTATTCAATTTTATCCTTCCCTTCTATATAAAGGTTATACAAAAAATAATTAAGGCTGTAGCAAAAATATAAAAATATTCTTATTTTTTATTATGCTATAGCCTTAAACACAAATAAATTATAATACTTTAATCATTTAATGGCAAATTATATTACCTTTTTATTGAAAACTATTTGCTATATAATCAAATACCGTTTTTATACTATTTTTTTCATAGCCTTCTTTATAAGAAAACTTCATTATAAGAATCTTTCCCTCTGAGTAATTTTTAATATAATACTTTATAATATATCCTTTATCTTTCTCAGATAATACCTTCCACCCCTTTGGGTTCTGAATAAGATTATCAGTTTCTATATCTCCTGTTATCTCATTATATATATTATCTGTATAATTATTTTCTACGGATACACTTCCAGAAATACTTTCTTTATTACTAAATTGTGCAATAAGTGTACTTTCCTTATTATTTATCTTATCAATATCCCATTCCTCTGGTAATAAAAAACTATATTCTCCCTCTCTCAATATATACTCTTCAAACTTATCTATATCATTATTGGATATTGCAACTTTCTTAATATCTGAAATAAAAATATTACTTACTAAGGTTATAATAATCATAAGACCTACAAGTAGGGTAATTATATATAATTTTTTATTCATAATATACTCATTAGGTTCTATAAGTACATTTTTTTATACCTATGTCATAGGAACTACTACTGTAGAATTCTTAAAATCATAGAACATTAACCAACATCCTACCCCATCTCTATTTCCATCATTAACCCATGTTACAAATCCTGTTTTACCTTCATATGGTTGTTCATCTTTATTTTTTTCTCCAGGAACTCCATATACAATATATCTTAAATTCCCCTTTTCATCACATTTGTATCCTAACATAAAATGTTTATACTTTCTTATATATGGATAATAATTAAGCATTGGATAATAAGCTACTGTATATCTGTTATAGTTAGACATATTACACATTTCATGTAAATCATTCACAGGCACCTTATACCATTTACAATACTTTATTTCTCTATATTTATCTGTGCAACATTCAAATCCATTTGCTAAGCTCTCAAAATATTCTCCTACGCTTCCTCTTATTTTATATTCATTATTTTCTTCTAGCTTTTCTTCATATTCATCAAACTTATTTCTAGTTGCATTTCTATTTAAATCCTTTATTCCGTATAAATTTTCTTCTGACCTATTGTCAAAAGGATTTTCATCTGAAAAATTACCTTCAAAAGGATTATCGCTGTTAGTTACTTCATTTGTGCTATCTTCTTGACCTCTAACATCATTTTCATTAACTTCTATAACTTTATTTTCTTCTTCGTTTCTAATTTCTTCATTTAAAACTTCTTCTTCATTTCTAATTTCTTCATTTAAAACTTCTTCTATATATTCTTCTGTATATTCTTCTGATCTTAATTCTTCTTCCCTATGTTTATTCTTCTTATCTTCTTTCTTCTTACAGTCCTTTTTCTTATCTTCTTTTTTATGATTTTCAGATTTATCTTTCTTATTATAGCTTTCAGATTTATCTTTATAATTAGCACAATTAACTATACTATAATTTTTCCATCCATCACTTACTTGTTCATTATTAACAAAACCACACATTACTATGATAGGTATTCCATTTTTCAACTTAGCTATCGCTGCTCCTGAAAGCTTATCATAAGATATTCCTAATCCTCCTATATTATCTACTGGATATTCCTTTATTACTTCAGCCTTTCCCCCATCTGATACTGATATCTTACCTAAATTCAATACTTTTTTAAAATCTTTTTTATTGCATATAGCTAAAATACAATAATCTTCTTCATCCTTTCTTAAATTCTGAGCATAAAAAGAAATCCTACAAACATTACCCTTAGCTTCTATCTTTGAATATCCTGATAAGGTTTTGTCATTAGAATTAGAGTACCCTCTTTCATCTTCTTGTAAAATAATAAAATTTCTATATAACTTATTTAATTGTGACAAACCTTTAGAACCTCCATTTTATATTAATTCAATATAGTATATGCTTCGCATATATAAATATGTTAAAAATAAAACTCGCAAGTCTTGTAATTTATTTTACAATTCTCACGAGTTTTATAATTATCTCATCTTTAAATAACTATTAATCTTATCTGATAAAAGTGCAAATTCTTCTATTGTTAAAGTTTCTCCTCTTCTCTTAGGATCTACATTTGCTTCGTTAAATGCAGCTTCAAGATTTTCTTTAGATAAACCTATATTTTTAACTCCATTCCAAAGAGTTTTCCTTCTCATATTGAAAGCACTTCTAATTATTTCAAAGAATAATTTTTCATTTTCAACCTTTACCTTTGGCTTTTCCAACCTGTCTAGTCTAATAACTATTGAATCAACCTTTGGCCTTGGCATAAAGCATTGAGGTGGTACTTTTCTTACTATTCTTGTATTACAATAATATTGAACTAGTAAAGAAAGTGAACCATAATCTTTATTTCCTGGTTTTGCATCCATTCTTTCTGCTACTTCCTTTTGAATCATTATAGTAAGAGATTTAAAATTATAATTTTCCTTTAATAACTTAACTATAATTGGTGTTGTAACGTAATAAGGTAAATTTGCTACTAGCTTAACACTCTTTTCTTCTCCTATTACTTCATTTAAATCAACCTTTAAAGCATCATTATGTATTAAAGTAAAGTTTGGATTATCGCCCATTTCTGCTGTTAATATAGGTATTAAGTCATTATCTAACTCTATAGCAACTACTCTTTTAGCTTTATTTAATAATTGTGCTGTTAACGTTCCAACCCCTGGTCCTATTTCTATAACTAAATCCTCTTCATTTACCTCTGCTCCAAGAACTATATCCCTAGGTACTGAATCATCAACCAAAAAGTTTTGTCCTAAGCTTTTTGAGAACTTAAAGTTATATTTTTTAACTAGTTCAGCAGTTTTTATATCTTTAATCTCCACTATTTATTCACTCCTATTTTTTTCTCTACTACTTCTATAGCCTTTATAAATTCTTCTTTGTTTATAGAATATTTATTTAATCTAATTAACATTTGATTAGCATTTCCGTATCCAATTCCAAGCTCTTTTCCTAATATCAATCTTCTTTTTTTAGAATCACTATCTCCTGTTAATTTAAAGTAAAACATATCTTCAGATGTGTAAATTTCCTCTATAACTTCCTCTGATGCCTTTGCCCTATTTAAAGCCTCGATTATAACTTCAGGAGAAGCGTTTTCAACTCCAATATCATCTCCCTTAATTCCATCTTCTTGAGCAATATAGGCGTGTTTTATTCCCTTAACTCTTTTAGATATTATACTTCTTATTTTTTCTCCTGCAAAATCTGGATCTGTTAATACTATAACACCTTTCCTTCTTTGAGCATCTTTTATTCTTTCAATTACTCTAGCATTAATTCCAAAGCCACCTACTGCTATTAATTCAGCATCAACAGCTTGCTTTACAGCAGTGATATCATCTCTACCTTCCACCACAATAACTTCTTTTATCAAATTATTTCTTCCTTTCTTCAATATACCTAATTACTAATTTATATCTATATATCTATTATGTCAAATTATTAAATTTTATTTATAAATACAAAGAGGTGCCATTAAGACACCCCTTGTTTTACCATTCTCCTGGATAAGCTAAAATATAAACAGGAACGTTATATTTTCTTCCCCAGTTGTTACATGCTTCTTCATTCGAATTCACATATACATCGATAATATTCCCTTTTATAGCGCCACCAGTATCTGCTGCCACTGCTTTACCGTATCCCTCAACATAGATTAATGATCCTAAAGGGATAACTCTTGGATCTACTGCTACAGTACTAATTCCATTTGGATCTCTTACAGGTACAGTTCCTGTTGCTGTAACCCCTCCACCACTATAAGCTGTAGATTCCACATATAAAACGCTCTTATAATCTAATAGTTCACCACTTCTACTAGCAATTGTTTGTCTAGTTCCTTGCGTAACTATTTTATTTACTGGCTCTACCACTACTTTTGTACTTTTTATAGTTTTGGAATATTCCTTACCATTTTTATATACTACTTCGTAAACGACTTCTTTTTCTCCTGCTACTCCCTCTTGTGTTACTTCTTCAATTCCACTATCAAGAGTATCGTCTTCTTCTACTACAACATCGAAATCAATAGGTTCAGAAGCTACTTGCTTCTCAACTTCAACATTAACAAGGTTAATCTTTAAATCTGATGTAATTTTAGTATCCAAACTTGGACTAATTTCATCTAAATCCTTATTAAATTCAATGCCTTTTTCTTTAAGTTCTTCTTTTTCTACCTCTAGCATGTCTCCAATAGTATCTTCTGCAGTATCTATATTTATCACTTGATCTCCTACAGCTAATTCTACTGAAACAGCTCTTTTGATAGATATTGTATCTCCTTCGGATACTCTACTATCTAAAGCTGGTTGAATCTCATCCTTAGGATTTAAAACAATCCCTTGCTTATCCAACACATCTTTAACAGTCCCATTATATATGACAAATGTCTCTTCTTTACTGTCTACTTTAATTGTTATTGTCTTTCTCATATTTATAAACGTCACTGATACTATCACCATAGATAGCAACACGCCTATCAGTATTTTTGCCTTTGGACCGTTAGAAAAATTATTTTTCAGGTATTTTTTAAAATTTTCTACCATCTCTACTTCCTCCCTTTGGCAAGAGCGTCTTTTGAATTATAATTTAATTGATCGCTTTTGTCAAACTTGACCTCCTGCATAAAAAAACTGTTTTTACAAAAATGCAGCTCTGTGCATACTAAAAATATAATATATAAAAATAATAGCAGTTTACAGTTATTCACCGAAAGTAGACAGTTTATCTATAATATTTATTTAACTTTTTTTGTTAAATATCTTTCACACCATTTTATTTTACTTTATATCTCTTTTCCAATCAACCTCTTAAAATTGTCATTTAAAACTATATTAACCTCTATAGGCTCTAAATTCTTTATTTGTGCAATTTTTTCTATTATATATGAGATATAATCTGATTTATTCCTTTTTCCTCTATTTGGCACAGGTGCCATATATGGAGAATCTGTTTCTGTTAGTATTTTATCTATAGGAATTTTATCTACAACTTCTACTAATTTCTTAGCATTTTTAAAGGTAACTACACCTCCAACCCCTATATAATATCCTAATTTAATACACTCTAAAGCAAATTCTACACTCCCTGAAAAGCAATGAACTATTCCTTTTACTTTTGGAAACTCCTTTAATATTTCTAAAGTATCTCCATGTGCATCTCTATCATGTATAACTACTGGTAAGTTTAAAGCTTCTGCTAACTTCATTTGTCTTCTAAAAACTTCTTTTTGAACTTCTTTTGATGGATTTTCATCCCAATAATAATCTAATCCAATTTCACCTATAAATAATATTTTATCATTACTTTTAACTAGGTTTATTATTTCACTTTCAACATTGTCATTAAATTCATCTGCATTTTCAGGATGAATCCCTAACGCACCATAAATAAAATTATTGTTCTTAGTTAATTTATATGTTTTTTCTATACTTTTATAACTAGAAGCACAATTTAAAATAAATTTTACTCCATTTTCATTAAGCTCTTTTAAAATATTCTCTCTATCCTCATCAAATGATTCATCATCATAATGAGCATGAGTATCATAAATTACATATCTATTTTCCACTTTATCACTCCTTAGTATTCTTAACTAACTATTTATCATTATAGTACAAAAAGTAAAATAATAAACATTATATTCTAAATTATGTAAATATATAACTATATTGATTTATAAAGCTTTATATTCTCTTAATATTTTGTTTGTTTTTTGACACATTACTGTCATATATTTATTTTATTATAAATTTGTAAAGTAGTTAAAGCATTATTATTTACCCCTAAAACCATCTAATGGTCCCTAGATTAAATTATTTCCCCAAATATTTAATCTAGGGTTTTACTTTTATTTAAATTTTTTCTTGTTTTAATCTCTTTACTTCTTCTATAGCTCTTTTTTTATCTATTCTTTCAAATAAATTATCTATATCAGAAACTTTTCCTTCCTTCTTCTCTATATAACTCCATATAGCACAATCTATTCCTAAAGCACTTCTTATTTTTGCACAAGCTTCAGGTATAAATGGATCTAATAGATTTGATAAATTTATTATTACTTGAATTGCTTCATATAAGTTTCTCTTTCCTGCTTCAAAATCCTTGTTAAAAGCTTTCACAAAACTTATAATATCTAACAAAGCAACTTTAAATTTCCCCTCTTCTATATAATCACTAATATTGAAGTATAAGTTAAAAATTGTCTTTTTCAACTCATTAGATATACTTCCCATTGGAATTTTATATTGATAATTAATTTTTATATCTTCCATTATCTTGTTAATAAAGCTTCCAATAATATTAACTAAATCCCTGTTTACTACTACAGTAAAATCTCTCCAAGTAAAATCTGTATCTCTTGTTTCTGGAGAATTTATTGCTAAATAATATCTAATAAAATCTACATTGTAATTTTCTACTATATAATCAGCCCATATAGCCCAATTTTTAACTGATGAAAAGTTCTTACTTTCAAGCTTTAAATATTCACTAGAAATTATTCTTAAATTAGGATTTTTTATTCCAAGGCCTGCTAAAATAGCCGGGAAAATAACTGTGTGAAATGGAATATTATCTTTTCCATGAACAAAATATACTCTTGAATCTTCCCCTTGCCAATAATTTTCCCACTTTTCATCTTTACCTTCTAAAACTTTCATACTCGCTGTTAAATATCCCATAACAGCCTCTATCCAAACAAATATTTTTTTATCTTCATATCCTTCAATGGGAACATCTACCCCCCAGTTAAAATCTCTAGTTACAGCTCTATCTCTTAAACCTTCATTTAAATATCTATTTACTATTTTTTGAGCATTTTCTCTCCAACCCTTTTGTCTAATTAGTAGTCTTTTAACATCATTTTCAAAGTTTGAAAGAGAAAAAAATAGATGTTTTGTTTTCTTTTCTATAGTTTTATTTCCACATAATTTACAAGTTTTATCTAATAAATCTTCATATTCTACTCTTTCTGAGCAATTTTCACATTGTTCCTCATGTAATATTTCCTTACATTTAGGGCACTTTCCTTCTACATATCTATCTGATAAAAATTCATTACAATGTTCACAATAATCCTGCTCAATTTCTTTCTCATATATATATCCTTTTTTATATAAATCAAGAATAAACTCCTTTACCTTTTTCTCATGATACTCTGAATGTGTTTTTGTAAATATATCAAATGAAAATCCTAAGCTATTAAAACATTTTTTAAATTCATTATGATATTTATTTACAGCTTCTATAGGAGTTATTCCCTCCTCCTTCGCCTTCATTGTTACAGGAGTTCCATGACAGTCAGTTCCAGAAATAAATATAACATCATCTCCCATAAGTCTATGATATCTTGCTATTATATCTCCTGGTAATAAAACTGCTATTCTTCCTAAATGTAATGGAGCATTTGCATAAGGCCATGCATTTCCCACTATTATATTCACCCAAATCCCCCCTTATACTTTTAAAATAAACTATTCTAATACTCAACTAAAATTATCTACAATTAGAAACTATTTGAATAATAAATTAAAAACTCTTTATTAACACAAATTAATCTTAATTATATTAATTAGGAGCTTTAACAAATTAATGTTATAGCTCCTAGTTATTTATCTTACAATACTTCCTGTTGGTAATTCTCCTGGATTTACTAATGTTAAAAGACTATCATCATCTGTAGCTGCTGCTAATATCATTCCTTGTGATAATTCACCTCTTAATGTTACTGGCTTTAAGTTTGCTACTAATACTACATACTTGCCAACTAATTCTTCTGGTTTATAGTATTGTGCTATTCCTGAAACCACTTGTCTTTCTTCACCATTTAAATCTACAGTTAATTTTAATAGCTTTTTAGCTTTTTTAATTGGCTCACAAGCTATAACCTTAACTACTCTTAAATCTATTTTTTCAAAATCATCTATAGTTATTTCTTCTTTTATTGGTGTAATTTCTCTCTTTTCTTCTTGTTTATTAGCTGCTAATTGAGCTTCTCTTAAAGCTTCTAATTCAGCTAACTTTTTATCAACATCTATTCTTGGGAATAGAGCCTCTCCTTTTTGAACTTTAGTTCCTACTATAGTTCCATTAAAGCTACTTAAAGATTCAAAAGAAATGTTAGTTGCATTAATTTGTTCATTTATCTTCTTACTTGTATCTGGTAAGAATGCAGATAATAGAACTGAAGCAAATCTTAAACTTTCAACTAGGTTATATAATACTGTACCAAGTCTTTCTTTCTTTTCTTCATCCTTAGCTAATATCCATGGTGTAGTTTCATCTATATACTTATTAGCTCTTCCAATTAAAGCAAAAATATCTTCTAATGCATCTGGAATTCTTAAATTATCTATTGCATCATTAACTTTTTTTGGAGTTTCTAGTGCTAAATTAATTAATTCATCATCAATAGCTTCTTTAGTATTATTATTTGGAATTACTCCATCAAAATACTTTTCTATCATTGCAACTGTTCTAGATAAAAGATTTCCTAAGTCATTACATAAATCTGAATTTATCTTCTTTATAAATATTTCATTATTAAATAATCCATCAGCCCCAAATGGAATTTCTCTTAATAGATAGTATCTAACTGCATCTACTCCAAAGTTTTCAACTAAAACTACTGGATCTACTACATTACCTTTAGATTTTGACATCTTTCCTCCATCTACAAGTAACCATCCATGTCCGAATACTTGCTTTGGTAGAGGTAAATCTAAAGCCATAAGCATAATAGGCCAATAAATAGTATGGAATCTTAATATATCCTTACCAATTAGATGCACATCTGCTGGCCAATATTTTTCGTAAAGCTCCTTATTATCATTTCCATAACCTAATGCTGTTATATAGTTTGATAATGCATCTATCCAAACATAAACTACGTGTCCTTCATCAAAAGTTACTGGAACTCCCCAATTAAAGCTTGTTCTTGAAACACAAAGATCTTGTAAACCTGGCTTTAAGAAGTTATTAAGCATTTCATTTTTTCTTGATTCTGGTTGAATAAATTCTGGATGAGTTTCGATATATTCTATTAGTCTATCTGCGTATTTACTCATCTTGAAGAAATATGCTTCTTCTTTTGATTTTTCAACTGCTCTTCCACAGTCTGGACAATTACCATTAACTAATTGAGTTTCTGTCCAGAATGATTCACAAGGAGTACAGTATAACCCTTCATAAGAAGATTTATAGATATCTCCATTATCATAAAGCTTTTTAAATATATCTTGAACAGCTTTAATATGATAATCATCCGTAGTTCTTATGAATTTATCATAACTTATATTCATCATCTTCCATAATTCTTTTATTCCTGCTACAATTTCGTCTACATGAGCCTTAGGTGTTATACCTTTTTCCTCAGCAATTCTTTGAATTTTTTGCCCATGTTCATCTGTTCCTGTTAAAAACATTACATCATATCCAGTTAATCTCTTATATCTAGCTAAAGCATCAGCTGCAACTGTAGTATAAGTATTACCAATATGAAGTTTTGTTGATGGATAATAAATTGGTGTAGTAATATAATATGGTTTCTTACACATATCATTTTCCTCCTAAAAATATGGTAATAAATTGTTTTCTAATATAAAAAAATCTCTATATAGGATATTAAAACCTACATAGAGACGTATTATACGTGTTACCACTCTAATTCATACTTATTTTGCAATAAATATCTCAATAGGTGACATTTTATCACCTTGCAATATAACGGTTGCTACCGTATTCCCCTAACTTAATAGCTCAAAGAATCTGCTCCAAGGCCATCTTCACAAAGCTTTATGCCACTAGCTTTCACCTACCCTAGCTCTCTTTAGACAAATTTACTTTGCTACTCTTCTTTTCATAGCATTTCATATTTTTATATATTTAATATTATGATATTCTATATTATTTTTACTGTCAATTACTTTCTAATCTAGTCTTACTAAATTTCTTTTTATTAGCTTATCTATTATTACTTTAGAAAATACTACAATAACTAAATTAATCATAAGAATAATTATAAATAACTCTTTTCTAAACATTAATAATCCTAAAGTATTAATTATAAATAAAAAACTTCCTATTGAATCCAAAATCTTTGATACAATCTTATTTAAATATTTCCAGGAAATATTGCTTTTATTTAACATTTATTTTTATACCTAAGATTCTACCCTTTATATTTAGTTGAAATTGCTTCATATAATCTCTCTAATTATAAATAAAATTAATAATATAATTACTGCAATTAATAAATAAATACACAAATTTATAACTATCTTCACTTTTTGTAATAATATACTTATAAAGTTTATTTTGCTATTGATTTTATATTTATACAATATTATAAAACTATTTATATTTAATTTAAGTAACAATTTCGTAATACTATATATTTTATATGGTATAATATTAAAAACTAAGCGTATTTACAAAACTTATTATCTATAGAAACTATTAGTAGTATTACAAATGATAGGAGTAGATATTATGAAATATTTTAATTTGCCTAATATAGGGTCTAGGAATATGAAAACAGCTTTATCGGTTTTTCTTTGTCTTATATTATTCCCTCATTATACATATACTGCATTTGCTGCTATGCTTTGTCTTCAAAGTACTGTAGAAAATTCATTTAAAGTTGGAATAAATAGACTTATAGGTACTTTTATAGGAGGTGTTTTATCATTAATTTTACTATATATAATGGAATATCTCAGTTTAAGAAATTACTTACCGTTTATAGTATCTATAGGAATTTCATTAGCAATATATATTTGCAACTTAGTAAAAAAGCCCTCTGCATGTCCTGCATCTTGTACTGTGCTTATGATAATATTACTTACTCATACATCAGATGATTCTTTAACATACGCTATACATAGAACTATAGAAACTGCCCTTGGTGTTATAGTTGCTATACTAATTAATAAATATGTTCATCCTCCAAAGGAAGAAGATAAAAATACTAACGATAAGGAGAAATAATATGAAATTTACATTCCCAAAAATTGGACTTAGAACTATAAAAACTGCTTTAGCAGTATTCTGTTGTTTACTCTTTTTCCCAAGCGAGCCTTTTTTTGCTTGTTTAACAGCTGTTTTCTGTGTTCAAGATACTGTTTCAAACTCTATTAATATAGCTATAAACAGAGGATTAGGGACTATTCTAGGAGCTATTTTAGGCCTTTTATTTTTAATAATTTGCAGATTCTTTGTATTTAATATTGATATTTACATATTAGCTAAGTTACTTATGTACTTAACAATATCAATTGGTATTATTACTGTTATATATATATGTAATTTGATTAATAAACAAGGTGCTATAAATATATCATGTATAGCTTTCCTAGCAGTAACTACAACTCATGCTTTTACTGATCCTATCTACTACGCAGTAAATAGAATTATAGAAACACTTTTTGGTATATTAGTAGCATTATTAGTTAATAAATTTATACTACCACCTAAATCTATTGAGAATTAAAAATTGAGAATTTGGAGCAATATTCTTATAATTTATTATGTTGCTCTAAATTCTTAATTTACCATTCCTAAACTATCTTATTCATTATCTTTTCCAATTTACACTATAATTTTAGTTAAAATTTATTTATGTTTTAATAATAAATTTCAACTAGAACTTGTATACACTATAGTAATATATTTAATTTTATTTATTTTCAGAAATTTTATTGATTTGTGATAATTTTGTCTGTATAATTTATACTATACATACAAAGGGGGGACGATTTAATGGAAGATTTGTTGATATTTAAGAAGTTTATTGTAGAAGCAAAAAAGAATTCCTTTGCATCAAGTGCTAAAAACATTGAATCAAGCAGACCAAATTCAAAAGATTATTCCTATAGAAAATATGATTATTTTTATCATGATAGTCATGTTGGAAATAATAATTTTATTGGACAAGAAATAATTTGGAAAAACGAAAAAATATATTGGGGCTTAAATTATAAAGGTGAGCTTCTTGTAAATGATGCTCCATCTGGATTTATTAGATTTTTAAAAGCAGCCTTGTATAATGTATCTGAAAATAACCCTTTTAGAGGTCCTGAATCTTATTCAGATGGTGAATTTACTTATAAATGTAGCTGGGAAGGCGATATTAATTCATTTACTGGAGTAGAGTATATACTTTATTCAGGAAAAGAAATATATAAGTTAAATTTCCATGGTGGTAAATTATCATAAAATATTATTAAAGTATGTAAAAAGAGATATTACCTTAATGTATAGTAACTAACATTAAGTAATATCTCATTTTTTATTTTAAATTTATTTATATTTACTCTACCTTTTTACCAAGTACCTGAACCCCTATAAATATTGCTAATAATGAAATTGGTAATACTATGTACCACTGTATTCCAAATCCTGCTGGTATATATCCAAATACTATAGTAATTACTGCTACAAACAATGCATACCACATTTGTGTACTTACATGCGATATATGATTACAACCTGCCCCCATAGATGAAAGTATTGTTGTATCTGATATTGGTGAACAGTGATCTCCAAATATTGCACCTGTTAAAACAGCACTAATACTTACAATTACATAACTCATATTAGGATCCATTGAATATGCTAGTGGAATTGCTAATGGCATTAATATTCCCATAGTTCCATAAGCTGTTCCTGTGGCAAATGAAATTATTGACCCTAATATAAATATTAAACTTGGAAGAAGGAAGTTTGGTAATGTTCCTGATAATAAACTTACTAAATATTTAGCAGTTCCTAAATCTTTAATAACTGAGCTTAAAGACCATGCTAATAATAGTATTACCCCTGTAATAATTAATGGTTTCATACCATCTACCCAAGTTTCTATAGCTTCTGATAAGGTAAATATTTTTCTACCTACTCCTAGTGCAATTGCTACAATACTAGCTATTAATGCTGATTGGAATAATGCTACTGATGCATCAGCTGCACTAAATGCTTCTTGTATAGAAGCAAATGACATTGGTGAATTAGCTATCATTTGTTGAAGTGCTATATCTTCTCCACCCATAATAATTGTATATCCACTATAATAAAAGCAAATTAAAGCGGTTACTACTAAAACTCCTATTGGAATTATAGCATTCCATATGCTTATCTTTACACCTTCCTTTGGCTCAAGTTCAGAATGATCTATATTACTATCTTTTTCTTCATTTATATTTTTGTTAATATCTCTTCTTCTAGCTTCAATCTCTGCTTTATACATAGGACCAAAATCCTTTAGTAAAAATGATGTTATAAATACAAAGAATATAATTAATATATTATAAAATCTATATGGAATTGTTTGTAAAAATACCCCAAAAGCATCTACTTGTTGTCCAACTCCATTTATAAAAGCATCATTTATTAATCCCACTTCTAAACCTATCCATGTTGATACTATAGCTAGACCAGCAATAGGTGCCGCAGTAGCATCTATTATAAAAGCAAGTCTTTCTCTAGATATTTTCATTTTATCTGCTACAGGCTTCATTATAGGACCAACAATTAATGAGTTTGCATAATCATCAAAGAATACTGCTAATCCTAATAATAATGTAACTAATTGTGTACTCTTTGCAGTTTTTGCTCTTTTAGCTAATGCCTCAGCTACTGCCTTAGCCCCCCCCATTTTAGCTACTAAATGAATAACTCCACCTATCACTAAAACCTGAAGTATTATTCCTGCATTCCATGGATCTGCTAATGAATTTAAAACTCTAGATACAAAATCAAAAAATGAGTTTAATAAAGCTTGTAAAAATGATGTATCCACTAAACTTACTAAGAATGTTCCTGATAATGTTCCTATAAATAATGATATTATTACATTTTTAGTTAAGAATGCTAATACTATTGCAACTATTGGTGGTATTAAAGTAAGAATACCATAGTGATTTGCATTAGCTGTAGCAGTATCTACTTCTGAAGCAAATACTACTGTTGTTGATAATAAAAATATAAACATTGTAATTAATGTTACTTTTATTCCTCTTTTGATTTTCATAGTAATCCTCCTACAATATTTTACAAATAATTTCTGGATAGAATTATTAAGAAGCATATTTATAAACTACTTAAATTAACTTTTTTAGTTTTAAAAGCTAATATTTTTTAATTTATATTTATATACTTTTTATTAATTCTTAAGAATAAAAAAAGCCTTGAGTCTTCACTCAAGGCAGAATATACTTACAAAAAATAATAATATTTAAATCCCTAAGTGATAGCTCCCCACAAAAAATTGTGACAGTGTTACATATATTCTATGCAACCCCAGCTATATGATATTAAAGCATTAATCATACGCTTCGGCGATAATTCCTTTCCTATTAATTCATAGTGCTTAACTCATTAATAGTACTATTAAGTATCGCGCCTCTATCCTTGTCGTTATTTGCGTTTATTTTACTGTATTATTATACATTTTTTATACTATTTTTGCAATATATATCTTATTATAATTTTTTAACTATTTTTCATAAAATATTCTATTTCTTCAACGGTTTTAATCATGTCTTTAGTTAATACTTCATAACCATTTTCAGTGATTAAAACATCATCTTCTATTCTTATTCCTATACCTTCTTCTTCAATATATATACCTGGTTCAACTGTATAAACCATTCCTGCTTCTAAAACAGTATTTTTACGATCTATATTTATGTCATGAGTATCTAATCCCAAACTATGACCTATACTGTGATAATAATATTTATTTACATCCTTTTTATCTTTTATAAGCCCTAAATTAACACATTCTTCTGCTATCCATTCAGTTGCTTTATTGTTTATATCTATAAATCTTACTCCAGGTTTAAGCTCTTTTATAACTCTTTCATTAACCCTAAGAACTGCATTATACACAGCTTTTTGTCTATCAGTAAATTTTCCATTAACAGGGAAGGTTCTTGATATATCTGAATTATAATACTTATATTGAGCTCCTAGATCAAACAGTATTAAATCTCCATCCTTCAATTCAGAATCATTACTTACATAATGTAATACAGTTGCATTTTTCCCTGTAGCTGCAATAGTTTTAAAAGCTAAATCCTTAACGCCTCTTTTCTTACAAACAAAGTCAAAATATGCTTCTAGTTCATACTCCTTCATTCCAACTTTAGAATTTCGCATTAAAGCTTCTACACCTTCTATTGTTATTTCTATTGCTTTTCTCAATTTATCTATTTCTTCACTTGATTTAACTAATCTTAAATCACCTATTAATTTAAAAATATTTTTTATGTGTATATTATAATATTTCTCTTTAAGATTCCTTGCAAAATTATAAGATTCATTACCTTCTTCTAAATCTAAATATATATTAATATCTTCTCTATTTAATATAATCTGATCTATAAAATTATTAAATTCATCTAAGTACTTAACTTTTTTTATATCATTTATATCAAATACTTCTTCTTTTCTTATAGTTTTTCCTTCCCATTTTTCTTTTACAGGATCAATTTCCTTAATAAATAAGTATTCTTCAATATTTCCATCTAACTTTAATAGAACCAAAACATGTTTTTCTTCATCAATACCTGTTAGATAATAAAAATTTCTATTAGGTGTAAATGGATATTTTTCATCTGCAGTCTTTTTAGGTGCTTCACCTGCAAATAATATCAATAAAGAATTTTCCGACATTTTATCTAATAGATTTTTTCTATTTCTCTTGTAAAAATCCTTTTTCATTTTTCTCCTCCTTTACTCCATAGCTAAGATTTTAACACTTACTACATTATTCAACCCTCTTAATGTATATACTAAATGTTTTAAATCTCTTTTCATACTTGATATATCTAATGTTATAGTTACATTAATAACATTATTAATAGGAATATCCTGATTAATAGTTAGTATATTTCCTTTATTAAAATTAATGCAATCTAAAACCTTTGATAAGGCTCCTGTTTCTTGAGATATTAGTACAACTAATGTTATTTTTTTGCTATTAAACTTCTCTGGCATAGAAAATATATAATCTTTATACTTATAATATGTACTTCTACTTATTCCTGTTAATTTAACAGCTTGACTAACATCCTTCGCCTTACCAGTTGCAATCTTTTCTTTAACTTCTAATACTTTCTTAAAAATATCTGGAAAAATTTTTTCATTAATAATATAAAATTTTTCTGTAGACATATTCCTATACCCCCTAGTAAATAAACAAAACCACTTTTATTTTAATTTAAAATTAAAAAAGCTATATAAATTTTATTATATAGCTTATTAAAAGTAAAATACATATTTATTACTAAAGTTTATTTAGATTAATTCTATTTATATATATTCTAAAGAGCGATATTATAATAGAAACAACTCCTCCTAACGCAAAGCATAACTCTATTTTACTTATAAATATACCAATAAGTACTCCTAATGCTATTCCATAAATTAAATAAATAGCTAATACTCCTATCTCTTCTTCTGTTAAGAAAAATAATTCAAGCAACTTCATTTATAATATCTATCCTCCTTAATTTATACATTTATATTATATATTAATTTTAATTATATATGTTACAAATGGATTACTTATTTTTCAATTTTAAATATCAAATAATACTTAAAATAAAAGTTTTGTAACTAAAAATATAGAAACTATAATTGCAGTTAAATCTGCTAAAATTGCAGCCCATAAAGTATGTCTTATTTTCTTTATTTGTACTGCTCCAAAGTATACAGTAACAGTATAAAAAATAGTTTCAGTTGTCCCCATAATTACTGATGATATTAAGCCTATGTAGCTATCTGCTCCATATGTTTTTACTATATCTGTTAAAATCCCAATAGCCCCACTTCCTGATAAAGGCTTTACTAAAACTAATGGAACTATCTCCTTTGGAAGTCCTATTAAATTGCTTATTGGTGCTATTAAATTATTTAATAAATCCAATAGCTTAGCTTCCCTAAATATATTAACTGCTATTATCATAGCTAAAAGATATGGAAAAATATTAAGACAAACTTTTAATCCTTCCTTAGCTCCTTCTATAAACCATTCATACACTTTTTTTCCCTTAAACATTCCATAAGTTATTATGATAACTACTATTATTGGAATTATACTTTTCGTTATATACTGAAACATATCTTACCTCTCCTAAAAATATTTTTGTAGCACCTTACATAAGATCACTCCAGTTATGGCTGCTACTGTACTAGATAAAATTGCCGGAAGAATTATCACTCCCGGATTGCTGGAACCAACTGCTGCTCTTATTGAAATAACTGTTGATGGTACCAACTGGATACATGCTGCATTTAATACTAAAAATAATACCATATCATTAGATGCTACATCTTTTTTCTTATTTAGCCTATCCATCTCTTGCATAGCCTTTATTCCAAAAGGTGTTGCTGCATTTCCAAGTCCCATCATATTAGCTGTTATGTTCATTACTATAGCTCCTAATGCCTTCTCATCTTTTGCAGCTTCCTTAAAAATTAATTTTAAAATAGGTTTTAATATCTTAGCTAATTTATTTGTAAAACCACTATTTTCAGCAATCTTCATAACTCCACACCAAAAACACATTAAGCCAACTAATCCTAAAACCATTGATACTGTTGAATCAGCAGAGTTTATTATTGACTTAGATATAACCTCTCCATCTCCACTAAATAACCCAATCAGTATTCCTAAAAAAATCATAATAAACCAAATATAATTTATCAAAATACCACCTCATACTAATTTCTTATATAATATATGACTTGAATATAGTATTTATTAGTGATAGGATTAATGTATAATATTAATTATGTTTAAATTCATAAAAGGAGATAACTTATGAAGGAATCAAACTTAAAAATAGCTCAACAAGATATAGATGAAGCACTGCAAACAGTAGATGATATGGTAAAATTTATAGATGATAATAATCTTCCTAAAGATAGATTAAGAGAGAAATTTTTAACACTAACAGAAAAAGTTCAGGAATTAGAAAATATCTTGAAAATAGAAGGTATCCTATAGTACTATCTTAAAGAAAATAATATATTTAAATAAAAAAACAACTTCTATAATTATAGAAGTTGTTTTTTATTGACCTTAACCTAAATTTCTCAATGATTAGTTACCCATTCTAATCAATATACATTAATTATTACACACAGTCGAAATGTGAAACCGTTTAGTGATTTGTTAATATTATTATATCATGGCTTTTATTTCCTAACAACAATTAATTTCAAAAATATTGATATTTTCTGTAGATTCTTATAATTATTATGATATTATCTTAACATTTATACGTATAACTTAATAAAATAATAAATAATACTATTTATTTTATTTAACTTAAAAAATAAAAAGCATCTATATAAATATTACTTGTTATTTATACAGATACTTTTTATGTATTTTAACTCAAATATTACTTACAACTATCTCTTTCTACTAATGTATAATCAAGAACAAACTGAGATTCTTCAAGTTCTCTTTTACTAAGCATTTTTATAAGCATTCTCATTGCAACCGATCCCATATCATAACTTGGTTGATTAACTGTGGTTATTTTAGGATAAAAAACAGAAGCCATTATACTATTATTAAATCCTATTACGCTTACATCTTCAGGAACTCTCTTTCCTATTTCTCTTAAAGCATTAATAGCACCCATAGCAATTTCATCTGAAGCACATACTATTGCATCATATTCTTTATTGCTATTTTCAAAACATTTTACTGCTTCATATCCACTTTTAACTTTTAATCCTCCATTGTATACTAAGTCCTGAACTACTGTCTTTCCACACTCAATTAAGGCTTGTTCATATCCTAAATATCTTTCTCCCCAAGCGTTCATACTATCTTTTTTTGCACCTGCAAAGGCAATATTAGATAATCCTTTATTTAATAAATACTTAGTTGCTTCCTTTGAAGCTTTAATATTATCTATAGTAACACTTGGTAAGCTTTCTTCCTTATCTTTACTTTCAACTAAAACTGTAGTTAGGTTTAATTCATTTATTATATTTAAAGTTTCTTCTTGTAAAGATGAGCTCATATAAATAACTCCATCAACCATCTTCTCTCTTAAAACTCTTAAATATTCTTTATCTTTTTCGCTATCAAAATCTGAATTACATAAAATTACATTATAATCATATATATTAGCAACATCTTCTGCACCTCTAACTATCTCTGGATATACTCCACTTGATATATCTGGAACTAAGATACCTACAGTCTTTGTTCTTTGAGTTTTTAAACTTCTCGCTACTATATTCGGTCTATATCCTAATTTGTTAATAGCATCTAAAACCTTCTTCTTTGTGTCTTCATTAACAACATCTATGTCATTTAAAACTCTAGAAACTGTAGCAATTGATACTCCAGCTTCCTTAGCAACATCCTTTATAGAAGTAGCCATGCACATCACTCCATTTTAATTTTTATATTTTATCTCATTTTAACAATAATTATACTATTTACAAATAGTTTATACAATATTCATTTTTATTCTTCATAATAACTTAATATTGCATAATATCTATTAATATTTTACATAATATCTACGTATTGGTAGATATATATATATTATATACTATAAAAAGATATACTAATAGCTATTTTAGTACTATTTTCACATTTTATCCTAATAAAAGGTTAGAAATTATCAAAAAACTTCTAACCTTTTAATATTAAATATATCTTATACTACTTTTACAGCCATATTTAACTTCTCACCATTAATAACAGTTTCCGTATATTCTACAGCTTCATCTACAAATATTTCTTGAGTTAATGTTTCTCTCTTAATTACTTCTGAATATTTATTAATAATATTAATTAATTCTTCATTACCCGCAACAAATAAATTTATTTTATCTGCAACTTCAAATCCATTTTCTTTTCTCATATTTTGAATCTTTGAATTAATTTCTCTTACTTGGCCTTCTTCTTTTAGCTCTTCTGTAATTGTAGTATCTAGAACAACACCAATTTCACCTTCTCCAGCAAAAGCATACCCCTCTAAACCTTGCATAGTTACAAGTACACTTTCACTATTTAAAGTAATTTCTGTTCCATCAACTGTAATTACTTCAGTTCCACCACTTTGTAAATTTTGAGCTAATTCCATTTGATTTCTTGAAGCTATTTCTTTTCTTATTCCAGGAATTAACTTACCATATTGTCTACCAAGCACAGGTAAATTTGGTTTAATCTCAAAATTAACATATTGAGATAAATCTGCTCCAAATTCAACAGATTTAATGTTAAGCTCATCTTTTATAATATCTCCATAATAAGCTGGAATAGAATCTGTTGATAATAACATTTTAGAAAGTGGCTGTCTATTCTTGATGTTAGCACCATTTCTTGCACTTCTTCCAAGCTTAACTATAGTATAAGCTAAATTCATTTCTTTTTCTAAATTTTTATCAATAGCATTTTCATCAACTAATGGCCATTTACATAAATGAACACTTTCTTCAGCAGAATTATCTAAACCTCTAACTAGATTTTGATAAATTTCTTCTGTAACAAAAGGTACAAATGGAGCTGCTACTTTAACTAAAGTAGTTAATACTCTATATAATGTAACATAAGCACTAATTTTATCTTCAGTTAATTCTTCTGACCAATATCTTGCTCTATTTCTTCTTACATACCAGTTTGATAATTCATCTGTAAAGTCTTCTATCATTAATGCAGCTTGAGTTATTTGGTATGAAGCTAAATTTTCATCAACTTCTTTAATTAACGTATTAAGCTTAGACATTATCCATTTATCCATAACATTTTCTGATTTAAAATCCTTGTATTCTAAAGGATTGAATTTATCTAAATCTGCATATAATACATAGAATGAATATACATTCCATAAAGTACTTAAGAATTTTCTTTGAGCTTCTGCAACATCATCAATTGAGAATCTTGTTGGAAGCCATGGAGCACTTGCAGTATAGAAATGCCATCTTGTTGCATCTGCACCTTGAGCATCTAAAACTTCAAATGGATCTACTACATTTCCCTTTGATTTTGACATTTTTAATCCTTTTTTATCTAATACGTGTCCTAGAACTATACAGTTTTCAAAAGGATTAGTATCAAATATAGCTGTAGATATAGCTAATAATGTGTAGAACCAACCTCTTGTTTGGTCAACAGCTTCTGAAATAAATTGAGCTGGGAAATTAGCATCAAATAACTCTTTATTTTCAAATGGATAGTGTAATTGTGCAAAAGGCATTGAACCTGAATCAAACCAACAATCAATAACTTCAGCTGTTCTTGTCATTTCCTTTTCACATTTTGAACATTTTAATTTAACAGCATCTATATATGGTTTATGAAGTTCTATATCATCTGGAACGTTAATTCCCTTTTCTTTTAATTGTTCGATACTTCCTATACATTCCTTATGACCACATTCACATTCCCAAATTGGAAGTGGTGTTCCCCAATATCTATCTCTTGAAATACCCCAGTCAATAACATTTTCTAAGAACTTACCAAATCTACCCGTTCTTATATTATCTGGATACCAGTTTATTTTATTGTTATTTTCTAATAGCTTATCTCTAAGCTTAGTCATAGCAACAAACCAGCTTTCTCTTGGATAATAAAGAAGCGGCGTATCACATCTCCAACAATGTGGATATGAGTGAGTATGCTTTTCAGCTTTAAATAATTTATTATTTTCTTCTAAGTATTTAACTATACTTTCATCACATTTTTTAACAAACTTTCCTGCCCAAGGAGTTACTTCATCAACAAAGTTACCACTTGCATCAACTAAATTTATAAATGTAATTCCATTTTTCTTTGCAACAAAGTTATCATCTTCACCATATGCTGGAGCAATATGAACTATACCAGTACCATCTGATAATGTTACATAGTCTCCATGAATAACTTCGAAAGCTTTTCCTTCAACTTTTCCAAATGGAAGTAATCTTTCGTACTTAACTCCTAATAATTCAGCACCCTTAAACTCTTTAACTACTTCGTAGTCTTCTCCTAATACCTTTGATGCTAAATCCTTAGCAACTACTAATATTTCATCTCCAATTTTAGCTTCAATATAGTCATAAGCTTGATTTACACATAAAGCTAAATTTGATGGAAGTGTCCAAGGAGTTGTTGTCCAAGCTAATATATATTTATTTTCTTCGCCTTCAACCTTAAATTTAACTATAGCTGTTAAGTCCTTAACATCTTTATAACCTTGTGAAACCTCATGAGAAGAAAGTCCAGTTCCACATCTTGGGCAATAAGGCATTACTTTATGACCTTTATATAAAAGTCCTTTTTCCCACATTTGGTTTAATGCCCACCATACTGATTCTATATAAGAATTATGATATGTAACATAAGGTTGCTCCATATCTACCCAATATCCTATTTGGTTAGTCATATTTTCCCACATATTAACATAAGTAAATACTGATTCCTTACATTCTTTAACGAATTTTTCAACTCCATAACCTTCTATTTGTTCTTTACCTGAAATTCCTAGTTTCTTTTCAATTTCAAGTTCAACAGGAAGCCCATGAGTATCCCATCCAGCTTTTCTTATAACTTTATATCCCTTCATAACCTTATATCTTGGGATAATATCCTTCATAACTCTTGTTAATACGTGTCCTACATGAGGTCTTCCATTTGCTGTTGGAGGTCCATCATAGAATGTAAAATATTCACCATCTTGATTCATATCAAAATTCTTTTTAATTACATTTTTCTCTTTCCATAGGTCTGAAACATTCTTTTCCATTCCTACAAAACCCTTTGGTAATTCTACCTTTTTGTACATACCGAATCTCCCTTCTGTTTATCAATTTATACTTATAATCTATTTTGCTTTAAGGCTATACTAGTTTAATTAATGAAAAATTCAATATATCTTACATTATTAACTATAAATAACTAATTATACGAAAATAGAATATAAAATTATTCTTTTAATTTAATATATTTATATAATAAAAAAACTCCGCCCAATAGGACGAAGATATTCGCTATACCACCCAAGGTTATAAGAATTCTATGAAATTAGAACTACTTTTATTTCGAGTACTATCATACTCTATCCCTTAACGCAGGCTAACGTGAAAACTTAATTAGTATAAAATAACCTTTCAGCCTCAAACTCCTAGGGGATTTTCCTTATTTTTCTCTATGACTTCGCACCAAACAGCCACTCTCTTAAAGTATCTAAATAAGTACTTTTCCTAATCACAGTTTTTATTTTTATAAAGCATATACCTATTTTACTACAAAGTAATTAAATATAAAAGTATATGTTTAATAATATTTCAATATTTTTTTAATTTAATTACTTTATGTAATATTTTTCATAATTTAATAAATAATACTAATTGATAATTCTTATTAATTAGTATTGACTTTCTCAATATATCTTATTATAATATATTCATAAAGAATGAATATTATTTTTTCTTTATCCCCTTTATTTTCCTTAGTCATATTTCTTATATTATAGGAGGAAAGAGCAATGGAAAATAACTTAAACGAACAAGTTCTTGATAAAATTACTAAAGTTTGTACTTGCAAGGTAATAACGAGATCTAAAATAAAAGATGCTATCAAAGCTGGTGCTCACACTGTAGAAGAAGTTTCTAAAGTAACAGGAGCATGTAAAGGCGCTTGTAAAGGTAGTAGATGTACCTATACAATTCAAAATTTAATTGATAAGCATCTAGAAAATAGTTAATATAGTTCCCCCAAACTATATTAATTCATAGATTATATCTCCCCAAAACCACCTGTCATGGAAGCAGGTGGTTTTATTTTTTAAAATATCTTCATAGTTACACTATAGTTTTTAAAGCTATCTTTAGATAAATTAATATGTTTTAAATTTGGGTCAATATCTTCTTTATTAGAATCTTTACTACTTGTCTCTTGTAAAACTCTTTGAATATACCTTTTAATTCTATAAGGTGTTGGTATTACAATTGCCTTAAATATCATAATTCCTACCTCCATATTATTTCTTGTCACTATAAATATATTTATTAAAATTTCTATTATTCATTAATATTTTATAATTAAGTATTTACTCTCTCCCCTATACTTAATTATTTATTATGTTATAATCTCTTATAGAACTTATAAGAGAGGAGCTTGGTTATGGCAAGCAAATTTTATTTACATAAAGGAAAGAATAAAAAAGCTGAACAAGGTAGACCTTGGATATATATTGATGAAATAAATGAATACGATGGTGATTATGAAAATGGCGATATAGTTGAAGTATATAATCATAAAAACTACTTCTTAGGAAAAGGATATATTAATGATAGAAGTAAAATAACAATCAGAATTATGACTAGAGATATTGATGAAGAAATAGATTATAACTTCTTCAAAAAAAGATTTAAAAATGCATATGATTATAGAAAAATAGTTATAGATACATCTTCATGTAGACTTATCTTTGGAGAAGCTGACTTCCTCCCTGGACTTACAGTTGATAAATTTGAAGACTATTATGTTATACAAATCTCTACATTGGGTATGGACAAATATAGGGATATAATTGTTAAGATATTAGTAAATGAATTTAATGCTAAAGGTGTTTATGAAAGAAGTGATATTAAAACTAGAGAAATAGAAGGTCTTGAACAAACTAAAGGCTTCTTAACCGAACCTTTTGACACTAATATAGAAATAATAGAAAACGGAGTTAAATACATAGTAGACTTAGAAAACGGTCAAAAAACTGGATTCTTCTTAGACCAAAAAGAAAATAGAGCTGCTATGCATAGAATTTGTAAAGATAAAGAAGTTCTAGATTGCTTTACTCACACAGGATCTTTTGCCTTAAACGCTGGAATTGCAGGAGCTAAATCGGTATTAGGTATAGATGTATCTCAACATGCTATTGATTGTGCTAGAAAAAATGCTGAACTTAATAATTTACAAGACACAGTTAAATTTGAATGTCATAATGCTTTTGATGTTCTTGGAGAATGGTCAAGGGAAGGAAGAGAATTTGATGTTGTTATATTAGATCCTCCAGCCTTTACAAAATCAAGAAATACAATCAAATCTGCAATTAGAGGCTATAAAGAAATTAACCTTAGAGGACTAAAAATGGTTAAATCAGGTGGATACTTTGCCACTTGCTCTTGTTCTCATTACATGAGTGAAGAACAACTAAAGAAAACTGTTCAAGAAGCTGCTCATGATGCTAGAAGAACATTAAGACAAGTAGAAATAAGAACTCAAAGTGCTGACCATCCTATTCTGTGGAATTCAGATGAATCTTATTACTTAAAATTCTTTATATTCCAAGTTATATAATATAAAATCTATAAGACTGCTCAAAAAGTCTAGTCCTTTTAAAATTAGCTTTTATATTTTAATTATAAATAAATTAATTTCGTAAATACAAAAATAATAACCAGTGGAGGTATTAAATAACTACTGGTTATTTTTATTTAAATTTCTTTACTATAAATTTTTAAAAATTCTCTCCGTTAAATTTTTTAAGTTATAGTTTAATGACTATTTTTTTATACATAATCTAACAGTTAAAAATTATTAAATTTATATTTTAAGTAGTTATTCCTCTTCAAATTAAATCATATCTATTTATTCATTATAAATATTCCCTTAAAAATTAGATATTCTCAATAAAATTTAAATCCAATTCATGTATATACGATAACTATATTCGACATAAGTTTCATTTTCGATAACTTTATTCGACATAAAATCTGTACTATTCGGTCATATTCGACATAAAATTATAAAAAAATTGGTCGAATTTTGAGAAAATTGTTGAAAAAGTGTTTACTTTTGTTTATTTTACGTTATAATATAGTCATTAAGAGTATCGAAGCAATATTTTTAGATTAAAAAGTTTAATTAAATTAGTAATCTCTTCAAAAAAAATTTTAAGGAGTACTAGTAATGAGTAAATCTATAAGAAATTTTGTTATTTTATCTATTGGTGTAGTAATCACAATTGGCATAGGAGGAACTTTCCCATCCTTTGCTGCTGACTTTTTAAATAATACTAATATTTCATCAAAAATTTTGTCAATTCCTGAAGATTTTAAATATATATATTCTAATATTTCAACTGATAATTTCTTAATTAATACATCTAATGATTCTATCGAAAACGGAAATGATACTTTAATAAAAGACAATAATAATTCTCAAGTTCTTAATCAAAATTCTAACCTTGAAATTTCTAAAACTTCAACATCAAAGTCAACTACTACAATTGAAAATAATACTGATTCAGTACAATATGAATATGCTACTGCTAAAGTAGCTGCTTCAACTTCAAATGATAGTTATATATGCGATATAGAAACTCAAATTTTAGAACTTATAAATAAGGAAAGAGTAGCTGCTGGAGTTCCAGAATTAAGTCATAATGAAACTATGCAATATTACGCTAGATTAAAGTCAAAAGATATGGGCGATAATCAATACTTTTCACATTATGATCTTAATGGTGGTTTAGTTAAAGATAAGATTTTAGAAGATGGGATAACTTATAAGGCTTGGGGAGAAAACATTGCTTATATCAGTAATTTACATGATTACAATGAATTAGCAGTTAGATTTGTTAATAACTGGATGAATTCTGAAAGTCATAAAGAAAATATATTATCTACAAACTTTACAAGCGTTGGTATCGGAGTTTATAAAATTGGAAATACTTATTACGCAACACAAGAATTTTTCAAATAATATTAATATATCTCCTAAATATATACAAAGTAAAATATGGATAAACAAAATGTTTATCCATATTTTACTGAAATAAATTCTATAATATAGGAGTTTAATTATATTTACTATATTACCAGAAGTGTGGAGCTTCTTAGTAATATATTCCGTTACTAGTTGATATTGATTATCAATCTAATAATATAATATATCTTTTCATCTTTATTGTCAATAAAAATATTTAAAATTATTCAAAAAAGTATAACTTTTTTAAAATAATTATATTTCTAAATTTCCACTTATATATAATTTATTTTACTTATTTTTTATTTAAAATTCTTTCCTTGCCATATATTATTATCAACTAAAGCTTTATCTATATCATTTAATACTTCCCATTTTTTTAAACTCCACATAGGTCCTATTAACAAATCTCTTGGAGCATCTCCTGTAAGTCTATGTACTACCATTTCTTCTGGTAACATAGATATTCCTTTACATACTAAATCTATATATTGTTCCTTAGTTAATAATTTTAATTCTCCACTTTCATATTGCTCAACCATTTTTGTGCCTTCCATTAAGTGAAGTAAATGAAATTTAATTCCTTTTGCTCCAGAATGGGCTATATAGTCAACAGTCTTCAACATATCCTCTTCTGTTTCTCCTGGAAGTCCAAAGATAGTATGAACAACAACTTCTATATTTCTTTCTAATAATCTTTTTAATGTATTATCAAAAACTTCAAAATCATAACCTCTATTAAAATTTTTAGCTGTTGTATCATTAATAGTCTGTAACCCTAGTTCAACCATTAAATAAGTTTTTTCATTTAATTCTGTTAAATAATCCAAAACATCATCATCAATACAATCTGGTCTTGTTGCAATAGAAATAGCTACAACATTTTTTTGATCCAAAGCTTCATTATATTTTTTTCTAAGCTCTTCAACAGGTGCATATGTATTGGTATAAGCTTGGAAGTAAGCTATTAGCTTTCCATCCTTCCATTTTTTCTCCATCATTTCTTTTCTATCTTCAAATTGCTTTGTAATAGACATTATTCTACTTCCAGCAAAATCACCAGATCCTCTTGCACTACAAAAAGTACATCCTCCTTTTGCTACCTTTCCATCTCTATTAGGACAAGTGAATCCTCCATCTAAAGATATTTTATATACTTTTTCATTAAATTTATTTCTAAGATAATAATTTAAGCTATGGTATCTTTTATCATTCCACTTTTTCATAAATATCCTCCAAAAAAATAAAAGCACTACTTTATATTTAAGTTGTACTTTTATTCTACTACAATATTTATATATGTTAATACCTTTCTACTTTTTTTTAATTTCCAAACTATCTACATGTACAGTATATTCTCCTAGTATATTCTTATCGATATCACTACTACCTTCTTTAGCTGTTACGCTTATATCAAATTCATCCTTTTTAAAAGTAAGTAAATTAATACTATATTTCTCCTCAGGAAATTTGCTATCAAAATCTAAAGCTATTAAATCACCACTGGATCCATTATAAACCTTTATTCTATTACTTAAGTTAGCATTAACATATTCTGTTATTAAATATTCTTCTTCTTGCATGAAAACTAAATTATTAACTATTGCTCCATTATAAATATCTAAAGGTATTACTTTTTTAGCAATAGGCTTTTCTAATAATTCACCTAAGTTTTCTTCCTCATTTTTTGCACCTTCACCACCTGAATTCCCTTCTGAGCTAGAACCTTGAGCTTCCTGACTTTCCTGAATATATGCAATAGCAATAAAGGATCTATTACCACTTGTAGTAGATATAGCGATTTTATCTCCTTTATACCCCAATGCTACTACTCCAAAATTTTCAGCTGGTACTTTTTCTTTATATAACATTATCTTATTTTCCTTTAAATATGAATCTTTAGTTATATTATTTAGGGAAATTATTAAGTCACTTTTACCACCATCTTCTGAAATCATTCTTAGTGAGTCATTATTTATAAATACTTGTTTTAAATTTGTTGCTTTAACTTCATCTATTTTATATTCATCATTTTCCTTTACTACTTTTATTGCATAGCTATCTAAATCACACTTAGGTTCAGAAGATGAATTTCTTATTACATTAAATGTCATAAAAGCAGAATTTGAATATTCTATTACATTATCTGGGGCAAAAGCAACAATATTAGATATTCCAGTTGTTATATTATTATTACTATTTATTAGTTCTTCTGTACATAAAGCATTTGCTTCTGCTAATTTATTATTTTTAATTAATCCTAAATATTCCTCTGCTAAATCAAAGGCCTTCTGTAAACCAAATACCTCTACATTCTCAGTATCATCCTGTGAATTTGAACATGCTGAAAATATCATTAGGAAAAATACTAAAAAGGAAGTTAGTGCTAAGAATTTCTTTCTCAAATTAATTCCTCCTTTAACTTACTTAAGGTTATTTTTCCTAAAAATAGCGAAGTTATTCATTATATACATTAAACAAAATATTTGTTATTGAGAATAAAAAGATAATTATTTTTATATATTTTTAATAAAGATATTTAACTATATTTATAAGGGGGGATTTTTTTTATGAAAGATGAGTTTTCTAAGATTTTTCAAGTTGCTGTTGTTTTTATTGGAACAATAGTTGGTGCTGGATTAGCTTCTGGACAAGAAATTAAGGAATTTTTTACTTCTTATGGAGTATTGAGTTTTTTAGGCATTATAGTATGTGGTATTTTTTATATAATTTTAGGAAGTATAGTTTCTAAAATAAGTATTAAGTATAAACTAAACTCTTATGGTGATGTTATAAAAATAGTTAGTCCAAATATTCTCGGAAAAATAACAGGATTAATAACTACTCTTTATCTTATTTCCAGTGCATCTATTATTTTAGCTGGTAGCGGTGCATTAATTAATCAATTCTTTGGTGTACCTAAAATAATAGGCTCCTTAATTATGATTGCACTTGCTATATTCTTTTTACTTAAGGATACAGATGGATTAATTCAAGTTAACTCTTTTATTGTACCTACACTCATCATTACTATCAGTATTATTACAATCTTATATTTTTTGCTTTGTAAGGATTTAACTACAATTCATCAGCTTGTAAAATTTGAACCTACTAAAAGTGGAATTACTTTATCTACTATCTTATATGCTGGATATAATACACTTTGTTGCTTAGGTGTCCTAGTTCCATTAAGTAATCAAATTAAAAAACCTAAAACTATGTTTTGGGGAATTACTTTAGGTGCTCTAGGTCTAGTTTTATTAAGCTTTGCAATTAACTTTTTACTTATGATAAATGAGCCTTATATACATAACTATGAAATACCTTTACTTTTTGTAGCACAACGCTTTGGAAATATAATTCAAGCTTTATTATTAATAGTTATTTGGCTAGAGATGTTCTCAACAGAAGTATCAGATATTTTTTCAATTAGTAAAACTATAGATAATACATTCCATATTGAATTTAAAAAAGCTATATTTATAGTTATTTTAATTGCACTGCCTATATCTAGAATAGGTTTTTCTAAGCTTATAGGTTCTTTATATCCTATTTTTGGACTATTAAGCTTAATATTCATTGTTCAAACAATTTATTTTTATTATAAACATAAAAAGAACTTGAATTAATAATGTTGTTTAGCTATCTAAATTATTGATATTTTATAAATTTCTATAGAATATCAATAATTTATAAAAATAAATATTTATACATGAAAACTTTGCTATGATTATTTAAAAAGTATTTATATTAATATAAAGGACATTAAATAGAGTTGCATACCGCAAATCTATCTAATGTCCTTTAGTAATTACATATCATCGTAATAATTAAATCTAGGTACTGAACTATCGTAATAGTTATCAAAAGATCTAGGTGGTATAAATATTCTTTCTACTGACTTAGCACTTCCTCTAAGCTCAGCAATTCTACTTACTCCAACATAGATATCTGAAATCTTATACCAAGTTGCATAATCAACTACTCCTGTTTGTGGCAAGTTAAATACACTTTGAAAAACTCTAACAGCTTCTGCTGTTTTATCTCCATAAACTCCATCTTGAGATACTTTTGGTATTAAAGGATAATTTTTAGATATTCTATTTAAATACTCTTGAATTGCAGATACCTCTGTACCTGTAGATCCTACTATAAGATCATATCCTGGATAAGATTTAGGGATTCCTTTAACTTCCTCAGCTGTTACTAGTTCTATATCATTTCCATAGAAATTAGTTAGTATTTCATATGGTGTCCTTCCTTGATCCCCTAAATACTTACTTCCCCACTGAGTCATCCACCCAGGACAAGTTACATTTTTACCATCACAATACTGAGTTAGTAATGGTTGTTTCCTTCCTATTCTCCTTATATATGTTGAGAATATATCATCAACTACTGCACTTATACTTTCAAATATATTTCTTCCATAATTAAAAGCATGATCATATGCTGTTGAATTTGTTATATCGAAATTTTTTCCCTTACCTCTATACCACTCTGTATATATTCTATTTAATGTAAATGAAATTATAGCATAAACATTAGCACGTATAGTACTTTCTGGCCAAGTTGAATAAATTTCACAAGATGCAACATTCTTAATATAATCCTTATAAGGTACAGTATAATTTGATGCAGATGTATTATTAGGTCCTCCTGCATGAACTACTATAAACTCAGGTACAACAGGTCTAGCTAAAACTACTCCACTTGTTGGAGGTGGTAATGGTTTTTCTACTTCTTCTGGAATTTTTTCTGGATAATTTCCATTCAAAACATTTGGTCCTATATCAATAATTTCATTAGTATTTCTCTCTTGATTATAAGATAAATTTGCTGTGTTAGGCAGGATATTAATATTTTCTATTCTGGATGCATTATTACCTGATTCTATAAGATTACACTGTTGTATTGCTAATTCATCAGGGAATATCTGACATCTATTAATTAAAATACTTTGAAAGCCATCTCTTTCTATTCTTATATCATACATACTATAAGGAATTTGTCCTGTTGGTTGCTGAGAATATTCTATTGGTGGTGCATCTAATTCTATTATCTCAGATTCTCCTATTGAATTTGTATACAATACTATATCATTTGTGTTTGTCCCACTTGTAGATGGTCTTATTATTATTTTTGTATTATCAACAGGTAAGTAAGTTCCATTTATAAAGCATTGAACCTTTAATCTACCTTTAGCCATACACTTCTCCTTTATTATTTCTCCTTTATTTAATATATGACTTATCTTACTTTAAGGACACAAATATATTTTATACTACTTTAATCTATCTTGATAAATTTTCATGCTTAACTTTCTAAATCTATTATAGGAATACTCAAAAAAGTTATAATTAGCTTCACAAAATAAGTAGCTTTTATCTTTAGTAGTTTCTCTATATCTCTTACATCCACCTCTACAAAGTGCTCTATACTTACATACTTCACATTTTTTATCTTTATTTAAAGAATTTACTATAAAACTTTTAGTTATTTCCTTTTCATGTATTTCATTAAAGTCTTCATTCAATATATTTCCAAGGCTATACTTTTCATAAGCATAAAAATCACAAGGATAAACACTTCCATCACCCTCAATTATATGCTGACAAGAGCATACTCCTCTCATATCACAAGCTTCATAGTCATACCCTAAGAATAAGCTAAGTATATTATCAAAATATCTTATACTAACCATATTTCCCTTTAATATATCTTCATACCATATATCAAATAACTTTTTCATATATACTTCATATTGATTTGAAGTTAAATGAAAGCTTAAATTTCTATTACTACTATCATCTAAGGCCTCTATAAATGGTATAAATTGAATATAATTAAAATCATTTTTTCTTAAAAATCTATAGCAATCTTCTATCTTTTTACTCAACGTTCTAGTAACTACAACCAAAATATTAAAATCAACCTTATGCTTTTTTAATAATTTTATTCCATTCATAACATCCTTAAAGGTACCTGAGTTAGCATGATTTATTCTATTTAAATTATGTAATTCCTTATTACCATCTAAAGATATTCCTATTAAAAATTTATTATCATGAAATAACTTTGCCATCTCTTCATTAATTAATGTTCCATTTGTTTGAAGCATAAAATTAAACTTAGTATTCTTCTTACTTGTAATTTCTATAAGCTTTTTATAAAATTCCAATCCAATTAATAAAGGCTCTCCCCCTTGAAAGCCTATATTACAAATCCCTCCATTACAATATTCCTCTATCCTATCTATTATAACTTCTAAAGTTTCCTGGCTCATAAATCCATAATCTTTAATTTCTCTTTCCTCTGCAATAGAATTATAAAAACAATATTTACATTTTAAATTGCATTTACTGGATGATGGCTTAATCATCACGCTTAAATTTTTCTTCATTCGCCAATCCCTCTTTTCATATATAAAATAGTATTCCTTTAAAGGTTAATATCAAATACACTTTATGATATTAAATATATTTATAAAGATAAGCATAAAAAGCACTCCCATAAAAAACTTTTCTGTTTTAGAATTGTTCATATTCTTAGCAATTTTGCTTCCAGCTAGAGCTCCTATAACACCTCCACAGCACATCAAAACTAAAAATATCAATTTAAATTTTGGTATATCCCATGATAATAGCGTAGTTCCTAAGCTTGTAACTTGAGAAAAGAAAATTATAAATAATGAGTTTATAGTAGATTCTTTTGCATTCATGGATAAAAAATAATATAATACTGCAATATTTAATGGGCCTCCGCCAATTCCTAAAAATGATGATATTATTCCTAAAGTAAGTCCAATTAGACTACAAATCCACTTATTATTTATATCTAACGTTTTTATCCTACTTTTATTTTTCATATAAATTATAATTATAATATTTATAATTAATAAAATTAACGATTGAATAATTATAATTATATCCTCACTAAATATATTATTTTTTATAAAATCAAATAATATATTTCCTATTACACCACCTAAAGCTGATCCTATTGCTAAATAAGCTGTAATACCATAATTAATCTTTACTCTAGCCTCACTTTTTTTATTTCGTATTAATGAAGTTATAGTCATTGTCAAAACAGTACACCCTGATAAAAAGCTTATAGTAGATATACTCATAACACTTATAGAATCCATTACCGGCTTTATTATAATTCCTCCCCCAATTCCACTAATAGCTCCTATTAAAGATGATACTAAAGCAATAATAAAATAAATTATCTCCATATATCCTCCTAACTTTATAAATAAAATTTATATATTAATTATTAAATTCAAATATATATTTCCAATTACTTCTAACAATAATATTATATCATTTACCTACTAAATTATGGTATATATTATTTAAAGTACCCATCGCCAAAAGACTAATCCTTTTAATTTAATTTTTACTTATCTATATTGGATTTATATGTAAAATATAATAAAATAAGAAATCATAATATAAATTTATTTTTAAATTTATTTTTAAATTTATTTTTATTAAAAATAAATTTATAACTACAATAAGTATCATAAAAAAAAAATAACTTAACTACACTAACTAATTTTACAAATAAAAAATTCTTATCTTAAAATTCGCAAAACAAATATACTATATTTTTAATTTTATATCAGAAAGAAGGGAGCCTTTTGAGTAAACCAAATATTATTTTAATGATGGTAGATCAGATGAGGTATGATTGCTTAGGTGCAAATGGTAATGAACTTATTTCAACTCCTAATTTAGATATGATGGCTAATTTAGGATATAACTTTGAAAATGCCTATACTGCTGTGCCAAGCTGTATTGCTTCAAGAGCTGCATTAATGACAGGATTATCACAAAAGAATCATGGAAGAGTAGGCTATGAAGATGGCATTCCATGGAGATACGAAAATACATTAGCTAAAGAATTTACTAGCTTAGGCTATCAAACTGAATGTATAGGTAAAATGCATGTATATCCAGAAAGAAATAGACTAGGATTTGAACATGTACAATTACATGATGGGTATTTACACTTTTCTAGAAAATATGATAAACCCTATGTTGACCAATTTGAAAATATAGATGATTATCTTAGTTGGTTTAGAGAAAAAAAAGGAAGTTCCTTAGATTTAATGGATAATGGATTAGATTGTAATTCATGGGTGGCAAGGCCTTGGCAACATGAAGAAGAACTTCATCAAACTAATTGGGTAGTAACAAAGAGTATTGAATTTTTGAAAAAAAGAGATAAAGATGTTCCATTTTTCCTTAAAATGTCCTTTACAAGACCACACTCTCCATTAGACCCACCAACCTATTATTTTAATATGTATATGAATATGCTTAATGAATTACCTGATGCTAAAATTGGAGATTGGGCAGAAAGTATTGCAGATAACATTCCTCTTACTACAATAGCTACAATAGGAAAGCTGAAAAAGATGGAATTAAAAAGATTAATCGCTGCTTATTATGGATTAATAACTCATATCGATCATCAAATTGGTAGATTTTTAATATCATTAGGAGAACATGGACTTGATAAAAATACTATAATAATTTTCTTATCCGATCATGGGGACCAATTAGGAGAACATAATTTATTTAGAAAAGCATATCCTTATCAAGGAAGTATTCATATTCCATTATTTTTATATGACCCGGGAAATATATTAAAAGGAGATATAAAAAACATTAATGAATTAGTAGAAATGAGAGATATATTTCCAAGCTTAGTAGATTTAGCTGTTCAAAAAGAAATTCCTAATATCGATGGAAAAAGCTTTAAGGAATGCTTATATAATAAAGATTATACATTAAGAGATTATATTCATGGAGAACATAGCTTTGGAGAGTACTCTAATCAATTTATTGTTACAAAAGAATGGAAGTATGTATGGTTTCCAATAAAAAATAAAGAACAACTCTTCCATTTAAAAAATGATCCAGATGAACTAAAAGATGAAATTAATAATCCTAAATTTGCAGATGTTGTAAATAAACTAAGGAATCTTTTAATAGGAGAATTAACAGATAGAGAAGAAAAGTTTGTGATAAATGGTAAACTACAAAAAAAAGATTATATAAAGCCAACATTATCAGTCTCAAAAAATAATTATTAAAAGAATAGAGTAAATAAAATTTCTTATTAAAAAATATATTTACTTCCAATATAAACAGGTACTAAAGCCTTACTTAAAATAAAACCTTATTATTTTTTATAATAATTAAGTATAAATTTATATAATAATTTAATTTTATATGCCAAAATTACCCATAAATTGCTATTCAATATAGCTATTTATGGGTATTTATCTTAAAAAGTAAATAAGTCTATACACGAAATTAACTACTATCCTCAAAATATAAAGCTATCTACAGTGTCTATTCATTCTTTAAATTCTATTATTTTCATCTGTTATTAATACATTAATATTATTTAAGCTCCCTTATAAATAAATCTCCTGTATAATTTTCCTTTCTTGAAAGCATCTTACCTATATCATACCTTTTATTATTAGTATTACTTTCACCCCTGTTTGATACATTTTCCCTTAAGGCATCAAATACTCTCTTCATACTTAAAGCTCCATATCCCCATTGCTCATTCGGATAGGTTTCTCCTACTCTCATTTCTGTTCCTCTAATTAAATAACTTCTTATTTCTGTTGAATAAGCATTTTTATCATTACCATCTACAATAGCCCACTGCAATAAAAGTGCACAACATCCTGCTGTAACTGCTGTCGCTACTGATGAACCACTAATAGTTTTAGTTCCTCCTCCAACTGAAGTTACTAGAGCATTTATTCCTCCTGCTGCAATATCTGGTTTAACTCTTCCATCTCTAGTAAATCCTCTTCCTGATTCTCCTACTACTGCATTATTATCTTGATTGTAAAATGCTGAAACAATAGCATTTCTTGATGTTCCAGGTATAGTTAAGGTTGTATATTGGCTTGGACTTAAAAATTTAGTTTCTGAATCCAGTAGACTTCTTTGTGGTAACCAACTCCAATATCGTCCATCAATAATATAATCACCATATAGCTTAAATTGCCATATTCCCTCTTTTAATCCTCTAGCCTCTATACTTATTACCTCAGATCCTGTAATTGGATCAGGATATAAGTAAGTTATTTTCATTTTAGTTCCTTCGTATATAAAATTAACATTTTCAACTCTATTTAATTTAGCAGGTATCTTATCTATTACTTCTCCTGAAGGCGATACTATTCCTAAAGATACTCTATCTGGTTCCTTAATATATATATGAAAATTTAAATTTTGCTGACTAGCACCAACTCTAACCTCTATAGTCTTAACATCGCCAGTTCTATCAAACTTTCCTTCAGTATGTGTATCTGTATCTCCTTCATTCCCTGTTCCTGTAACACATATAATTCCAACCTGCTTACTTACTTCATCAATTTGATTCTCAATAGTCCCAGTTCCATCATGAGCACCTGTATTACTTCCCAATGCTAAGCAAATAACCATAGGTCTATTTAATTCACTAGCTAATCTAGATAAATATCTAATTGCTAAAACTATTTCTATACTTATATACCTTCCTTCTTTTACATCAACCAATCCAGCTTGCCTTTGAATAAACCCTGGTGCCTCTCTTAATTTAACAACTGCAAAATCACAATTAGGTGCGGCTCCTACTACATCTTGATTGTATCCTCTAGCTCCTACTAAACTTGCCACTGATGTTCCATGCCCTATAGTATCCCTACTATTTACTATTGAATACGGATTGCCACCATTTTTACTTTCTTGTATTGCTTTATTTATATCATCTTCTTTATATTCCACTCCAATATTAACTCCATATATTGTTTCATTTCCTGCTAAAGTTTGATCCCATATTCTTAATACCCTTGTAGTATCATCTTCATTAATAAACTCATTATTTAAAAAATCTATTCCTGTGTCTACTATTCCAACAATAACACCTCTACCATTAAGTTGTAATAAAGGATTATCATGAAATAAACTTGCTCCACTAGCATCTACTGGAGATGTTTGCTCTAATGTATAAATAGCTGCAATATCTATAGCTGATATATCCTTTATATATGGAGTTATTTCTGAAATTTTATTAAAAGGTAGAAAAACTATTGCATAATTATTATCTAAAACTACAACAGATGCTCCAGGTATGTTATTTATCTTTTGAAGCTGCTCTTGTGAATTATATTCAATATAAAGACCTATCTGTTCTGACTCCTCTTCTTTAGTCATATTCTCTTCAACACGACTTATATATCTATATATCTTTTCTTCAATTTTTTCTCTTTTCATATTACCCTTTAATTGACTATTCCTCCTATTTTTATATCCTATATCCTCAACCATTATGTCCATAGTATTATCTAAACATACTTCTCCATACCCCCAACTTGGGTCAGGATAAGTTATATTAGTTCTACTTCTATTAGCTCCTTTAACCAAAAAATATTTAAGCCTTTCTCCATATAAATATAAATCATTTCTTTTAACTATTCCCCACTGCATCATTAAAGCTGCTATTCCAGATATATGTGGTGTTGCCATAGATGTACCCGTTTTTGAACCAAAACTTCTATTAGGTGTAGTTGAAATTATATCTTCTCCTGGAGCTACTATATCTGGTCTTATAGGTTGATATATAGTTCGCTTTCCTCTCCCACTAAAAGAAGATATATTATTAGTTAAATAATTATAGCTTCCAACAGCAATAATATTAGTTACAGTTGCAGGGATTCCTAAAGTATTCAATACTGTTGGTTCTAAAAATTTAGTACTTATATTTAAGCTTTCTGATATTGGCAACCACATATCATATCTACCACTATATCCATTTATTAAATTAATTTTAATTTTCCATTCTCCAGCTAATATATATTGATTATTACTTAATATAGCAATTGTAATTTCTCCTATAATATCAAAAGGTTTTGCCCCTGAATAATATATTTGATATCTATCCTTTCCTATACTACCTTCAAAATATCCCTCCCTTACTATAATTTCTCCACTAGTTTCTGCTGAAGGATTAGTTATTGTAATAGATATATCAGATAAAACAGGTTTATATAAATTTAATAATATTCCTCCTTCATTTTCTGAAACATTTATAGAAATTTTATTTTCTGCTTCTAGACTTCCTCCCTTATGATGAGATGCATCCCCTTCATTTCCAGCTGCAATTACTATTGTTACTCTTTCTAATGTAGATATTGTTGAAATATACTTTTCTAATAAGCTTGTTCCATTATGTGCTCCATCATTTGTACTAAGGCTAATATTAATAACTAATGGCTTATTTAACTCTTTACTCGCATCTATTAAAAATTTTATTCCCCTCATAATATTACTGCTTAAAGCAAAATTTCCTCTTGTACTCTTAACCATAGCAATTGATGCCTTAGGTGCTACTCCATAATATTTCCTATCAATTTTTCCTCCTGCACAAGCTATTCCTACAACATGAGTTCCATGCTCTACAGTATCATTTGAAGGTACAATAGAATATGGATCTGTATTACTCAAAGCATTATTTATAGTTTCCTTATTATATACATTTCCTCCAGTACTTAAATCATAAATATAATCTATCCTAGTAGTTCCATCATCATTAAGAAATCCTGGATGAGTATAATCTATACCTGTATCTATAAAACCTATAAGTACACCTTCTCCATCAAGATTATATTGTCTTTGAGCTGAAGTAATACAGGCCGCCCTATTACTATCCTCATCTGTTGTATATAGCTGTTTTGGTAACTCAATGTATTCAATAGATGGACTATTAGCAAGAGAAGCTATGTTTTCTACTGGAATTGTTACAATCCCAAATCCATAACCTAAATCTATATAACTTCCTCCATTACTCTCAACTATACTTTTTACATTTTCAGGCGTATTACCAGAAATTATATTTACCTCTATAATATTTTTATCATTATTATCAAATGCCGAATTTAATTTATTTAATAAACTTTTAGGTATATTTTGAATTAGACCAAGTCCAGAATCCATATTTGTAGAATTTAAATTTTCTATAATTATCACCTCAAAAATTCCTTTTTATAATATATGTTTCTAATATAAATATGTCTATTATTAAGGTGATAAATTTATTTTTGTTTATAAACTTTTATTAATATGTATAAATAAAATAAAAAACCAGTAGAAATATTAAAAATCTACTGATTTTCTAAGTTATCTTTATAAATTTTTTAATTATAATTTTAAGAATTACTTATTTCAAATTTATTTCAAGTCTTTCTAATTTTGCAACTACAGAAATTTCGTTTAAATTCATAGTTTCTGTTAATAAACTTCCAGCATTACTTACTAGTAACGCCTTTGAGTTTCCTAGAAGCTTTATTTGTCTTATTGCTCTCTTTCCTTTATAATCAACTAAAAAAATTCCATTATTACTTGGTTCTTTAACTAAGCTAGAAAAAGCTAAATCACCTTTTAACATTCTAAAGCCTGACATCTCATCATCTTGAATTTCTAAATATAGAACCTTATCCTGAGCAAATCCCTCAACCTTATTTGAATGGATAGGTAATTCTTTATATCCTTTATTATTCTTTAATGTATAATCAAATATAGGAACATTTTTTAATACAGAAGAAAAAGCATTTGTCCATACTTCTTCACTCTTATTATCCTTAGCCTTATTAGAAAAACTAGTATTTGCTTCCTTAATACTCTTTCTCTCTTCCATTAATGCTTCATCAGTTACAACCATACTAATATCATTAAAATCAGCTTTTAATATTTTAGCAGCTTTATCAATAAAAGATTCTTGGGCAATTCTACGCCCTGTTTCAATTTCATTAATAAACTTTTCTGCAACTCCTAGTTTCTTGGCTAAGCTTTTTTGGCTTAAACCATTTTTTATTCTAGCATCTTTTATCTTCTGCCCAACTCTACTCATTTAAGCTCTTCCTTTCTGATTTTTCAAATACCATTCTCTTTCTTCAATTAAATGTTCAACTAAATAGCTAAACCTCCATTCAATAGAACTAGGTGTAACTACAGCAAAAATTCCATTTTTAAATCTCTGTCTAATCATTGAAATAGATGATTTAATTTCCTCATCTGAAAAATCATTAAATAAAATAACAGCTTCTTTAGTTAATCCTCTATCTACAGTTTCAAATTTTAACCCATTTAATATTTCTATTACTCTCATATTAGTCATTTCTTCTGTTACTTCTATTAACTTAAAGCCATCATTCTTTAAATTTTGAATCTCTTCTTTTGGTATATTATAAACTAATATACATTTGTTATTGCTAAGCATATCCCCCTCATCTCTCCTTATATATTATCTTGAAACTTTTTCTGGCTCCTCATAGTTTTCTCCAAAAGTATCAACTGTTACTTTAACCATTTTTTGATCTTCGAAAGGTTTATCTTGATAATCTCTCTTAGCTTTAACTATTTCTTCTGCAACTTCCATTCCTTCTATAACCTTACCAAATGCAGCATATTGATTATCTAGGTGTGGTGCATCTGCAACCATTATGAAGAATTGGCTTCCTGCTGAATCATGAACCATAGTTCTTGCCATAGAAAGTACTCCCTTTGAATGTTTTAAATCATTTTTAAATCCATTTCTAGTAAATTCACCTTTTATGCTGTATCCTGGACCACCCATTCCATTTCCATTTGGACAACCACCTTGTATCATAAAACCTGGAATTACTCTATGAAAAATAACTCCATCATAAAATCCTTTATTTACTAAGCTTATAAAATTTTTAACTGTATTTGGAGCTACTTCTGGATATAATTCAGCTTTTATAACTCCTCCATTCTCCATATTTATAGTTACTATTGGGTTTTTCATATAAAATCTCCTTTCAATGTAAATACTTACTTATTATTTACATACTTACTGTTATTAATTCTTCTAAAGAATTTCTCTATTAAGAAAATTTATTTATCTCTTATAGTAATTATATATTATTTGCAAGTAAAAACAATATATAATTAAGGCTAAAGCTATCACAATAAATTAATAATATTTTTATTCTTAGATATTAAATATGGAGCCGTTTCTTAACAGCTCCATAAGATTTAATATAATAATATTTTTTTACTTATTGAAATGTTGTTCCTAAAACAACTCTTGAATAATCAGTATAGTTTGATAAATTTTTCACATCAATTTTTTTAAAAATTAGATCTCTACCAAAATTATTAATAAGGTCTCCAAATAACATATTAAAAAATGTTGTTGGAATTCTTTTAAACCCTTCAAAATCTAATAAGACCCTAGAATTTATATTTTTTCTAATAATTTCTCTTAATAATATAGCATCTTCAATAATTATATCTTCACCTAATATTTCCTTCACTTTTATTTCCATAAATCTTCCCCCCAAAAAACTCACTTCAAAAATACTTTTCAGAATATTCTATGTATTATAATATATCAACCTTGCTTATGTTTGTCAATATTTTAACAATATTTTTGAATAAAAATATATCTACCTTATTAGATACTAAAAAATCTACTATATACAATTCTATTTATTACTATCATATCTATTACCTTATCTTTCTTGCCTTATTTCTGAAGCTTTTAGTTTCACTAAATTATACCTTATGATCAATTCTTTTTAGCCTATTTTTTACTTTATTTTAATAAATTAATTGAAATATAGTTTTTCAAATATTGAAATTCATTGAATATTTGGAATTTTAAGAATTTATTGTTGATACGTGTCAAAAATTTAGCTATAATCTATCTATAAATTAATGGAAAAGAGGTGTTTCCAATGAGCTGTTTTTAATTGTGAATTTTTTCTATTCACAAAAATGCTAATAAAATTAATTTAAAAATTCTAAAAATAAAATCTTAAGGAGGTAAGATAAAATTGAAGAGAAAGAAATTGATTAAAATGTTTGCTATAGCGCTTACTTTATCCATGCTTATTGAAAACGGTTCAGTAATTAGTGCTATAGCTGCTCCTACAGCAAATACTGTTGCAACTTCAGCAACTGAAGGTGGACAAACCCAAGCTTATAGTACAAATGCAAACCTAAATATAGTAGAACGCATAGTAAGTAACAGCAATAATTTTGGAACTGTACCAGAAGATCAAAAAACGGGTAACGTTCCTGCTCAAAATAAAAAAATTGCTGTAGATATGACAACCAATGATGTGATAGATTATCTTCGTTTTACTGGAACTAATAATCCAGTAACTAAAGCAAATCGCGGTAATGAAATAATTAACTTTAAGGCTGAAGGACAAACAAGTATTACACCTGTTAATGACTGGACTAATTTACCGATAACTTATAATGACGGATCTTCGAAAACGACTACAACTACAGCAACAAATTTTTATGGTAAAAACAATTCAGTAAGCTTCAGTGTTAAAACAGAAGCTGGTAAAGAACGTATTTTAGATATTTATGTAGGTGGACATCCTGATTCAGGTTCCTATACAGCAACAGCTACTATGGGAGGAAAACCTGTATCAGTTACTCAGGGAAGTACAAATACAGTAAATGATAGCTATTCTTATACTCCTGGAAGTTCTCTAGTTACACATTACCAAATTAAATATACTGGTACAGGCGAGGATCTAACCTTTAAAGTTCAGTTAAACTATACAGGTAACGTGAATTGGGCAGGAATATGTGTAGCTGGTGCTGTGCTAAGAGACAATAGTGAAAGTGAAGATGCTAATCTTAACATAGTAGAACGTATAGTAAGTAACAGCAGTAATTTTGGAACTGTACCAGAAGATCAAAAAATAGGTAACGTTCCTGCACAAAATAAGCAAATTGCTGTAAATATGACAACTAGTGATGTGGTAGATTATCTTCGTTTTACTGGAACTGATACGCCAGTTACAAAACAAGACCGTGGCAATGAAGTAATTAATTTTAATGCTGATGGTGAAACTAAAGTTGTATCTGTTAACGATTGGAACAACCTTCCAATTACTTATAATGACGGAAATTCAAACAAGACTACAACTATGGCAACAAATTTTTATGGTAAAAACAATTCAGTAAGCTTTAGCGTTAAAACAGAGGCTGGTAAAGAACGTATTTTAGACATTTATGTAGGTGGACATCCTGATTCAGGTTCCTATACAGCAACAGCTATTATGGGAGGACAACCTCTATCAATTATTGAGGGAAGTACAGATACAGGAAATAATAGCTATTCCTACACTCCTAAAAGTTCTCTAATTACACATTACCAAATTAAATATACTGGTACAGGCGAAGACCTAACTTTTAAAGTTCAATTAAACTATACAGGAAGTGTAGATTGGACAGGCATATGTATAGGTGGTGCTGTTCTAAGAAGTAACGATCCTGTGCTAAGTGCTAATAAAGGAAACTTTGATAAGAGTACATCTGATATCGCAAACTCTGATGTATCAGTTACACTAAATAATCTTAATGGACTTTCCCTAACTAACATTAAGTATAATGGAAATGCATTAAAACAAGGAACTGACTATAACTATGACTCTAATAGCCAAAAGATTACATTCTTAAAGAGCTATATGACTAATCTTAAAGTTGGAACTTACCCTATGACTTTAGAATTAAATAATGGAAAAACTACACTTAACTATACTATAGATGTAACTGACTCAAGTTCTACTCCAAGACCTTATGTAAAGGATACTTCTACACTTTTCAATTCAGACTTAAGTGAATGGAACTTATGGTATAGTGACGAATTTGATAGTAAAGATGGAAAATTAGACGATTGGTGGGAAACTTCCTACTTAAAATGGTGGAATTACAGTTCAGAAAGTAATGAAAAGTACAATGAAATTTATAAAGATTCTTCTGCAGTTGACAATATTCGTGGAACTGATGGAAGTGTATTAAGACAATTTGTTACAGAAACAATGAGAGCTGACAGTATCGTTACTAGAATGGATAATTTCCGTAACCCAGGTATTACTCTTGGAGTACGTGATTTAAACCATAATTATGGATCTCTTAACTTAATGAATTATCAACATATGCCTACAGATGACAGAGGTGCTACAGCTTATGGTTACTTTGAAATACGTGCTAAGATTACTGGAGGAACTACATCAAAGACAGTATCTGGATCTAGTGCATGGTGGTTTACTGGCTTCCAAGATGCTTCATGGCAAACTACAGAAGTTGATATGGTTGAATACGGATACGGAGTATCAGAAGCAAGTTTAAATGGACATTTTGCTAGTCCTAACCATGTATGGAGAGATCCATTTGCAACTAAAGTAAGTAACACATGGGATTCTAACTCTACTAATGGATTAAATGTTGCAAAACCTGCTGATGATTATCATGTATATGGATTTGAATGGACACCAACTGGAATGAACGGATATTTTGATGGTAAATTAGTATGGACAAAAAATCTTAGCGTAAACTATCGTATGTTAATGTGGATTAGTTTAAATGCTCATGCAAGAGATACTTACTCTCCTGATAACAAAGAACATCTTTATGACTATGTTCGTATATGGAAGACAGATGCATTAGAACAACTTGAAAAGGAAATGGTTACTAGAAATATCATTCAAAAGCTACAACCAGAAGAAAATAACGTTGCAACCTTAGCATATGCAGGTGCAAATGGTATTAGTTCTGGTCATTATCAAAAATGGGATCCTAGATTTTTAAATGATAATGATGTTACTACTTCATTTAAAGTTATGACACCACAACAAAGAAAAACAGGCGCAAAAACTGCTTATAACAGTGATGACTATTATCTATATCTAGATTGGGTAAAATATACACAAGAAGAAATAGATGCAGCATCAAAAAATACAGAAACACTTAATTATCAAGGAAAAGATTATACATTTGCAAGTGAATATGATGTTCGTAGAGCAAAAACTGTTTCAGCAGTAGAACTAGTTGTAAATAAAACTGCTGGATATAAGACTATCAATAAGGGTGCAAGCGATAATAGCACAGGAACATTTGTTTATGACCTTAAGACAGAAAATTCTAATTTATTCCCTTATAAATTTGACATCGAATATTCTGCAGATGGATATACAGGTTGGACACCTATCGCAACAGACGTAGTTGCAAATTGGGATTTCAATAATGGAAATACAGCTTCATTTGTAGTAAATGTACCAAAGGTATCTGACGTAAATCATCTTCGTATAAATGTAAAGAGTGTATATAATAGTGATACTAAACAAGAAGTTGGATTAGAAAATGGCTTCTCTGTTGCAGAAATTAAGGTATACGAATCTGCTAAAGACAATGCAGAAATGAAAGATGCTAAAGATTACAATTACAATCATGCAGTATATTCAACTATTACTGTTACTGATAAAGATGGTAAGGCAGGAAGTGCTGATATGAACTTCCCTGTAACTGATGTTGCAGACGGAGTGTATATAAATGAGTTCAGAAGCTCAGGTGATGGTACAAGACTATCAACAAACCCACAAAGAGTAGATGTTACTAAGCAAGTTGAAGTAATACCTACAGCAGATAATCCTCAATATATTAACTTTAAATGGGATGCTGCTAAAACTATTGATAATTTTGCCATTACAATCGGTTATATGAATTCTGCACCTACAGAATTCACTCTAGAATACTTAGAAAATGGACAATGGAAGGAATTAAAGAAATATACTAATGTAGAGTGGAAGTCTGATTTTGAAACATTCAAAGATACTTTTAATGCAATCACTACTGATGGAATGAGATTAAAAGTAACTTCTGCTAATCTTGGACCAGCTATAGATAGTAACCAAGGAGTAGAAAGAAGTGGTGGAATTAGAGTATGTATCGCTCCTGGATATTACTCTATTGCTGAAATCGAATTAAACGAAACAAAGACAGTTAAATAATACTACACCTTAGATTACGCTATCAACTGAACTATAGGCACATCTTCCAAAATAGTAGATGAAATTCCTGTATTACTGATGACATTACTTTGTGTAGTAGGCTTAGGTATATTGGGATGCTATGAATATCGTCATATAAAAAGAAAAGAACAGGAATAGCGATTAATCTAGCTAAAATGTAATCCCGACAGCATAAAACTTGCTGTCGGGATTTTCATATTTATAGAAAATAGATGTGTCAATATCATATAATATTTATAATTCCATTTCGTATGCAATAAACTATGTACATAATTTATTTTGGATGTCTCCTTCTTATATTAAAGTGCAATTGCTAGAACGTATTTTTATTATATCTGAAGGAGTTTTTTACCCATAGCTATAAGCTGTACGGAACACCACGTCAAATTGGGAGTTTTCTAAATACAAAAAAGAGCTACTATTGTAACTCTATTCTTTTAATAATCTATAACTTAGCTCTATTATTTCTTTTTTGTAAGAAGAATTTATAATCTCTACTCTTCCTTTAATCTTCGATTCTGATAACAAGTGTTTTTCTTCTAATCTTCTTCTAAGTTCTTTAGCAGTTCCTAAGCCACCATCTATTATATGAATATCTGTGCCTACAATTTTTTCTAAAGCCCCTTTTATAAATGGATAATGTGTACATCCTAATACTATAGAAGCTATCTTTCCCTTCTTATATGTATTTATTTTTTCTAAAATATATTGTTCAACTTCTTTTCCTTGATATTCTCCTGCTTCAATAAATTCCATAAGTCCCGGACATGGAACTGGTATAATAGAAGCTTTATCCTTATATCTATCCATTAATCTTTTAAACTTTTCTTCTTTTAAAGTTACAGCAGTTGCCATTATTAATATATCCCCTTGGTTATTAAGCTCAACAGCAGGTTTTAAAGCTGGCTCTATTCCTACTAGAGGCAATTCTGGATACATTTTTCTTAAATCAGCTACAGCTGCACTTGTAGCTGTATTACAAGCTATAGATATTCCCTTTACTCCTTTGCTTAGCAAAAATTCCACAGCCTTAATAGTTAATTTTCTAACTTCATCTACACTCTTTATTCCATAAGGTGCATTTATAGAATCTCCAAAATATATATAATCTTCATTAGGCATTATCTTAATTGCTTCTCTTAAAACACTTAAGCCCCCAACCCCTGAATCAAAAAAACCTATTGGCCTATTTTTATTGTCCAACTAACTCACTCCATTTTCTTTAATTCTACTTTTATTTTATACCTTTATCCATAATAAATCTATAAATTTATTATAAGTTGTACTTAATTTACACATAATGTTATAATTATAAATATTTACAATCAATTTACTAAGGGGGATACTATGAAAAACAAATTATACTTTAACCAATTTATGTTTTACTTATTTGGAGTACTATCTATTCTATCTATTTATCTAATGTCTAAATTCGGATATCTAGGTGGTAGAGTATATCAAATTGGTATAGCTCTATTTATCCTATTTGTTATTATTGCAACTTCATTTTTTACTAAAGTAAGAAATTTAAAAGAAGCATTTTATCTAATAGATTCTTGGCCTGATGCCTATTCTCAAAATTTTAATCTGAAAAGAATTCATGAATTTTATAATAAATATGGTGCTAATGCATTAAAAGAAAATGATATATTCAATATAGATGATCAAACAGCTCATGATTTAAACTTAGATGAAGTTTTAATGAAAATTAGTATTTGCTCTTCTTATCCTGGTGAGCAAATGTTATATCATATATTAAGAACACCAAAAAATAATGTAAAATCCATACGTGAAAGAAATAAAATAGTTGAAGAACTTATGTCAAACATAAAATTACGCTCTACTATGCAACAAATATTTTCTCAACTTGGAAGAGATCCTAAAAGTAATATTTTCAATTTATTTAATACAAATGCTACAATTAATTTAACAAAGCTTATAATAATAAATATCCTTTCCATTCTAGGTTTAGCATTAGTAATCTCATATTTCTTTATTGATGCTAGCCTTGTCCCTGTTTTCTTTTTTTTATTTATTATATATGTTTTTATTTCTCAAAGAACATCAGCCTTACTTGAAAATGAATTATCTTCTCTTCAGTACTTAGGTAGATTTGTAAATGCTATTAAAAGTCTTACTAAAATTGAAGATGAAGTAATTAATGAATATATTCACGAAATTAGAAAACTATATAAGCCTATATCTAAAATATCTACTAAAACAAAATTTATTGCTCCTTCAAATGAGTTATATATTTTCACTGAAACTATAAACATATTTTTATTAACTAAAATTCGTTCTTACTATTCTATTATTTCATTAATTAAAAATAATAGAGAAAATCTAGTGATGCTTTATGGTTTAATGGGTAAATTAGAAGCATATATTTCTATTGCTTCCTATAGAACTAGAATATCTAATTATTGTATTCCTGAGTTTACTGATGAAAGTAAAACTCTAATAATAGAAAATGCTAATCATCCATTAATAGATGATAGTATTCCAAATAGTATTTCTCTTAAAGGAAAGGGAGTAATATTAACCGGTTCTAATATGTCTGGTAAATCAACATTTATGAGAACAGTAGCCTTAAATATTCTTTTATCCCAAAGTATATGTATAAGCCACAGTGATAAATATATTGGCTCTATCTTTAATATAATGTCATCACTAAGCTTAAAAGATGATGTATTATCTGGTACTAGCTATTACCTAGAAGAATGTACTTCAATACTTAGAATCCTAGAAGCCATAGATAATTCAGATTTTCCTATATTCTGTATAATCGATGAAATATTTAAAGGTACTAATCCAATCGAAAGAATAGCTGCTTCTATAGAAATTCTTAATTATATAATGGATAGAAATGCAATCTCACTTATAGCAACACATGATTTAGAATTAGCTGAAAAATGCACTGATAAATACTTAAGATACTTCTTCTGCGAGGACATAGACAAAGATAATGGATTAACTTTTGATTATAAGTTAAAAAAAGGTATCTGTAATACTGGCAATGCTCTTAAACTTTTAGATTACCTAGGTTATCCTAAAGAAATAATTACAAATGCAAGAAACAATATTACGAAAATTTAGTTAATTTTATTGACACTATACCGTAAATATAATAGAATTTCCTTATAAATCAAAGTTTTACGAACATTGTAATGTCTATATCAGTTTATTATTCGAATATATTTGAAAAGATTTACTCAGTCCTTTTCTGTAATTCGCAAAGGAGGCTTTTATGAAAGAATTAATTTACACAGTTCCCAAATCAAAACATAACAAAGAAGACTTATTTAAATTATTTAATGATCATCCTGAAATAAAGTTTGTCTCTATCGTTGGAATAGACTTGTCTGGAAATGATACTGACGAAAAAATACCATCTAAATTATTCTTAGATGATATAGATTCATTTTTAAATGGTGTTGCTATTCAAACAGATGGTTCTTCAGTTGTTCTTCCTGGAATTGCAACTTTAAACGATGCAAAAGTAGATATGATTGCAGACATTAATGCTAATTGGTTTATTGACTATAATTATGATTATATCGATTCTTCTACTAATAAACCTGTGGGTACTCTTAGAATACCTTCATTTCTAATTCATAATAACAAACCTGTATGTTCAAGAAACATATTAAGCTCAGCTATTAACACTTTTAAATCAACACTCTTAGATATTTTTAAAAATAGACCTGATACATTATCACCTTTTGGAATTACTTTTGAAGATATAAATGAAATAGTTATTACTTCAGCAACAGAATTAGAATTTTGGGTTAAAACACCAAACGAAGAAGCTCATATTGAAGAATTATCAACATCTGAAGTTTTACAAGAACAATATTGGACAAGAACTAAAGGTGTTGTAAGAACTGCCCTTGAAGAAACACTTCTACTTATGGAGGAGTACGGATTTGAACCTGAAATGGGGCATAAAGAAGTTGGTGGAGTTAAATCTAAAATAGATAGTGATGGTAAATTCAATCATATAATGGAACAATTAGAAATAGATTGGAAATATTCAGATGCAATTCAAGCAGCAGATAATGAAATTTTTGTTAAAATACTGACTCAAGAAACCTTTAGAAGATATGGACTTGATGTTACTTTTAAGCCTAAGCCTATTGATGATGTTGCAGGCTCTGGAATGCATATTCATCTTGGAGTTAGTTTAAAATTAAACAACGGAAATAGAATCAACTTATTCCATGCAACTAAAGAAGATTTTTTAAGTAGAATTGGTTATGGAGCGTTAATGGGAATACTTAAAAACTACGAAATAATGAATCCTTTTATTTCTAATACTAATGGGGCATTTAAAAGATTAAAACCTGGATTTGAAGCTCCTATATGTATAGTTACATCTTTAGGTATGGCTCCTGATAACCCATCTAGAAATAGAACTATTTTAATTGGATTAATAAGAGATTTATCAAATCCTTTAGCTACTAGATTTGAGCTTAGATCTCCTAATCCACATACTAATGTATATTTAGCTATGTCAGTTTCCTATTTAGCTATGCTTGATGGAATACTTTATGCACTAGAAAATAATAAAACAGAAGAAGAATTATTAGCAGAGCTTTCTAAAAAGCCAGGTGAAGAGGCAGATTACTTGGAAAAAGATAGAGCTTATAGAACAGAAGAAGATGTTTTTGAGTTCTTTACTGATGAAGAAAGAGAAGCTTATTTTGGAAAAGCACCAGCAACAGTTTATGAAAACTTAATACAATTAGAAAAGTCAGCTGATAAATTAGGTGTTTTAACAAGAAATAATGTTTTTGAGCTTAAATTAATTGATAGCTTTAAGCTTGCAATTATTCAAAGATGGACTACAGACATAATTCATAGACTTATATTAAATCATGCAAATGAAATAAGAAGTTTTAAGGCAATTCACTCTACAGATGCTTTAGACTTAGATATATCTAATTGGATGGCAATAAATAATTTAAGACATTATATAATGAAGGATAGTTATACGTCAAAAGGATTATTTACTAGAATTAAAAATTCAATATTTGAAAAAAACTATGCACTAACTTCTTCATTATTAATTGAATTAGAAGCCAAAATGAAAACTTTAAGAGACTTATATAGTAATTACACTAAAAATCTATTAGACATATAATAAATTTTTATTTAAAATGCTCAACAAATGTGTTGAGCATTTTTTTGTATCCAAGTTGGAATGTGCACTTTATTCTCAACTTTATTTAATGTAGTTTTACTTTTCTCTCTTCTATCTATTAAATCATATTTCTTTATAGAATTCTTATTAATAAAATCCTGTGCTTCCTTTAAATTTTTTGCCTTAAATACAAATGTCCAACCATCTTTATTGTACTTACCACTACAAATCATATATTTACTATCATTATAATCCTTATGCTGCCTATCTACTATTAAACTCTTAAATTCCCCAATTGTTTCATAATTTAATTTAACAAAAATATCATTATTCATAATATAACCCCCTACCAAACATAAGTTCTATATTAATTTTAATAGAACATATGTTCAAAGTCAATATTTTTTAATTTTTTATATAAAATACATTTCACTTTATAATATATATGTAACACCTTTCTAAATTATTAGTTATACTTAAAATGCATATTTTTATATTTATAGAAAACTTATTTATAATAATTAAAGCAGCTCTCTCAAAACTATAGTAAAAAAATTATAAAGATCCTTATAAATAAAAAATAACCAATATATTTAGTATTTCTACTGATTCTATTGATTTATTTACATAATTTATAATGTTTATGTTAATTAAAAAGGACTATCCTTCTTAGATAGCCCTTTATTCTTTAACTTTAATATTTTTACTTTTAATAATTTGTCTATATTACTTTAAATAATAATCTATAATTTTACAATATATTTTACTCTGTTATATCAAATACATCTAAATTAGCATTTTCAATGCCTTCAGCTTTAACCTCACTAATTGCTCTTAATGTATCTAATGCTGTTATAACTCCAATATTTCTCTCTACTGCTGCTCTTCTAATAATAAAGCCATCTCTGTTAGAGTCATTTCCCTTAGTTGGAGTATTAACAACTAAATCAACCTCATTATTTTTAATTACATCCAATATATTTGGCTCTTCTTCATGTAGCTTCCTAACTATCTCAACTTCTATATTTGCACTTCTTAAAAGTTCTGCTGTACCTTCTGTTGCAACAAATTTATATCCAGCTTCATTAAGTTTTTTAGCTATAGGTAAAAACTCTTGTTTATCATGTTTCTTAATAGTTGCTAGTATCTTACCTTTATTGTTTGATGGATACATTCCAGCCCCTACAAATCCCTTATATAATGCTTCATTTATATTTCTTCCTACACCTAAAACTTCTCCTGTTGACTTCATTTCAGGTCCTAATGACACTTCAACTTTTGGTAATTTTTGAGTTGAGAATACTGGAACCTTAACGGATACTAATTCTGGTTCCTTATAAACTCCTGTTCCATATTTCAAGTCACTTAGCTTATATCCAAGCATTACTTTAGTTGCTAAATCTACTATTGGAACCTTACTTACCTTACTTATATAAGGAACTGTTCTAGATGCTCTTGGGTTAACTTCTATTATATAAAGCTTTCCTTCAAACTCTATAAATTGAATATTAATCATTCCCTTTATTCCTATAGCAATAGCTAACTTCTTAGTATAATCTAATACCTTATCTTTTATTTCTTTACTGATATTTGGGCTAGGATACATAGTTACTGAGTCTCCAGAATGTACCCCTGCTCTTTCTAAATGCTCCATTATCCCTGGAATTAATATATCCTCACCATCTGAAATAGCATCCACTTCTATTTCTCTACCCATCAAATATTTATCTACCAATATAGGATTTTTCTTATCCTTTGCAAAAGCATTATTTAAGTAATATTTTAATTCATCTTCATCATGAGTAATTTCCATTCCTTGTCCACCTAAAACATATGAAGGTCTAACAAGTACAGGGAAACCTAAATATCTTGCTTCTTCTAATCCCTCTTCTAAAGTCCAAACACCTTTTCCTTTTGGTCTAGCTATATTTAAATTCTCTAATAATTCATCAAACTTTTCTCTATCTTCAGCCATATCTATCTGATCTGCTGTTGTTCCAAGAGTTTTTATTCCCTTTTCCTTTAAGAAATTAGCAAGTTTAATAGCTGTTTGTCCTCCAAATTGTAAAATAACTCCATCAGGATTTTCCTTTTCAATTATACTTAATACATCCTCTTCTGTTAATGGTTCAAAATACAACTTATCGGAAATATTGAAATCTGTACTTACTGTTTCTGGATTATTATTAATTATTATTGTTTCAATTCCCATTCTCTTTAGTGACTTCACACAATGTACTGAAGCATAATCAAATTCTATTCCTTGACCTATTCTTATTGGTCCTGAACCTATAACTATTACTTTCTTCTTATCTGATACTTCTACTTCATCATATTCTTCATAAGTTGAATAATAATAAGGTGATAATGCTTCAAATTCTCCTCCACAAGTATCAACCATTTTATATGAAGGCTTAATATTCCATATATCTCTTAATTTATAAATATCATCTTGACTAACCTTTAGCATATCAGCTATGGCTCTATCTGAAAAACCTTTTTTCTTTAATTCTAATAACCATTCCTTATCTAGATTTTCTATTTTACTTAATTTCAACCTAGTTTCTTCATTAACTATCCACTTAAACTTTTCTAAGAAGAATATATCTATTCCTGTTATTTTAGCTATACTTTCAATTCTATAATCTCTTCTTATCATTTCAGCTAAAGCAAATAATCTTTCATCATCTGGTTTAACTACTATTGATTTTAATTCTTGAATACTTAACTCTTTAAATTTTGGATGATCTAATGAATACTTTCCAATTTCTAAGCTTCTTATTCCTTTTAATAAAGCTGCCTCAAGATTAGCTCCTATAGCCATTATTTCTCCAGTAGCCATCATCTTAGTTCCAAGTGCTCTATCTGCTGTAAAGAATTTATCAAATGGCCATTTTGGAATCTTTACTACAACATAATCTAATGTAGGTTCAAAACATGCATAGGTCTTTTGAGTAACTGCATTTTTAATTTCATCTAATCCATATCCTAATGCTATTTTAGCTGCAAGCTTAGCTATTGGATATCCTGTTGCCTTAGAAGCTAAAGCTGATGATCTTGATACTCTTGGATTAATTTCTATTACTGCATATTCAAAAGAGTTTGGATTTAAGGCAAATTGAACATTGCATCCACCTTCGATTTTTACTGCATTTATTATATTTATAGCTGATGTTCTAAGCATTTGATATTCTTTATCTGATAATGTTTGTGATGGAGCAACAACTATACTATCTCCTGTATGAATTCCAACTGGGTCTATATTTTCCATATTACAAACAGTAATACAGTTTCCATAGGAATCCCTCATTACTTCATACTCAATTTCCTTCCATCCCTTAACTGATTTTTCTAAAAGCACTTGTCCTATAGTACTTAACTGTAATCCTGATGCTAGTATTTCTTTAAGCTCAGCTTCATTATCAGCTATTCCACCACCAGTTCCTCCTAAAGTGTATGCAGGTCTAACAATTACCGGATAACCAATCTTAGCTGCATACTTAACTCCTGACTCCATATCAGTTATTATTTCACTTTGAATAACTGGTTCATTAATTCTATTCATCATATCTCTGAAAAGCTCTCTATCTTCACCTTCTTTGATAGACTCAATAGATGTACCTATTACTTTTACATTATATTTATCTAAAACTCCAGCTTCATATAATTCTACAGCTAGGTTAAGTCCTGTTTGTCCACCCATTCCTGTAATCATACTATCTGGTCTTTCTTTTTCAATAACTTTTTCTAAAAATTCTACTGTTAATGGCTCTATATAAATTTTATCTGCAACTTCTGCATCAGTCATAATAGTTGCTGGATTTGAATTAACTAATACTACTTCTATACCTTCTTCTTTTAAAGCTTGACAAGCCTGTGTTCCTGAATAATCAAATTCTGCCGCTTGTCCTATTACTATCGGACCTGAGCCTATAACTAAAACTTTTTTAATATTCTTATTTAATGGCATGTATAATCCCTCCTATAGTGCATACTTTAAAAATTTATCAAATATATATTCGCTATCCTTTGGACCTGCTGCTGCTTCTGGATGGAATTGAACTGAGAATATTGGTAAACTATTATGTTTCATACCTTCAATTGTTCCATCATTAATATTAATATGAGTTGCTACAACTCCTTCTGGTAATTTATCAACAACATATCCATGATTTTGTGATGTAATATGAACTTTATTTTCTTCTAAGTCCTTAACTGGATGGTTGCAACCTCTATGTCCAAACTTTAATTTAACAGTTTTTCCACCTAAGCTTAATGCTAAAAGTTGATGCCCTAAACATATACCTACTAAAGGCTTCTTACCTACTAATTTTTTAATATTTTCTATTGCATCAGTTAAATCCTCTGGATCTCCTGGTCCATTTGATAAAAATACTAAATCTGGATTAACATTTAAAATTTCTTCTGCTGTAGTATTCATTGGGAATATAGTTAACTTACAGCCTCTTTTCTTAAAATTTCTAATTATATTTTCTTTTATTCCAAAATCAATTATTGCTACGTGTTTTCCTTCACCATCTATAGTATATTTTTCACTTGTAGTAACATTCTTCACTGCATCTTTATTAGAAAAACTCTCTATTTTTTCTTTAACTTCTTCTAAAGATACATCATCTAATGAAATAATTCCTTTCATAGTACCATGATTTCTTAATACCTTTGTTAATGCTCTTGTATCTATTCCTTCTAGACCGATAATATTATTTTGTTTTAAATAACTTTCAAGATCCATTTCGCATCTAAAATTATTAGGAAAATTACACTTTTCTCTTACTATAAATCCCTTTACCTTAGGTGTCTTAGATTCTATATCTTCAAGATTTATTCCGTAATTACCTATTAGAGGATAAGTCATAGTAACTATTTGTCCATAATATGATGGATCAGTTAAAACCTCTTGATAACCAGTCATACCAGTAGTAAAAACCACTTCTCCTATACTATCGTTCAAGTATCCAAAGGCTTTTCCATTAAAAATCATTCCATTTTCTAATATTAGCTTTGCTTTCATATTTAGCCCCCCTAAAATATAAATATTAATAGCTAAAAATACACTTAATAAAAGCTTATCTTATTAAAAACAAAAAAGGATAATAAAGAGACCACTATATCTTTAGTTTTCTCCCTACTATCCTATGTTTAATATCAGTATTAGAAAAAGTCCTATCTAATATTTTTATGCAATTATTTTGTGAAAATAAATACAACATAAATATATACTCCCTTTCTGGCCTCACAGGACCAATTTAAAGTGTACTTTTTAACCTTATAAAAAAACAATATCTTTATAATATTCTATATTTTATAAATATATCTGTCAAGAATTTCTGTTAATATTTATACACTTATTGCTAGTTTTTAAATATTCATAATACCTTTTATCCATATATAAGATAGTATTTAAAGTGTAAAGTTATTAATTATTAATAGTAATCAAATTGTATTTTTTATCCAATATATATTTTACTATACTTTTCTTTAAATTGAAATAATTTTCTGAATAATTATTCATGTTTTTATTATTTTTATACCTTAAGATTTTATTTTTATATATTTATATATTCAAATTATTAATTTTTACTTTTTAAAAATGTATATAAATTGTCTTTTTTTGTTTTATAACTTCTATAAGAGTTCCTAATATAGTATAATAAATTGTAATATATTACTAAAAAATACAAAAATGAAAGGAGAATTTATGAGAAATAAGATTTTTATTGTTTTTTTAGCTGTTTTTTTATCATTTAGTACCTTAGTTAGTGCTACAACTTTAGACAGATTAGGCGGGAAAACTAGATATGAAACTGCTGCTAAAATAAATAATAGTTCAACTTCCAAAACTCTTATACTTGTATCTGGAGATAATTTTGCAGATGCACTTGTAGCTGCACCTTTAGTGTATCATTTAAATGGAGAAATCCATATAACTCAATATAATAGCTTAGATTCTAATACAATTAATAGCTTAAATAAAGGTGAATTTACTAATGCTGTCATTGTTGGTGGTACTGGTGTAGTTAGTACAGGAATTGAAAATAAATTAAAATCACAATTAAAATCAGTAGTCAGATATGGTGGAAAAAATAGATATGAAACATCTAGATTAGTTGCTAATGCAATTCTTAAACTTAATGATTATCCTTATGCATTCTTAGTAAGTGCCTTAAACTTCCCAGATGCATTATCTGTTGCTCCAGTTTCTGCTATGACAGGCTCTCCAATACTATTAACAAATGGTGATGTTAATAATACTGATATTAATGCTATTAATGCTGCAACAAAGAAACTATATAAAATAGGTGGAGTAGCTGTTGTTAGTAATAAAATGGATTCAAAGGTAAAAAGGGAATATGAAAGATTAGGCGGAGTTGATAGATACGAAACTAATCAATTGATTATAGAAGAATTCTCAAATTTATTTGATAAAAGCAATGTATATATAGCTTCTGGTTCAAATTTCCCAGATGCTTTAACAGGTTCAGCCTTAGCTGGAAATAACAAACAAGCAATTATATTGTGTGCATCATCTATAAGTGAATATACAGAAATTGCCCTAAGTATTATTAATCCTGATAAAATAACTGCTCTTGGTGGTACTGGAGTTATCACTAATGATATTATGTCTAAATTAAACACTATCAATAACATGATTACTGAAACTAATCAAAACATATCATTTGCTGATCAAATAGCTAAAGAAACATTTAGGCTTATTAACAAAGAAAGAACTAAAAACGGTTTAAAACCTTTAGTATGGGACAGCACTATTTTAACTTATTCAACTAATAAATCTAAAGATATGGCAAAAAATAATTATTTTGGGCACTATGATTTAAAAGGAAAGTATACATATAATTATATGAGAGAAAATGGTGTGAAATTTAGCTTATGGGCTGAAAATTTAATAACTGCTAATAATACTAATAATGTTTCTAGTATTGCTAAAGATATGGTTAATAGATGGATGAAATCTTCTGGTCATAAATCAAATATTTTAAATAAGTCTGCAACTAAAAGTGCAGTTGGTATATACATTAGTAATAATGCAATATATGGTACTCAAATATTTTTAAAATAATTTAAAATATAATAATTAATTTCATTTTATTTACCTATAAAATAATAGAAATAGAGCTTTAATTAAAAAAGCTCTATTTTTTTGAATAAAACTAATTAATCTTATTATAATATTTCCGAAAGTTTTTTATCAAAGTTCCTTATAGTATTCCATGTATGATAATTAGCACCTTCTTTAGAATGATACTCTATAAATTCTTCTACTGTAACTTCATAAGTATTAAAGTCATCCATCGTTATCTCAATTATGTAATCTTCCGATATATTAAATTCTATAATTTCTCCAGTAGATACTTCTTCACTACCATAATAAAAAGTTATTCCATTATCTATAAGCGCATCATATAAATCTAATATTTCTTGATTTATAACATCCATTAAAATCACTCTCCTTTGTTCATTATTAATATAATTTTTCTAGACAGACTTCTAGGTATAAATTTATTTAAATTTACAATTAATCTATTTTTAAACCCAGGAATAATTAAAAATTTTCCCTTAATAAAATCTCTATATGCAATTTTAGCTACTTCTTCAGAAGACATCAAAGTATTTTTAATAGTAGATTTCTTTTTTATTCCTGACTTCTCTTGAAAAGTTGTTTTTACAGGTCCTGGACATAGGCAACTAACTCGAATATTACTTCCTTTCAATTCCTCATATAAGGCTTCTGTAAAGTTTAGTACATAAGCTTTTGATGCATAATAAGTAGCCATTTTAGGTCCTGCACAAAAAGCAGCTGTTGATGCTACATTCATAATTGCCCCTTCATTATTCTTTATCATTGTAGATAAAAAAGTCTTTGTTAGCCTTGTTAATGCTCTAATATTCAAATCAATTAATTTAATATCCTTCTCAATTTCAATTTCACCTAAATATCCAAAAGATCCAATGCCAGCATTATTAATTAAAGTATCCACAGATAAATTATTTTTATCCACTATATCTAATATTTTTTCACAAGAGTTATCCTCAGCTAAATCAACTGCAATAGTATATATGTTAATATTATATAAGCTTAATTGATATTTTACATTTTTAAGCTTTTCTGCATCTCTAGCAATTAAAATCAAATTATTTTTATCCTTTGCATATAGCTTAGCTAATTCATATCCTATACCAGTAGTAGCTCCTGTTATTAATACACAACTCCTACCATATGGTTTCCCCATAATTATTCCTCCAATTATTTAATTCTCACTTTGAACCTTAATATATCATAGTACATATAAAATATAAATATTATTTATTTTCCTTGTAACAACCTATATGGTTTTTTAATAAGTGAACTCTTTAATCTGTATTCTCAAAACATAAAAAGAGACTAACTCTTATGAGATAGTCCCTTATTTAAATCTTTTTTAAGATTGAAGGTTTTTATTTTAAAGTGCATTTATAACAAAGTTAATTATAAATAACAGGCTAACTATGTACATAATTGGATGTACTTTTTTAGCTTCTTTCTTAACAATTTTTAATAAGCAATATGCTATAAATCCAGCAGCTACACCATTTGATATACTACCTGTAAATGGCATAAATGTTACTACAAAAAATGCTGGCATAGCTATATCGAAATCGCTCCAATCAATATTCTTTAATGAATCCATCATTAAGATACCTACAACTATTAAAGCTGGAGCAGTTGCTGCTGATGGTACTATTCCCATTATAGGAGCTATGAATAATGATAATAAGAATAATACTGCTACTGTAACTGCAGTTAATCCTGTTTTTCCACCTTGTCCAATACCTGCTGCACTCTCAACATATGTTGTTGTATTACTTGTTCCTAAAAGTGCACCAATTGAAGTAGCTGTAGCATCTGCAAATAATGCTTTTTCTAATTTTGAAGAATAATTATTTCCGCTTTCAAATAATTGTTCATCATTTTCATCAAAAATACCAGCTTTTCTTCCTGTTCCTAAAAATGTTCCAATTGTATCAAATGTATCTGATAAAGAGAATGCGAATATAGTTATTAAAACTAAAGATATTTTTCCTGGATCACTAAATAACCCTGCAAAATCTAATTTAAATAATGTTGGCTCTAAACTAGGAAGTGCAAATGTCATTTGTGAAAAATCTGGAACTTGAGTTACACCCATAAATATACCAATAACTGTAGTTAAAATAATACCTGCTAATATAGCACCCTTAAATTTTAAAAGCATTAATACTATTGTAATTACCAATCCAATTAAGGAAAGTACTGCTACTGGATTTTTAAAATCAGTCATTGCTAGGTTAACACTATTGTATACAGATGATGCATCTGATGAAGAAATTAAAGCTGTTGCTTCTCCTGTAAAAGTAATAAATCCAGCTTGTTTAATTCCTAAGAATGCAATAAATAATCCTATACCACCTGAAATTGCATATTGAAGAGAACGAGGTATAGCTTGTATTATCATTTTTCTTAATTTAGTAGTAGTTATAATAATATTAATAACTCCGCAAATAAACACCATAGCTAAAGCTTGTTGCCATGTAAAACCAAGTCCTAATACTACTGTAAAAGTAAAAAATGCATTTAATCCCATCCCTGGAGCTTGTGCAAAAGGTACATTCGCAACTAATCCCATTACTAGTGTTCCTATCGCTGCTGAAATTATAGTTGCTGCAAAAACAGCATTTTGGTCCATTCCTGTAGCTGCAAGCATTGATGGATTTACAAATAATATGTATGCCATAGTTAAGAATGTAGTTAATCCAGCCATTAATTCTGTCTTAACAGTTGTCCCATTTTCCTTTAATTTAAAAAACTTTTCCATAAAAATACCTCTCTTAAAAAATCGAATATTATATTTGTATATTAACATTTTATTCGTGTTTTATCAATATATTTTTAATAATTCTTTATTTTTCATCAGTATATTACTATTTAACTTAATTTTATATATATTTTAACTAAATTCAATAATAATTTCACGAATATTAACCCCTTATATTCCTTATATTTTTTATATTTTTATAAATGCTTTAATATAATTAAATGTCTTATTATTATTCATGTAAAATAAGATGATATTATGGTATTTATTTGTACAAAAAATAAAGCGAATAATATATACTACTACTCACTTTATCCAAATTAATTATATTTCACTATTTTTAATCTTAGTTCTTTTAATTAGTTTTAACTTTTATTAATTGTATAATAACTATCTATTTAATTTCATTTTTATGTGGGGTATACCTGCCTCTTCATATTCATCTGATATATCTTTAAATCCAATCAAACTATATAAACTTTTAATGTATGTTTGGGAAGATAATACTATACTATCTGTATTATATCTTTTAAATATCTCCTCCACAGCTTTTGTAAGCATCATCTTTGCTATACCTTTATTTCTATATTCCTTTAAAACTAATACTCTTCCTATTGATGCTTCGTTATAGGATAACCCTGGTTGAAGTAACCTACAATAAGCAATTACTTTTTCTTTATTTTTCATATCAATAATAAATAAATGAGTACATTTCTTATCTTTATCATCATAATCATTTTCACAGGTTATTTCTTGTTCGCAAACAAATACCTCATATCTTGATTTAACAATTTCATATAACTCATTCACATTAAGTTCATTAAAACTTTTACATACTACTTTGTAATTATTATTCATAAGGTAACTCCTTTTATCTATTATTTTATATTAATAATTATAATATCATTTATTAATTTCTTCCATAAATAAAAAGAGTGCTTAAATAAATTACTTAAGACACTCTTTTAAAAATTTTATATTTTATCTTATTTGGCCATTTCCATAAATTATATACTTAATTGTTGTCAACTCTTTAAGACCCATTGGCCCTCTGGCATGAAGCTTTTGAGTACTTATTCCTATTTCAGCTCCAAATCCAAATTCTCCACCATCTGTAAATCTTGTTGATGCATTAACATAAACTGCAGCTGCATTTATATGGTTTAAAAATTTTTGTGAATTCTTATAGCTATCTGTAACTATTGCTTCTGAATGTCCAGAACCATATTTATTTATATGAGCTATAGCTTCATCTATATCTTTAACTACCTTTGCTCCTATTATGTAGTCTAGATATTCCTTGCTCCAATCCTCTTCAGTTGCTAAAGAAATCCCATCTACTAAATCTCTAACATTTTCATCTCCTCTAATTTCAACATTCTTTTCTTTTAAAGCTTGTATAATTATAGGTAAAAAATCCTTTGCAATTTTTTCATTTATAAGCATTTTTTCTGCTGCATTACAAACAGCTGGTCTTGATGTCTTTGCATTAACAATTATATCTTTTGCCATTTCAAAATCACAATTTTCATCTACATATATATGACAATTACCAACTCCAGTTTCTATTACTGGAACAGTAGCATTTTTTACAACTGCTTGTATTAAACCTGCTCCTCCTCTTGGTATTAAAACATCTATATATTCATTTAATCTCATCATATTTGTTGCAGTTTCTCTGCTTGTATCTTCAACTAATTGTACTGAGGTTTCTGGTAAATTAGATTTTTTTAAGGCTTCCTTTAATACTTTTACTATTACCTTATTAGAATTAATAGCCTCGCTTCCACCTCTTAATATTACAGCATTTCCTGTTTTAATACATAACCCAGCTGCATCACAAGTTACATTTGGTCTCGCTTCATATATTATTCCTATTACTCCCATAGGAACTCTCTTTTTACCTATTTCAATCCCATTAGGTCTTTTCCACATTTCAATTACTTCTCCAATAGGATCATCTAATGCTATAAGCTCCAATAATCCCTTTGCCATATCTTTAATTCTAGCTTCATTTAATGATAGCCTATCTAGCATAGCCTTTGAAGTTCCTTTTTCAATAGCTACCTTTAAATCTTTTTCATTTTCAGATATTATTGTCTCAGTATTCTCTATTAATGCATTAGCCATAATCTCTAATGCTTTATTTTTTTCTGTTGTTGATGCTACTCCTAAATTATAAGAAGCTTCTTTAGCATTTCTACCTAATTCATTTAAACTTAACATCATAACATCCCCCTTTATTTATTAGAAACAAATAATGTTCCTATATCTTCTCCATTCATTATATCTAAAACTATTTTAGGCTCTTTTCCATTAGCTAACACCATATGAACACCTGATGATGTTGCCAACTTAGCAGCACTTAACTTAGTTATCATTCCACCAGTTCCTAAATTACTTCCTGCTCCTCCACAACATTCCTCTAACTCTGAATTTATTTCTAAAACTTCCTTTAGCATTTTTGAATCTTTATTTACTCTTGGATCTGAATCATAGAATCCATCTATATCTGATAATATAATTAATAAATCTGCATTAACTAATGTTGCTACTATTGCAGATAGATTATCATTATCTCCAAATCTCACTATATTCTCTATTTCATCTATTGCTACAGTATCATTTTCATTAACTACTGGTATAATTCCATTTTCAATTAATGTTTCAAATGTATTACATACATTATTTCTAATATGATCATCTTCAATAACATCTCTAGTTAAAAGCACTTGTCCTACAGTATGTCCGTACTCTCCAAAAAACTTACTATATATATGCATTAGTTCACATTGTCCCACTGCAGCTACAGCTTGCTTTTCTCTTATAGATGTAGGCTTTTCCTTTAATTTTAATTTTGAAACTCCAACACCAATAGCCCCAGATGTTACTAATACAACTTCCTTACCTGAGTTCATCATATCAGATAATACTCTTGTTAGCTTCTCTATTCTTGTTAAATTAACTTTCCCATTATCATAGGTTAAGCTTGAAGTTCCTACCTTAACCACAATTCTATTACAATTCCTTATTCTATCTCTATTATTCATATATGTTATTCCCCCAAATTTATCTCTTTGTTTAATTATAAATAGTTTTACTTATTATTTCTATAAAAAATACATTTAAACCTGCTTATTTTTTAAATTCTTTTAATTTTCTATCTATTTCTTGTTTAAAATTAATATATACTATTTTAATAATAGAATATATTGGTATAATTATAAAAGCTCCAATAGGTCCTATTAAAGTAGCTGCTCCTACTACTAAAAAAATATCTGTAATAGGATGTATTTTCATAGTTTTTCCCATAATTAAAGGCACTATTATTCTTCCTTTAATAACCTGAACTATAAAAGCAAGTATTGATAATTTTAAAACTATGTTAAATCCCAAAGATATAGCCAGTATAAAAGGTAATATCAAAGATATAAAAAATCCAATAAAAGGTATAAAAGCTAGTATAAATGTACTAAATGCTAATAAAAGTGGATTTAATATTCCAATAAATTTATATCCTATATACATCACTATTGATAATAAAAGTGCTATTTTAGTTTGCCCCAATATATAAGATTGTAATACATCATCACACTCATCAAGTGTTAGATATATTTTATTCATATATTTACCAGGAAATATTTTTACAAAATAATCCTTTAACTTCTCTTCCTCCTTAAGTAAATAAAAGGTTATTAATATTACTAATATTACATTTGAAAATAATTGAATACTCCCATTAAAAAATCTTTTAATATTATTTACTAATAGAAATATATAATTTTGCATATTAGCTAAAATATTATCATAATATTTTAAACTAAAAATCTCTTTATTTATGGAATTCTTTATTGAATCTATATTATTTTTAGAATTAGTCATATCTAAAAGTAAGCTTTTAATATTTAAAAATTGCTCTAAAATAAAATCTCCAAATATTGTGAATAAAATTATTAAAAAACCAATAAAAATAATAATTGTTGTTAATGCCGCTGTACCACTTTTTATCTTTCTTTTTAACAAGATATTATTTATAGGCTTTAAAATATAAAATAAAAATACTCCAAATATTATTGGTATAATAACAACACTAAAAATTATATTTATAAGCTCCTTTATTATTGATATTTTACTTATTAATATAATTAATATAGCTAATAAATTAAAAATAATTAAATATGTAATTATATTCTTTTTATTCATAATAAACATTCTCCTGTATATAGTTGATAAATATAGTTTATCCCCTTAACTTTAAAATATTATTGTATTATTTATACATAAATTTAGTCTTATTTAATGTATAAAACTATTGATTTTTTGTATAGTTATGTATTAAAATCTATCTATATTGTATAAATATTAATTTTTTAATACAAAGGAGAAAAATATGAATAATTCAACTAAAGATAATTTTTCGCTTAGTACTTCACTTAAGTTTATAATTCCATCATTAATTGGTATTTTATTATTTATAGTTCCTATTAAATATAATGGTGAGATAACTATCCCAATAGCTTTATTATCAAACTTTTTAGCTAGTATACTAGGCGATTACTTAACTACAATTATTACTATTGCAGTAACTGTATCTACTATAATTAGCATAGTTACTGTACTATTTAAGCCTAAATTTATAATTGAAAATGAATTTTTAAATACATTGTTTAATTTAAAACCATTATGGCTTGCATCAAGAATCTTAGGTGCAGTATTTTGTATATTAGTGCTATTTAATGTAGGTCCTGAAATAATAATAAGTTCTGGAACAGGTAGCTTTGTTTTACATGACTTACTTACTATTTTATTTACAATATTCTTTTTTGCAGGTTTATTATTACCATTATTACTTAACTTTGGTTTATTAGAGTTCTTTGGATCAATTCTTACAAGAGTAATGAGACCAATATTTACTTTACCTGGACGTTCATCTATAGACTGTATAACTTCATGGCTTGGAGATGGTACTTTAGGCATACTTTTAACAAGTAAACAATATGAAGATGGATTTTATTCAAAGAGAGAAGCTGCAATAATTAGTACAACATTCTCTGCTGTTTCTATAACCTTTAGCTTAATCGTTATAGACACTGTTGGTTTATCAAAGTATTTTATTCCGTTTTATTTAACAGTAACACTTTCTGGTATAGTTGCAGCTATTATTCTTCCAAGAATTTATCCTCTATGTAAAATTCCTAATACTTATTATAATAATAAGAAAAATGAGGATGATGAAATTGTTCCTAATGGACATACTTCTATCTCTTGGGGATATAATAAAGCTTTAACTAAAGCTCATAATAGTCCTGGAGCTAAAGACTTCTTTATAGATGGTGGTAAGAATGTTCTTGATATGTGGCTTGGAGTTCTGCCTATAGTAATGGCATTTGCTACTATAGCCTTAATAATAGCTGAATATACTCCTATATTCCAAATATTAGGTCTTCCTTTTATACCATTATTAAAACTACTTCAAGTTCCTGAAGCTATAGCAGCATCTCAAACCTTAGTTGTTGGATTTGCAGATATGCTATTACCATCAGTTTTAGCTGCAAATTCTATAACTAGTGAAATGACTAAATTTATAATAGCTTGTACTTCAGTTTCTCAATTAATATATATGTCTGAAGTAGGTGGAGTTTTACTTGGATCAAAAATCCCTGTATCCTTAAAGCAATTAATAATAATATTTATAGAAAGAACTTTAATTACATTACCAGTAATAGTTCTTGTAGCAAATATAATATTTTAATTTTTAAATAAAAAATATGGAGCTATTTTAGACAGCTCCATATTTTTTTCTATTTATAAACAATTATATTAATTTAGTTAAATCATTTTATCCTACATAATAAACAATTATTAATTGTATAACATTTTTCTTAAGGTTCTTTTAATAAACTCTGGAAAATATAATATTTTATTTTCGTAAAATTTTATTACATTATCCTTAATTTTCTAAATCTATTGTAGGATGCCATAATCTCTTGCTTTCTAGGTAAAGCTAAGCTACCTGATCCACCTTTTATTTTATCTATAGTAATTAATCCATTTCTTTTTATTTCAGAATATGCTTCATTTACTACTTCTTCTAAAGATAAATTTTTGTTCATCATATTTTCTTCTATCCACTTCATAATAGCTCCAATAGCATTTAATTGCTCATTATCAACTATTTGTTCTACTGATTTTAAATCAATATTTTCATTATTTATACTTATATTATTTAAGCCCATAGTCTTGATTTTTACACCTTTATAAGTAGTTTCTATAGTTCCTTTTTGAATCTTTCTATCAAATTTTATATTTATAGATAAATTCTTTTCTTTAATTCTCTTATTTATTTCTCCTCTCATAAGAGCTTTTGCTTCTTTTGTAACATCCTTTGCTTCATAATTATCCATTTGTATAACAGTGTCTGCTACATCAAAGTAATCTCCAGAACTACCTATAACCAATATAGTTGAAATATGTTTTTGATTATATAAAGGTTTTACTATTTCAATAAATGGAGTTATTGGCTCTTTTTCCTTAGAAACTAATCTTTGCATTAAATCATCTCTAAGCATAAAGTTAGTGGCTGATGTATCTTCATCTATAAGTAATACTTTTGACCTAGCTTCAATAGCTTCTACTATATTTGCAGCTTGTGATGTGCTACCACTAGCATTTTCTGTAGTAAATTTTATTGTATCTTTACCATTTGGAAGGTTATCTATAAATAATGAGATATCTGTATTTTTAATACTTCTTCCATCTTCAGCTCTTACTTTAACTGCACTATTATCAGTAATTACAAATTCTCTTCCATCACCTTCAATATGATTATAAACACCAAGTTCTAAAGCATTTAAAAGAGTTGATTTTCCATGATATCCACCACCAACTATAACCGTTATACCCTGTCTAATTCCCATCCCTTTAATCAAGCCTTTATTAGGTAGATTTAATTCTATCTCTAATGATTTAGGAGATTTAAATAGTATGGAATTTTTTAATGGCTTTTGTGATATCCCACTTTCTCTAGGTAATATTGAATCATTTGCTACAAATGCAATTAGATTTTTCTTCTTAAGTTCACTTCTAATAAACTCTTGATCCTCAACTAATTTAACTCTTTCACTTATTTTAACTTTATTAATGTTGTTATAAACTAATGTATTCTCCACAATATTAGGTATTATATTATATAATATTTTCTCCAGTTCCTTAGCTAATACTGTTCTTCCCTTAGCAGGAAACCCAACATAAAACCTAGCTTCTATATTATCTTTATTTATAATTATTGAAGTTCTATCAAGTATTTCTTGTGGACACTTACTTATAGTAATTAATCCACTTTTTCCTGATCCAAATATCTTTTCACTAAATTTATTTATATTAAAATAAAATAACCTTGTTAAAAAATCTGAAACTGCTACTCTTTTATAATCTTCATTTAATAATTCTTCTGGAAATCTAGCCTTATTTCTATTTATAATAATTCTTATTCTAGATGGTGATGCAAAGGGATCTCCCTGAACATGGTCAATACTTAAAATATAGTCCCTAAAATCGTATTGCCCTTGTAAATCTTTATATGACTTATAACCTCTTCCATCTAATCTCTGAAGTTCATTTTTTAAAATTTTAAAATCCTTCATTACTATCCCTCTTATAATTTACTAAAATATTCATCTATTAATTTCTCTCCCATTCTTCTATACATATTGCTCATATTAATAAATGAACTCAATAAAAGAAAGTTTTTTTGAAATTCTTCATCTTCTTCAGAAGTTTCATTTACATTTACTTTATCTATAGTACTTGCTTTTTCTTCTATTACCTTCTCAACATCATATAAATCTTTATTATACTGATTTAAATATAAGGTATATAAATCTCTTAATGGATATTCTTCTCCATCCTCGAAACTTTTAACTATTTTATTAAGGGAACTTTTTATATCTGCTATAGATAAGCTTCCTTTTAAATTATAAATAAGACTCATTAATATTAAATGATCTTTAGTGTATTTCTTATTCTTAATAGTCATTAATAATTTACCTTTAGCATAATTATTCACCATAGTCTTAGTTAATGCTTTATCTTCTTCATTTCTCTTACTGCTATTAAATTTATTATCAAATAATTGAGTAACCTGATCCATATATAAATCAAGCTCTGGCATTTCATTTAAATCTAATTGATTTTGTAAATTTAATTCATTAAATTTCTCAATTAATTCTATCTTATCCATAAAACCCTCCATGTAGTTTTATAAACTACTTATTAATATATCTATATTTAAATATACTCGTAATCATTAGATATTTCAAGAAATTTAATAAAATATAGCTATCTTTCACAAAATATAAACTAATATAGACTTTGACTTTAATATTTCAGTTTATTAATATATTAATAACAAGATGTAGTTTTGAAAACTATATGAAGAGAGGTGTTTTATTTGGAAAAATATTTAAGAGAGCCAATTAATAGCTTAACTCATTGGGTGGGTGCTATCCTTTCAGTTTTTGCTTTAATTGCAATGTTAGTAAAAGGAATATCTAATAATGCATCTGCTATAGAACTTTTTTCAGTAATAGCATTTGGTGTTAGTTTAATTTTATTATATAGTGTATCAGCTACTTATCATGGTGTTATAACTAGTGATAAAATAATATTTGCTTTAAGGAAGCTAGATCATTCTATGATTTTTATATTAATAGCTGGCTCTTATGCACCATTTTGCTTAATTGCACTTGGAGGTTCAAAGGGAACAGTATTCTTTTCAATTATAGCTTCAATTGCTATAGCTGGTATATTATTCAGAATGCTTTGGTTTGATTGCCCAAGATGGTTACAAACATCTCTTTATATAGGCTTAGGTTGGGCTGCTATATTTATGATTAAACCTTTATCACAAGTATTAAGTCCAGTTAGTTTATTTTTATTAGTTTTAGGTGGAGTACTTTATACAGTAGGTGGAGTTATTTATGGACTTAAACCTAAAAAACTTCAACTTGGAAGCTTTGGCTTCCATGAAATATTCCATATATTTATTATACTAGGAAGCTTATGCCACTTTATTTGTGTATTTATATATTTATTATAATCCAAATTTTATTTTTCATTACTTATAAAAAAAGAGGTGTTTCGTAGTGCGCATTACGAAATACCTCTTTTTTTATAAGTTTACGTATAGTAAACAGTTAACTACTATTTTTTTATTATACTATAGCTTACAAAGGGCTTAAAAACGTTGATTTTTATTACTTCGCAAAAATTACTTTTAGCGAAAAAAATTTAGAGTTTGAGATTTATTTTACAGAAATACTTATCCCCATAAGTATACCTCCAAGTATACTAATTAATATTCCAAGTGAGATTTTGCTAGAGATTAATAATCCAATTAAAAAAAATAAAATACCAACTACAAATAAAAGATTCTTATTATTTATAATTTTTTTATTCATATTTTTACCTCCTAATGAGTATAATGAATGGTTTTAATAGACATATATAAACTGTATAAATTTTATTAAAAGAGTTTATATTAAGATTTTAACTAACTATATCTAATCTCCAGGCAATGACTATTGTAGCATTTGCTTTTCTAATTTACTAAAGATATTTATGATAAAATAATAAAAAATTTAGAATAACGATAACTTATATAACTTATATCATTATTATAATTTT